>AP024676.1:622481-933722 GCA_025998955.1 Candidatus Roseilinea sp.
GGCGAGCGTGAGCGATTCCTGGCGTTGTGGGATCAGATCGCGGCGCGCTACCGGAATCTGCCGGCTAGGGTGGTGTTCGAGCCACTGAACGAGCCGCACGGCGCGCTCACGGCCGGCCTGTGGCAGCGCCTGTTCGAGGATGTGCTGGCGGTGATCCGCAAGACGAACCCACAACGCAACGTGATCTTCACCGGCGCAAATTGGGGCGGGCCGGATAGCCTGCAGGGCATGAAGCGCCCCGACGATCCGCATCTCATCGCCACCTTTCATTACTATCTGCCGTTCGCGTTCACCCACCAAGGTGCAGAGTGGGTGGATGGCAGCAACGCCTGGATCGGCACGACGTGGAAGGGCGACGGGAATCAGAAGGCCAAGGTGGACTGGGATCTCGATCAGGTGGCGCGCTGGGCGAAGGACAACCACATCCCGCTGTGGATGGGCGAGTTCGGCAGCTATGGCAAATACGCCGATATCGAATCGCGCGAACGATGGACGCGCTACGTCGCGCGGGCGGCTGAGGCGCGCGACATCTCGTGGGCGTATTGGGAGTTCGGCGCCGGCTTCGGCGTGTATGACCGCGACCGGAAGCAGTGGAACGAGCCGATCTTGAATGCGCTCATCCCGAAGTAGCTCGCTGCTGCGCCGACATGAAGCCTGCGCCTACTGTTTATGTGCTGCGCCGTGCTCAGCGATGAAGTGCCGCCTTCGCCGCAGCGACGAAGGCGCGCACTTTGGCATGGTCCTTCTTGCCGGGGGATGCCTCGACGCCGCTGGCGACGTCCACGCCCCACGGCCGGACCGTGCGAATGACATCGGCTACATTGTCGGGCGTGAGGCCGCCGGCGAGCAGCAAGCGGTAGCGTCGGGCCAGGCTTAGCGCCAGCGATGCATCGGCGCGCTGGCCGCTGCCGCCGTAGAGCGTGGCGTGGTTGGCGTCGAGGAGAAGTTCCGGGAGGTAAGGATGAGCGCTCGACAATTGGGCAAATGTGGCGCCGGCGTCGTCCCACTCGCGGATAGCTTTGTAGGCGCGACCGCCCATCGCCGCCAGGTCGTCGGGTGACTCTCTGCCGCTCAACTGCGCGAAGTCCAGGCCGACTTCATCCAGCACGCGCAGCATGTCGGCCGGCGATTCATTGACGAATACGCCGACGCATCTGACTCTCGACTCTCGACTGCCCAATCCCCAATTGCCGGCTTCTACACCCTTGCCTCTGATGCCGGCGACGATCTCGCGCGCAATTTCCAAAGTCACTGCGCGTGGACTTTTGGGGTAGAAGATGAAGCCGAGCAGGTCTGTGCCCGCGTCAATCGCGCACAGCGCGTCGTCGAGGTTGGTGATGCCGCAGATTTTGACCACCGTCATCCGCGGTAACTATAGCCGATGCTCCCACGCCTGGATTTCGGGCTTTAGCCGGTTACGAACTCAACCGCGATGTCGCTACTGGTTAGAGCTACGCACCGGCTGAAGCCTCGAATCCGAGAGCCGGAATCACACCTGATAACTAGCGTCCATATCGCCCGTTGCGCCCGAGCGAGGCCAGCCAAGCATGGAAGCCGGACGGCTTCGGCCGGTTCGCAGGCAGCGTGTTCTGCTTCTGCGGTTGGGCTGGCCGATTCTTGATTTGCTGCTGGTTGCTCATGGATGATCCTCCTGCGCAACAGCGTGCCATGATCAACCGCCCACTTTCCAGTTGAATCGCTGCTGAAAAGATGTCCAACTTCGCGTGACGCGTGGGGGGCAGCGCCCCCGGGCTAATCGAAGAATCCCTTATCCTCTTCCCTCAAATACTTTTCGGCCTTGTCCACGTTGAACTTCACGCCCAGGCCGGGGCAGTTGAAGGCTGCCACGTCAATCATGCTATTCTTCACGATGGGATTGGGCAGGCCCTCGATGATCTCGTACCACCAAGTGTGCCGCGCGTAGGGATATTCCAGCGCGATGTAGTTGTGCGGGAGCGCGGCGGCGCAGTGCACATGTGCCGCCAGGCCGATCACGCCATCAATCGTGCCGTGCGGCGCGATCAGGATGCCGTGCAGGTCGGCGTATTCGGCCACCCACTTCAGCTCGGCGATGCCCCCGATGTCGGCCGGATCGGGACCGATGATGTTCACCGCTTTGGTCTCGATCAGTTCGCGGAAGTTCTGACGCAGGTAAATCTGCTCGCCGGTGTGGATCGGCGTCGAGGTGGCGCGTGTGACTTCGCGATACAGGTCGGCCATCACGTAGGGCGTGTAGTCGCCGGTGATCATGTCCTCCAGCCACATCAGGTTATAGGGCTCCAGTGCCTTGGCCAGCCGGATGGCGTCGGGCACGGTGAAGCCGGGGCCGCAGTCCAGCGCCAGGCCGACTTCGTCGCCGGTGACGCTCTTCATCGCCTCGACGCAGGCGATGATGTGCTTGAGGCCCTTCTCGGTGAGCGGGCCGCGGTTGGGATGAGGTGGGCCGGACTGCAACGTGCCGTAGCTAAAGTTGGGGACTTCCACCGGCATTGGGCTGTGGAAGGCGATGCCTTGCTTGATGATCGAGAAGCCTTCGGGGCGGTCTTTCATCTGCTGCATGACCTTGGCGTAGTGCTCGGGCGCGCTGCCGTCCATGCGGAAGCGCACGCCGCCGTTATAGACGCGCACCTGGTCGCGCACCTTGCCGCCGAGCAGCTTGTAGACCGGCACGCCGGCGGCTTTGCCGGCGATGTCCCACAGCGCAAACTCGATGGCGCTGACGGCCGCACCCCATGGTTTGAAGCCGCCCAGGCGGCGAATCTTGAGCATGCAGCGTTCGACGTCGGTCGGGTCTTCGCCGAGCAGATACTTCTTGTAGAACAGCACGTAGGGCTTGAGATAGGGCTTGCTATCCTCGGCCTGTCCGAGGCCGTCTATGCCCTCGTCGGTCAAGATGCGTACGACGGGGTTGTCGCCGATCACGGCGCAGCGGAGGTCGGTGATCTTCATGCGATGGATTGTGCTACGACTCGAGGAAAAGGGGTGCATTTGTGTATAGGGGCAAAATTTGCATGGTCGGGCGCGGACTCCGTTCCGCACCCATACGTGCCGCGAATGGGGCAGCGCGCGCTCTAGCTAATACATCCGCCCCCGTTGGCGAATGCACCCCATCCTCGCTACTGGCCGGCTAAAATAGAACATATGTCCGTGCCCGAACATCTCGAGGCGACCGTCAAGAATCTGCCGATGCTGCCGGGTTGTTATCTCTTCTACGACAGCCGGGGCGAGGTGATCTATGTGGGCAAGGCGGTGAACCTGCGCAGCCGCGTGCGCTCTTACTTCAACCCCAATACCTGGGCCGCCTATCCCAAGACCGGCCGACTGGTGAAGGAGATCGCGCGCATCGAGTTCGTCTTGCGCGGCAGCGAATTGGAAGCGCTGATCCAGGAAGCCGAGCTGATCAAGAAGCATCGCCCACGCTACAACATCCGGCTCAAGGACGACAAGCGCTATCCCTATCTCAAGGTGACCTGGCAAGACGATTTCCCGACCGTGATGGTCACGCGGCGGATCGAACGCGATGGCGCGCGCTACTACGGGCCGTATTCCAGCGCCAAAGCCGTGTATGCCACGCGCGATGCGCTGCGTCGCATGTTCCCTTTCCTCAACTGTGACCGCGTGATCACCGGCCACGACACACGCGCCTGTATGTATTACGACATCAAGCTATGCAGCGGCCCATGCATCGGCGCCATCAGCCGGGCCGAATACCGCGCCAACATCCAGCGCCTGTGCGACTTTCTGGAGGGCAAGAGCGAGCAGGTGATCGCCGACGTGCGCGCGCGCATGGAACGCGCGGCAAACGCGTATCAGTTCGAGAAGGCAGCCGAGTATCGTGATCAACTCCGGGCGCTCGAGCACGTGGTCGAAAAGCAGCGCGTCGTCAGCTCTGCGGGCAGCGATCAGGATGTGATCGCCTTCGCTCGCGACGAAGGCGAGACGTGTGTGCAAGTGCTGTTCATTCGCGGCGGCAAGTTACTGGGTCAGGAGTACTTCGTGTTGGACGGCGCGGAGGGCGAAGACGACCAGAGCGTGCTCGATGCCTTCCTCAAGCGCTTCTACGACGAAGCGGCGTATGTGCCGCCGGAGGTACTGCTGCCGGAACAGGTCGAAGAAGCTAACATCATCGAGAACTGGCTGAAGCAGAAGCGCGGCACCGCGGTGAAGATTCGCACGCCTCAAGCCGACACCGATGCCAGCTTGGTTGAGCTGGCGCGGCAAAACGCGCAGGAGCAGCTCGCAACGTTGAAGGCGCAATGGCGCGAAGACAGCGTGCGCCAGGAAGCCGTGCTGAAGGAGTTGCAGGAGGCGCTCGACCTGCCGCGCCTGCCGGTGCGCATCGAGTGCTACGACATCAGCAACACCCAGGGCGCGGCCATCGTCGGCAGCATGGTGGTGTTCGTGCACGGCGTGCCGAAGAAGAGCGACTATCGCCGATTCAACATCAAAGGCCTTGCCGGCCCGAATGACTTCGAGAGCCTGCGACAGATGCTGCGCCGGCGCTTTCAGCGCTGGAAAGATGCTCAAAGCGCACAATCCAACTCGCGAAACGCGATCGAGCGATCCACCGTGGGCCCTCCTATCCCACTGTCTCCAGGTCAGAAGAAAGAAGACCCAAGCTGGGCGTTGCTGCCCGACCTCGTCATCATTGACGGCGGCAAGGGCCAGCTTGGCATTGCGGTCGAGGTGCTGCGCGAGTTCGACCTGGCGCATATCGTGCCGGTTGTGTCGCTGGCCAAACAGAAAGAGGAAATCTTCGCGCCCGGCAGGCCGGACGCGATCTGGTTGCCGCGCAACGCGCAGAGCTTCTTTCTGGTGCAACGTATCCGTGATGAGGCGCATCGCTTCGGCATCACCGGTCACCGCCGGCAGCGCGAGAGGATCGGCCTGGCCTCGCAGCTCGATGCGCTGGAGGGCATCGGCCCGGCGCGCCGGAAGAAACTGCTCACGACCTTTGGCTCGATCGAAGCGATCCGAGCGGCAAGCGTAGAAGAGCTGGCGAAAGTGGTGCCGCGCCCTGTGGCCGAGGCGATCAAGGATGGATTGGGCGAATAATGTCAGCACTTTGGTATCATCCATGAGCAGTGGGCCTGTAGCTCAGCGGTGAGAGCAGTCGGCTCATAACCGATTGGTCGCTGGTTCGAATCCAGCCGGGCCCATTCCGGGGCGAGCCGCGATGGCCAATTGAGGCTATGTCGCTCGCCCCTACGAGTCTATGTCGGTCGTCACGCTTACACAGCGCTTTCTCGCGCCGTCGGAAGAAGCGCCCTATTCGGTTCGCACCGTTTACATTCCACCGGCGCGGCTAGAAGTGCCAAATACGCTTATCCAGCAATTCAAAATATCGCCCGAGCGGGCGGAACAGTTACAACGCCGGGCGATAGACGCACGCCAGCCAGGCACGTGGCTGCAGCCGCATACATGGAATGGCGCGGCCGTATTGCTCGTGTGCGGCGCTGGCGACAACCGGCATGCGTTCAAGTGGTTGCTCTTCCGTCGGCTGCTCGAACGCAACATCGCCGTGCTCACGGTGGATCCGCCCGGACATGGTGAGTTCATGTCCGTGCCGTGCACGGTAGATAACACCCGCCGTGCGGCGCGCGCTGCGCTGGACTGGCTGTGCCATCAGCCGGGCGTGCGGCGCGTTGGCGCCATCGGCATCAGCTTCGGTGGTAATCAGGTGGCCGATTTGGCAGCGCACGATGAACGCGTGGTCGCGCTCGTCACCATCTCCACGCCGGTGAAGTTGCCTCCGGTGACCCGCCTGACGATAGCCCGCGAATCGCTCGGGCTGGTGTGCTTGCCACGCAACCTCACTCTGCTGCGCTACCAGTCGCTGCTTAAGATGTGGGCCGAGTGGCGAAGCATGAACGGCGCATGGTTCGGCGAGAGCTTGTATGACATGATCGCACGCTTCGACACGTTAAACGCCGTCCGCGCGATCGGCCCACGCCCCAAGATGTTCGTTCATGGCAAGTGCGACATTGCCGTGCCGCCCGTCAACGCCAAATGGCTATACGAGGCGTCCCAGCCGGAGCGCGAGCTACTCCTCGTCTCGCAGGCTACCCATCTCAGTGTTATCCTCTTCGACAGGGAGATAAAGCAAATGGCCGACTGGCTGGCGGCGAAGCTGGTAACATCCCCAAGCCATGAGCCAATCCGAATCAGTGAATGACGGCTTCCTCCCCGCCGTCAACCTCAGCGAACTGCAACTCAATCGTCCTCTGCGCGTAAAGACTGCAAATGGCTATGTCGTCATTGCTTTGACCGAGGCTGGCGGTGCGCAGATCGTGTCGGCGTTCACGCCGATCTGCCCGCACGCGATGGGTGACCTGTCGTATGGCGCAGTCCACAACGGACAAGTGGAATGCCCAGTGCACGGCTATCGCTTCGATGTGGCCACGGGTGAGTGCGTCTGGCCGGCCGGCGAGTTGCACTTGCGCGTCTATCCGGTGCAGGTGGTGGATAGCATGGTCTACGTCAAGATCGAAAAGCCGAAGTGGATGCAGGCATAAATGGAACGCTTGTAAAAATCAAACAAATGTCAGGCATGATCACTGCGTAAAAATACGATTTTGGTCAGGAGGTAAATCGAATGTCTGAGCAGAACGCCCAACAGTCCTCGGTCGAGCGCGAACTCAACAAGCTCGGCGAGAACTTGAGCAACCTCTTCCGCGCGATGTGGGAGTCAGAGGAGCGCAAGAGCATCGAACGCGAGTTGACGGCCAACTTGGAGCGGCTGAACGCCCGCGTGAACGACGCCGTCGAGAAGGTGCGCGCCGACCAGGTGGCGACCAACCTCAAGCAAAGCGTGAAAGAGGCTTGGGAGACCGCGCATGGCCCGCAGATCTTGAATGAGCTGCAGGCGGGGCTCACCGAGACCCTGCGCAGGTTGAACGAGGAGATCGCCAAGCGCACCCAGCCGGCCCAAGAGGTGCGGCCGGATGAAGCGCCTGCCCGGCAGACGGCGAACGGTGAGCCGGTCGGCGCGGGCGAGACCAAGCCGGAGTGAGGCCACGTAGTGCGTATCGCGTGTCACGCATTGCACACGCGTTACGCACTACGAAATACGCAAGACGCAAGACATAGTGCGTATTCCGTGCGCCTCTCGCGTTTTGCGTTTCACACGCTACCGCTGGAACACGTCGTGGCGCAGCGTGATCTTGCTCAAACGCTCCGGCACGACATGGACGCCGAGGCCTAGGCCGGCGGGCACGCTCAACGTCCCATCGCTGTTGATCTCGAAAGGCGGCTCGATCACGTCCGGGTTGTAGTAGCGGTTGCTCGCGCTCAGGTCGCTGGGAAGCGTGAAGTTGGGTAGCGCCGCCAACGCCAGGTTCAACGCGCGGCCGATGCCGGTTTCGAGCATGCCCCCGCACCACACCGGCACGCCGTGCGCTTCGCAGATGTCGTGCACGGCAATCGCATGCGTCAGTCCGCCCACACGTCCCTGCTTGATGTTGATGATCTTGCACGCGCCCAGCTCGATGGCCATGCGGGCGTGATCCGGTGTGTGGATGCTCTCGTCCAGGCAGATCGGGGTCTTGAGCTGAGGCTGCAGCTTGCTGTGCTCATAGATATCGTCGTAACCCAGCGGTTGCTCGATCATCAACAGGTTCAAGTCGTCCATTTGCTTGAACAGTTCGACGTCGCGCAGCGTATAGGCGCTGTTGGCGTCCACCATCAGCATGCGGTCGGGGAAGGCAGCCCGCGCGGCGCGCACGTCTTGTAGATCGCGCCCCGGCTTGATCTTCATCTTGATGCGCAGGTAACCATACTGCAGGAAGCTCGCGATCCGCTCCAGCAGCTTTTCGGTCGTCGGTTGGATGCCGATGCTCACGCCGACGACGATGCGATCCTTCATCTGTCGGCCGGTCACCTGGCCGATGTAGTCGCGCAAGCTGAGGCCGGCTTGTTGCGCGGCGATGTCCCACAACGCCGCTTCCAGCGCAGCCTTGGCCATGTTGTGGCCGCGCACCCGGCTGAAGCGCGCGGGTGCCTCGCGCGGGTCGCCGATGGGCGCGCTCAGTAGGGTGGGGATGAGGTAGCCGGTCATCACATGCCAGTTGGTCGTGACGGTCTCGTAGGAGTAGCCCGGATCGGCGTCGGCTACGCTCTCGCCCCAGCCGACCACGCCGTCGGCAGTAATGCGTACAAGGGTGCTCTCGCGTTCGGTCGTCACGCCGAAGCTGGTCTCGAAGGGGGCGACAAGGGGAATGCGAATGTGGAAGAGTTCGATGCGTTCGATGTTCATTGCTGGTTGCTGGTCGTTGGTCGCTGGTTGCTAGTTGCTGGTTGTTAGTCGCCGGTCGTTGGTCATCCATCAATCACCAATCACCAATCACCAATCATGTCCTCATCGGCGTCAGCGGGTTCTTCAGCGGCTCGCCGCGCAGGGCGCGCGCTACTTCTTCGGCGGCGTTGATCTGCAGTTGGATCATCGCTTCTTCGGAGTACCAGGCGGCGTGCGGATGGAGGATGGTATTTGGCGCGTTGCGGATGGGATGGTCGGCGGGCAACGGCTCCTGCTCGAACACGTCGAGCGCTGCACCGGCGATCCGGCCGGCCCGTAGCGCCTCGGCCAGCGCCGGCGTGTCCACGATCGCGCCGCGCGCCACGTTGATCAGATAGGCGCCGGGCTTCATCTTGCCGATCGCTTCGGCGTTGATGAGGTGGTGCGTTTCCGGCGTGAGCGGCGTGTGGATGGAGATGAAATCCGCTTCGTGCAGCAGCGCGTCGAGGTCCACCCATGTCGCACCTGCAGCCTGCGCGCGCTCCGGCGAGAGATACTTGTCGTGCACGATCACGCGCATCCCGAAGCCGAGCGCGCGCCGGGCCACGGCGCTGCCGATGCGCCCCATGCCGATCAAGCCGAGCGTCCGGCCTTCGATACGGTGCACCGGTTTGGCCGTCTTCAGGGTTGCCCATTCGCCGCGCCGCATGCTGGCGTCTAACGGGATCACCTTGCGCGCCAGCGCCAACAGCAGTGCCATAGCGTGGTCGGCCACTTCGGGGATGCAATAGTCGGGCACGTTGGCCACTTGGATGCCGCGCGCAACGGCAGCCGGTACGTCAATCGTCTCATAGCCCACGCCATAGCGCACCACACAGCGCAGCCGGGGCAGAGCGTCCATCACGCGGGCGGTGATGGGCACGAACCCGATAATCAGCGCGTCAGCATCCTGCGCTGCTTGGATTACGTCGTCTTCCGTGCGCAGTGGGCTGCGGTCTACGACTTCCGCCAAATCGCGGAGCACGGCGCGCTCCGGGTCGAGAGAAGGGAACGCATGGTCGGTGATCACAACTTTGTACATAAGCTAGGTGTGGAGAGAATGTGGATGTTGCGACTATCAAGCCGCGTCGAGAGTCGCGGTGATGAGCTACGGCGAGTTCGCGCTTGTCATTTTCTTGCCAACTGTGGATAAACTGGGTATACTATTGCGCACACTCGCATCGGTAGAGGCGTTCATGCAGCGCCTCTATTTTAATTCTGAGGTCGCCGTACGATACTGCTTGGCAGCGACCGGACCGACCAAACGACGCAAATCGTCCAGAAGGTAGGTAGATACATTATGATCGAACAGGAATATCTCACTCCGGAGGGTTTGAAGAAGCTCGAAGAAGAGCTGGAGTATCTGAAGACCGTTCGCCGGGCTGAGGTCGCTCAGCGATTGCACGATGCGATGGCCGAGGGCGAGGTCGAGGAGAACCCTGAGTACGAGGATGCCAAGAATGAGCAAGCCTTTGTCGAGGGGCGCATTCTGGAGATCGAGACCATCCTTGCTAATGCCGTGCTGATCGAGAACAAGGGCCCGTCGAATGAGGTGCGCCTGGGCAGCAAGGTCACCATCACCGAAGTCGGCTCAGGTAGCAAGGAACACTACATCATCGTCGGCTCGGCGGAGGCCGATCCGGCCAGCGGGCGAATTAGCAACGAGTCGCCGCTGGGCCGCGCCTTGCTCGGTCACAAGGTGAACGACATTGTTTCCGTGCAGGCGCCCGAGGGCGAGATCAAGTTCAAGGTCACGCATATCTCGAACAAATGATCTACAATTGCGGCCAATGGCGCGGATTGGACGGAAGGGAAGCCATCGCGGTTGCGGCGGCTTCGTCCTGTCCATCTCCGGCGCCGGCTTGGCATGAGCAAACGCTACCTCGTCGGTCATCCCGGCGTCGGCAAAACGGCGCGCCTTGCCGATCGTTTGATCGAGCTGATCGGCAGCGGCATTCGTCCTGACCGCATCCTCGTCCTCGTCCCACAAGAATCCCACATCCAGCGCTTCAAGGCAGCCCTCGCGCGGGCGCGCGATGCTGCGCCGGCATCGCACGAAAGTCGCCGCCCAAGGCGCGCGCGCCTCGCCGAGCCGGAGATTCACACGTTCTTCGGGCTGGCGCAGCAACACGTCAGCCTGTTCTTTCCGCGCATTGCGCCACGCGCCGGCTTCGCCGATCCCTACCGCGAGCCGGCCTGGATGAACGTCGAAGCCGCACAGTATCTCCTCGACCGCATCGTCGCACCGCGCATCGGCGAATTCGAGGACCTGTGCATGCCACGTGCCCGACTGTTGATCCAGATTCTGGACGACCTGAATCGTGCGGCGACGACGGGCTTTCCGCTGGAGGAGTTGGCCGACCGGCTGGCATCAGCCTGGCATGGCGCCGAGCCGCGGGAGCGCGCCTATCGCGCCGTGCAGGACATCGCGCTTGCCTATCGCCGGTTTTGTTTGCGCCACACGCTGGTTGACTTTTCGCTCGGCATGGAGCTGTTTGGGACGCATCTGCTGGCGGCCGGCTTCTACCGCGAATACGTGGCCGCGCGCTATCGTCACGTGCTGGCCGACAACATCGAAGAAGGCGCGCCGATCATCCACGACTTCCTGCGCCTGCTGCTGGAGACGTGCGAGAGCGCGATGCTGGTCGAGGACGATCCGGGTGGCTTCCGGGTCAACCTGGGCGCGTCGCCGCAGTCGGCGCGGTCGTTGCGCACGATGTGCGAGGTGATGCACATTCCCGATCTGCGCTTGCAGCCGGATGCGCCAGATACGCCGGCGCGATTCGGCCAGGCGCTGATGCGCGCCATCGTCGAACGCGAATCGCGCATAGCGCTGCGCAGTTCCGCCGTCGAAAGGTTGGATGGCGGTGATGCGCCGGTACGCTACTGGACGACCATGGTTCAGACGGTCGCCGAGCGCATCGGCACACTGGTTCGCTCCGGCGCGCAGGCGCACGAGATCGCCGTCGTCGCGCCGGTCGTGGAGGACGTGCTGTGGTTCGAGTTGGCAGAGCGCCTGAAGCGCTACGACATCGGCGTGCACGCCGTGCGCCCCTCGCGGCCGCTCTATGACCAGCCGCTCGTCCGCGCCATGGTCGCTTTCGCCCGGCTTGGGCATCCCGGTTGGGAGCAGCCGGTTTCGCCACAGGAGCTGGCGCGCGCCTTGGCGCTGGTTGTGTCCGGGTTAGACGTCGTGCGGGCGCAACTCATCGCCGATGCGGCGCGCCGTGTATCCGGTCCATCCGGCATCGTTGTCCTGCCGGCGCTGGACGAGCCAGTGCTGTGGAATCGTCTGGGGACGCCCTTTCAGGAGCGCTACGCCACGTTGCGCGATTGGTTGGCTGCCTGGGCAGGTGAGCGACAAGCTCGTGCTGCATCGCTCGATGTGTTCTGGCAACGGTTGGTTGCCGAGGTGCTGTCGCAGCCGGGCTTCGCGCTCGGTGAGGATCCGGAGCGCAGGTTGGTGTGCGACAAGCTGATCGCCTCGGCGCGTGCCTTTCGCGAGATGTTCGAGCAAGCTGACTTGGAATTGTCGCAGGTTGTCGAAGCGCCTAGGCCGGTCGAGGCATCAGTTCTGGGCCTCGGCCCTCGACCGGATGAAGCCGAGACAATAGACGCGGGGCAGGCCTACCTCGTCGTGCTCACGCAGAATGTGCTGGCCGCCGAATACGTGCCCGAGCGAACGCCCGAGGTGTCCGAAGGCAGCATTCTGCTCGCTCCGGCCTACACCTATCTCACCGGCGACTATCGCTCGCGCTACCAGTTCTGGCTCGATGTCAACGCCCTGAACTGGCACGAGCGCTTCTACCAACCGCTCACGCACCCCTACGTCCTCTCGCGCGCGTGGGCGCCGGGCATGCATTGGACGGACGACGACGAGCAACGTGCCGGCCGCGATCTGCTCGCGCGCGTGGTAGGTGGTCTGGCCTTTCGCTGCCGCGACAACATCTATTTGGCAGCCAGCGAGCTGAACGTCGCCGGCCAAGAGGAGAGCGGCATGCTTGCGCGGGCGCTGCGAGACCTATGAACCTGCGACCACAACAAGCGCGCATTGTGAACGAATACGCCGGCGGCAAGTTGGCCATTTCGGCGGTGCCCGGCAGCGGCAAGACGCACACGCTCGCTGCCCTGGCCGCGCACTTGCTGGCGCGAGGCGTGATTGGTCCGGACGCCGAGGTGCTGGTGGTGACGTTCACCAACTCGGCAGTGGAGAACGTCAAAGCGCGCATCCGCCTCGTGCTGCGCGAACTGGGCCTGCGTGACGGCGGCTTTCGCGTGTTCACCTTGCACAGCCTGGCGAACACGATCGTGCGCGAGCGTCCCGACCTCGCCGGCGTGACGTCTGACTACCGCATTGACGACGAGCTGAGCAACAGCCGCGCGATGTCCGACGCAGCGCGTTGGTTCATGCAACAGGAACACGACTACTGGCTGAGCTTTCTGCCATCCGGCCTGACAGCGCAGCAGCGCTACCAGCTCGAAAGCGAATGGTCCGACGACACGGCGCGGGTCGGCGCGGAAGTGACCAAACTGGCGAAGCACTTGCGGCTGACGCCGGCAGAAGTGCGCGCGCTCGTTTTGGGACAGGCGGACAAGGGGCAGATGGGTGTGTCGCCGTTTCTGCGCATCGGCGCGGCGATTTACGAGCACTACGATCAGACGCTGCGTGCTGCCGGCCGACTGGACTTCGACGATTTGATTTGGGCGGCCATCCGCGCCTTGAATAACGACGACGACTTTCGCCGCCGGCTAGGCCGGCGCTGGCCCTTCATCCTGGAGGACGAGGCGCAGGACAGCACACCGCTGCAGGAGGAGATCCTCGCGCTGCTCTCGCGCGAGCATGGCAACTGGGTGCGCGTGGGCGACCCGAACCAGGCCATCATGACCACGTTCACGGCGTCGGACGTGCGCTTCTTCCGCGCGTTCAAGCAACGCTCCGATGTGAAAGTGATGCCGTTGACGGTGAGCGGCCGCAGTGCGCCGGAGATCATCGCCCTGGCCAACCGACTGGTGGATTGGGTGACGCGCGCGCATCCCGAGCCGGTCGTTCGGCGGGAGGCATTGAGTGCCGACGAGATCATCCAGCCGGCGCCGCCCGACGATCCGCAGCCGAATCCGTCCGCCGGGTGCATCCGGCTGCAGTCGTTCGACGATGAAGACACCGAAGCGCAAAAAGTAGCGCAGAGCGCCGTCCGCTTCATCCTGAGCGCGCCCGACAAGACCTGCGCCATCCTCGCGCCGACCAACTATTTCGGCCAGCGGATTGTGCAGGCACTGGAGGCGATTCAGGCGCGCTACCCACAACGCGCGTTGTATCAGGATCAACTGCGCAACGCGCAGCCGGTGCGCGACGTGGCACGTGTGCTGGCGCAGGCGGTGCGCTTTTGCAGCCAACCGACCAACATGAATGCGCTGGTGGACTTGCGCGCGGCGATGATCGAGGCCGGCGTCGGTCCATCCGGCGATGCGCGCGACAACCGCGTGAAGGCGCTTTTGCGAAGCGCCCGGCCGGAGCGGTTGCTCTTCCCGCTGTCCGACGCAGCGCCGGTGTTGCCTACCGGGCTTGTCTTGCGCGAAGACGAGGCGCGCGAGGTGTACGCGTTGGCGGCGCTCACGGCGCGCTGGTTACGCGCCAGCGTGCTGCCGGTGGATCAACTCATCCTCACCGTCGCCCAACAGCTTTTCACACAAGAGAACGACCTGGCGATTGCGCACAGCCTGGCCTCCAGCCTGCGCCGTTACGCGTCGCTTCATCCAGATGCGCACCTGGCCGACGTAGCGCGCGAGTTGGACGAGATCGCCAGCAACCGCCAGCGATACCTGAGCAGCTCGCTCATCGAGGCCGGGTTTCAGCCGGTCGCCGGGCAGATCACCGTCACGACGATGCACAAGGCCAAGGGGCTGGAATGGGATCGTGTGTATCTCACCTGTGTAGATGAAGTCGAGTTCCCGCACGACGCCTCGGGTGAGTTTCGCGGACAGGCCTGGTATTTGGCCGGGCACGACCCCGCGTTGGAGGCACGTGTGCAACTGGAGGCGCTTGCCCGTGGTGACACAGGCTTGACCGAAGCCGATCCGGTGCGCCAGGCGCACCTCGAATACATCGCGGAGCGGCTGCGTCTGTTGTATGTCGGCATCACGCGGGCGCGAACGGATTTGCTCATCAGCTACAGCCGCCGGCGGCTGGGGCGGGATAATAGCGTTGCACTGGCCGCGCGCGAGGTGTTGCGCGATGTCGCGTGACCCCCTATGCATAGGGCATCATCGTGCGGATCAATCGGCAACTTCCGACTAATCATCGGGACGGCGGATCGGTCGAGACTTCACACAACCTGCAATTGGCAAGCGGTAACGTGTAATCGGTAATTCATCATCAGCTACTAGAGACTAGCAACCAGCAACACCATGAAAGGCCTCATCCTCAGTGGTGGCAAAGGCACGCGCCTGCGCCCACTCACCTTCACCAGCGCCAAGCAACTCATCCCACTCGCCAACAAGCCCGTGCTCTTTCGGGTGATCCAGGCCATTCGCGACGCCGGCATCGAAGACATCGGCATCGTGATTGCGCCGGAGACCGGCGCCGAGATCAGGAGCGTCGTCGGCGATGGTTCGCGCTGGAATGCGCGCATCACCTACATCCTCCAGGACGAGCCGCGTGGCTTGGCCCACGCTGTGAAGATCAGCCGAGATTTCATCGGTGATTCGCGGTTTGTCATGTTCCTCGGCGACAACTGCATCCAGGGCGGCATCCATCGTTTGATCGAGCAATACGCAGCCTCGGACTACAACAGTCAGATTGTGCTGACGCGCGTGGCCGATCCGCGGCAGTATGGCGTGGCCGTGCTGCGGACCGACGGCAGCATCGAGCGCCTGATCGAAAAGCCCAAAGACCCGCCCAGCAATCTGGCGCTCGTCGGCGTCTATATGTTCGACAAGCACGTCTTCGAGGCGGTGGAGGCGATCAAGCCGTCGTGGCGCAACGAGCTGGAAATCACCGATGCGATTCAGTGGCTCGTGACACATGGCTACCGGGTGTACCCCTACGTGCATACCGGCTGGTGGGTAGATACCGGCAAGCGCGAAGACATGCTCGAAGCCAACGCGCTGGTGCTAGAGGAGCTGACGCCGCGCTGCGAGGGCGAAGTGGATGAGCTTTCGATCGTGGACTCGCGCGTGACCCTGGAGAAGGGCGCGCGCATCGTCAACAGCGTTGTCCGCGGGCCCACCATCATCGGCGAGAACACGCACATCACGAACAGCTACATCGGCCCGTTCACCAGCATTGATCGCGACTGCATGATCGAGAACGCGGAGATCGAGCGCAGCATCGTGCTGGAGGGATGCCGTATCGAGCACGTTCCGGCGCGCATCCACGATAGCCTGATCGGCCGGCGCTCGGTGATCACACACGCGTCGGCCAAGCCCAACGGCTATCGCCTGTTGCTGGGAGACTACAGCCAGGCGGGTTTGTTGTGACGGGCGCGCGGGGCATGAAGCCTGCGCCTACCGTCGCGGAGTGCATGGCCTCGCCTCTACAATAGGCCGCATGCGTTCATTCGACGAAACGATGGCGTGTGTGGACCAACTTGCCGAGGCCTTCGCCGTGCGTGCCGATCGGCATGATCGCGAGGGTTCGTTCGCCTTCGAGAACGTGGCCGACATGCGCGCTGCAGGACTGCCGCGCTTGCCCGTGCCGGTTGCATTGGGCGGCGATGGCTTCAATCTCTTCCAGTGCGTCTGCGTGTTGCAGCACCTCGCCCGCGCCGATGCCAGCACCGCGCTCGGCCTGGCCATGCACTTCCACGTGGTCGGTTCTTTGGCGGAGCACTGCACTTGGCCTGAAACAGCCTATGCGCGGTTGTGCGAGGAAATCGTGCGCGACGGCGCGTTGGTCAACAGCGCGGCCAGTGAGCCGGAGATGGGCAGCCCATCGCGCGGTGGTCTGCCTGCCACCACCGCGACGCGCGTCGCCGGCGGCTTTCGGCTGAACGGGCGCAAGAGTTGGGTGACCTACGCGCCGGCCCTGCGCTACTTCCTCGTCACGGCGACGCTCGACGACGGGATCGGCGTGTTCGCCGTGGCCAACGATTCACCCGGCCTGACGCTCGTGGACAATTGGGGATCCAGTCTCAGCCTGCGCGCGAGCGGTTCGTTCGACGTCTTGCTAGAAGATGTGTTCGTGCCGGAGTGCTGGCATGTGGAACAACGCGCGCCCGGCCAGGCGCGGCGCGGCGGCCTACCTGCCGGTTGGGCCACCTGCGCGTTTGCGGCAGTGTATCTTGGGGTGGGGGAGGGCGCGCTGCACGCGCTCGCGTGCTATGCCCGGCAGCGCACGCCGACGGCGCTAGGCAAGCCGATTGCAGAGTTGCCGCACATCCAGCGTGGCATCGGCCAAATGGACGTTGCGCTACGTGCCGCGCGCGCGGTGCTGTATGCCGCTACTCGAACATGGTCGGAGCAGCCGACGTTGCGCGCGAAGATGGAAGCGGAACTGGCAGCGGCCAAGTATCTGTGCACCAACGCGGCCATCGCCGCGACCGACACTGCGCTGCGCACGGCCGGCGCCGGTGGCCTCGACCGGCGATTGCCCCTCGAGCGTCACTTCCGCGATGCACGTGCTGGCCTGATGCACCCGCCGCAGGACGACCGCGCCTTGGAGTTGATCGGCAGAGCCGCGATTGCGCAATGTGAGCGGTGAGCTGTGGCTGAACTGACGCGCAGAGAGGTGATTCAAATCCTGGCTGCTGTGCCTCGGTCGCGAGAAGGCGAATGGGGCGCACGGTTGTCGGGCGTGGACCTAAGTGGGTTGGACCTGTGCGGCTTGAACTTCACCTTCGCCGACCTGCGGGGCGCCGATCTGACCAGTGCAGTGTTGAACCACGCGATTCTGACGCACGTATGGTTGGCGGGCGCAAAGCTCACCGATGTGGATGCGGCGTCCTGCAACTTGGCCGGCGCCGATCTATCGTCGGCGCAACTCACCCAGGCGCGCCTGAACGACGCGGATCTGACCGAGGCCAACCTCGAAGCGGCCAACTGTATCGGCGCGGACATGCGTGGAGTGAAATTGCATCGCGCACGACTACACACCGCCGACCTGCGCTCTGCTGACCTGACGCGCGCCGATCTCAGCCAGGCGCGCATGGCACGCGCGCACCTCGGCCACGCCGACCTCACCGCTGCCGTCTTGGAAGAGGCCGAGCTCAATGAGGCCAACCTGGACGAGGCTTTGTGTGAACGTGCCGTCCTGCGCCACGCCTATCTGCATCGCGCCAGCTTGATCGAAGCACGGTTGCACTTCGCCGATTTGCGCGGTGCGAATCTGAGCGATGCCCTGCTGATGCGCGCCAACCTGACCGAGGCCGATTGCAGCCGAGCCGTCTTCCGCAGTGCGAATTTGACCGGCGCAGTCCTTGATCGCACGAATCTAAGCGGTGCCACCCTGCGCGGCGCGCAGTGGTCGGGTGATGTACTAAAAACTGCAATCCTCAACCAAACGATCCTTCCCGATGGGAATACGGCGCCTTGACGCGTGCGGACATCGAGGCGTCGGCCGAAGCAGCGGGGGGTGATCTACGAAGAAGCGCAAGAGTGCCCCCAACGGGACTCGAACCCGTGTTTCGGCCTTGAAAGGGCCGCGTCCTGGACCGCTAGACGATGGGGGCGCGTATAGCGTTTAGCATTGTAACATACGGATCGTTGTTTCTATAATCGTTCGGCGTTACCTTTAACGAGATCAACTATGCACATCGTCCACTCTCGTCGTGTAACTGCGGCGCTGTCGCTCGTCTTCTCTTTCGTCCTGGCTGCATGCGGGTCGGGTGAGCCTCCGTCTGCTCCCGAGGACTTCCAGCCCATTGTGACCATCTACGCGCCGACCGCCGCACCTGCGCCGACGCCTGAGCAACCAACCCCGGTGCCCCAACCCACGGCGACGCCCGCGTTGCAAGCCGCCGGCGCCGTGACCGACGCTGCAGCCTCGACGTCTGGGCAGATCGGCGAGAACGTCAATCCATTCACCGGCCTGGTCGTCACCGACCCTGCTGTCCTGCAGCGCAGGCCGCTGCTCGTCAAAGTGGCCAACACCTCCGATGTGCGGCCACAGTCCGGCTTGAACAGCGCCGACATCGTCGTCGAGCACTACTCGGAGGGCAGCATCACTCGCTTCACGGCCTTGTTCCTCACCAATTCGCCCACCAAAGTCGGCTCGGTGCGCAGTTGTCGTCTGATTGACATCGAGCTGCCGATGATTTTCGATGCGGCGCTGCTGTGTTCCGGCACCAGCCCCGGCGTCAAGCCACTGATGCGCGCCTCGTGGGCCTATCGCAACAACCTGACCATGATCAGCGATATGGGCGGCAGAGAGTGTGCGACGTGCCCCGCCTTCCGCACGACGGATCGGCTGCCGCCGCATAACCTGTTCGCCAATACCGTCCGCGCGTGGGAAGAGCTGGACACGCGCGGCAACAATACCCCCTCCTCCTTCCGTGCTTGGACGTTCGACGCGAATCCGCCGCCGGGCAAGCCGACCGCCGTGCTCGAAGTCGGTTACAAGTCCGGCAGCGTAATCTGGTCTTACAACCCGCAATCGGGCCGGTGGCTCAAGTCGTTGCGGAACGAGAAGCAGATTGATGCGCTGACGCGCGAACAAATCTTTGCCGCGAACGTGTTGGTCGTGCACGCGCCCCACGTCACCACGCTGATCGTAGAAGACGTCGGCGGCGCGCGCTCGATCGAGATTCAACTGTGGGGTGAGGGGCCGCTGCGCGTGTTCCGCGACGGCGTTGAGATCGGCGGTCGCTGGCGACGTGGGCCGGAGATCGGCATGTTCGATCTAGTTGACGTGAACGGCAACAAGATCCCGCTCAAGCCCGGCAACACCTGGATTCAGCTCGTGCCGATGAACGACATCGTCGTGAACACGCGGTAAACGCGCCGGCTGTCGCTGAAACGTTCAGCGGCAGGTGACGATGGTCAGCCTTTGACCGACGCGGATGGTGCGCGCGTCCGCGATGCCGTTCCGGCGGGCAATAGAGGCGATGGTGGTGTTGTAGCGCAGGGCGATGCGAAAGAGGTTCTCGCCCGGCCGGACGACGTGAACGACGCGCACGCCGCAGGCCACGCGCGACCCGCCGCTGCTCCCCCGGCTCGCGCCCGTGCTTGCGCTCGAGCCGGTGGAGCTCGGGCCGACCGGATAAGGCTCCACTGCGCCCATGACGCCGCCGCTCTGAGCAGCCACCGGCGCGCCGCTGCCGTCATCCGCTCCTCCTTCTACCGGCACCGGTTCGACATCGCTGGGGAACACGGGTGGACTGACCGGCGCTGGAATGGCAGTAGGTTGGGGCGCGGGCTGAGCAGGCGCTTGAGGCTCGACCGGCGGCGGCTGAGCAGGTTGGGGCGGCGCCGCTGTGGGAACCAACTGTGATTCGACCGTCACCGGATCGGGTAAGCCCACGCTGGCGGGTAGCGGGCTGCCTAGCCGACCGCTCCTGATGAGAAACGCAATCAACAGCGCAAGCAGGAGCAACAGCAAAATCACACCGATCGCGACGATGAATAAGTTCAAAGGTGCTCTGCTTGCCTTTCCGGTACTCATGAGCCTAAGGTACACTATGTAGGCGGAAATTGCAAAGGTTTGCCATTATGCGCAGAGAAGAATCACCACGCCAAGAAGTCTTGACATGGGCAGACGTGGACGCGCTCATAGACCAACTGCTGCCACAAATAGTCGGATCGTTCGATTCCTTGGTGATGATTACCCGTGGTGGCATCATACCAGGTGGATTGATCGCCGAGGCGCTCGACATCAAACATATCCTGACGGCTGCCGTGGAGTTCCCGGCTGAAGATGCGCCGCGCCTGTTGGCATGGCCCACCTTCCTGCAATTTCCGGATGAAGAATTGACCCGCGGGCGGCGCGTGCTGATCGTAGATGACGTCTGGACGCACGGCCGTCACATTATGACGGTGCGGGGGCGCGTGGAGGCGAGTGGGGCGCGCACAGAAACGGCGGTGCTGCACTACAAGCCGGCTGCATCTCTCTTCCCCCATCACAAGCCGACCTACTTTGCTGCAGTCACAGATGCCTACATCGTCTATCCGTGGGAGATTGACCGCCGCTTGCGCCCTTCGCGCGTCATGACGCCCGAGCCGTTCTAAATCAAGGGCTGGCGTCTGGTTCGCTGGGGGAGGGAAACTTTGCCCTCGACCACGACGTCTGATTGAATCGTGGATCTGAGCAGTATTCCGAAAGACACATGCCCGCTTTGCAGGCGAGTCACCCTGGATCGCTCGGGTGCGCTGTGGCGATGCCGCTCGTGCGGGTGCAAGCTGGAGTTCGACCCACGGACGCGGCGCTCGCGAATCGTGCACTTCCCCGATGAGTATGCGGCCTTCGAGAGCGTTGTGGGGTCGGACTGGCTCACCCGGCGCGAGATGTTCGAGCGGACGGAAGTGGCATATCGCATACAGCTTGCGGCGGAGCAGCCGTCCCCATCTCGCTGGCTCGGCCCGACGGCCGTCATCGCTCTGGCGTTGATGGCGACGTGCGTCATGCTGGCTGCGATCGCTGCCGCACTCGTGCTCAGCCCCAGCTTGGCGCGCACTCGCCGTGCGATTTCGTCGGCCTACCAGCCCACACCAACGCCGGCAGCGACTCCGCTTGCAGCGGCGACCGTTCCGGCTGTCGTCAGCACGCTGGATTCGCCGTTGGTTCCTCAGCCGACAGAGGCCGCAGCAGCCAACGACCCCGGCGAGGACGCCGATGAACCGAAGATTCCGACGCCTACGGCGACGCCTGAGCCTCCGCAACCCGGCCTGATACCGACGCTGCCGCCGACGCCCGCGTCCATGCTGGATTCGCCGCTGCCCGGGCCAGAAGTGACGCTGCCGCCGACCTTCACGCCGCCCCCGCCTACGCCCCAGCCGACGGCGGGCACGCCGCAGCCGATATCTGAAATTCCGGCGACACCGCTCCCGTCACCTACGCCGCAGGTCCAAACGCCGGTTGCAGCGACGGCGCCGCCTACCGCCCCGTTGCCCGCTACGCCGGCCGAGCCCCCGCCGCAGCCGACTCCAACCCCGATCAAGATGGGCTCGATCGTTTATCAGGGCACGGTGCGCATCCTGTCCATCCAGCCGGTGGGTAGCGGGCCCAACCAGGCAGACGAGTACGTCGAGCTATACAACGAGGGCCTGCAGCAGGTAGATTTGAACGGCTGGACGCTGAAGGCCATCCGCATTGCCGACAATACCATCATAGACACCTTTCTCTTCGGCAACGGCGCCGTTATTGCTGCCGGTCAGGTCTGCCGCATCTATACCAATGTGCTCGTCGCGCCCGACAACTGTGGCTTCTCCGGCGGATTTGCCAGCGACCAACCCATCTGGCCGGATAACGGCGGCGCACGGGCATCGTTGTTCAATCAGGGGAATGTCGAATACGCCCGTTTCACATATTGAACTTGACAATATAATGCGAAATCACTAATATCTTCCTGATAAGCTTGGCCCTTCACCGGCCAATTTGCGCGTGTTTTAACGTATATCTCATTAGGGGTGTGTATAACACTAAGTCAATGGTTACGAAGAAATCCTCGAAGAGCCTCAAAACTGTTCGCAAGTCGGCGACCAAGCCGGCCAAGCGCCAGTCCAAGCGGGCGGCAAAGGTTGCCGACTCGCCGGTGAGTGCTGTACCGAGTGCGGCTATTGAAACGCCTACTACGCCTGCTCCGATCGTTCAAGCCAACACCGTCTCCCCAACGGCCGCCTCGATCGAGGAAATTACCGTCGAGGAGCTGAGCGGCGAGGAGCAGTTGATCAACCTCGGCCGTGAGAAGGGGTATGTGACATACGAGGATATCCTCAACCTCTTCCCCGACGCCGAGAAGAACATGGATCAGCTCGAGGACCTGTTCGCTGCCCTGTCGGACGCCGGCATCACCGTCGTTGCCAGCGAGGATGAAGCCGCCGACCAAATCGTGGATGACGAGGAAGACGAGGAGGACGAGTTCAACGACCGGACGAACGACAACCTGCTCGAGGCAATCGAGGCGGATGATACGGTCGGCCTGTATCTGAAAGAGATCGGTCGCGTGGCGCTGCTCACGGCGCCGCAAGAGGTGGATCTCGCCCAGCGCATGGAGCGCGGTCGCGAGGCGCGCGAACGGCTTCAGTCCGACCCGAATCTGACGCCGGAAGAGCGCGAGCGTCTGGAGATGCTGGTTGAAGACGGCATGGCAGCGCGCGAGCATCTCATCAACGCCAACTCGCGCTTGGTCATCAGCGTGGCCAAGAAGTATATCGGCCGCGGCGTGCCGTTCCTGGACCTGATCCAGGAAGGCAATATCGGCCTGATCCGCGCAGCCAAGAAGTTCGACTGGCGCCGCGGTCACAAGTTCAGCACGTATGCCACGTGGTGGATTCGCCAGGCCGTCACGCGCGCGATCGCCGACCAGGGACGCACCATCCGCGTGCCGGTGCATATGGGCGACCAGATCAACCGCCTGCTGCGCGCCAGCCACCAGCTCACGCAGGAACTGGGGCGTGACCCGACCGTGGCCGAGTTGGCCGAGGCGTTGAACGTGACCGTGCGCAAGGCCGAGCAGATGATTCAGGTCGCGCGCCGGCCGATCAGCCTGGAGACGCCGACCGACGACGAGGAAGAGAGCGTGCTCGGCGACTTCATCCCGGACGAGGACAGCCCCGCGCCGGCCGAGATGGTGACGAATCAGATGCTGCGCGAGCAACTGGCCGACATCCTCGATACGTTGCCGCCACGCGAGGTGCGCATCTTGCAGTTGCGCTACGGGTTGCTCGACGGCGAGACGTATACGCTCGAAGAAGTGGGGCGCAAGCTCGGTGTCACACGCGAGCGCGTCCGGCAGATCGAAGCGCAAGCGCTCAGCCGGCTGCGTCTGCCTGCGCACGCCCGCAAACTGCGCGACTTCTTGAAGGAATAACCGCTCATTCGTGCCCGATCCGTATGATCGGGCTTTTCTTTCCACCATCGCAGCTTCCATGGCCGTCCGGCGTAAGCTCACCCCGCTGCCTTTCACACACATCAAACTCTCCGATCGCTTCTGGGCGCCGCGCATCGAGATCAATCGCACCGTCACCCTGCCGGCGGAGTATGCGATGTGCGAGACCACCGGTCGCATCGCCGCGTTCGATTTGAAGTGGAAGAAAGGCGACCCCAATCCACCGCACATCTTCTGGGATTCCGACGTCGCCAAGTGGATCGAGGCGGCGGCTTATTCGCTCGCGACACATCCCGATCCCGAACTCGACGCGCTGCTCGACGGCGTGATCGCTCGCATCGCCAAAGCGCAGCAGCGCGACGGGTATCTGAACACGCATTACATCGTCTTCGAGCGCGCCAGGCTCGATAGGCGATGGACCAATCTGCGCGACAATCATGAGCTCTATTGCGCCGGCCATCTCATCGAAGCCGCCGTCGCTCACTATCAGGCCACCGGCAAGCGTACGTTGCTCGATGTGATGTGCCGTTACGCCGATTACATCAACCGCGTGTTCGGGCGGGGCAGGGGCAAGCTGCGCGGCTATTGCGGCCACGAAGAGATCGAGCTGGCGCTGGTCAAGTTGTATCGCGCCACCGCCGAAAGGCGCTATCTGAAGCTGGCACAGTATTTCGTGGACGAGCGCGGGCGCAAGCCGCATTACTTCGACATCGAGGCGCGCCGGCGTGGCGAGGACCCGTCGCGCTTTCGCTTTCGCACCTACGAATACAACCAGTCCCACATCCCGGTGCGCGAACAAAGCGTCGTCACCGGCCATGCCGTGCGCGCCATGTATTTGTATTCAGCGATGGCCGACCTGGCCGGCGAGGCCGGCGACGCGTCACTGCTGGCTGCCTGCGAGCGCATCTGGCACAGCGTGGCCGACGAGCGCATGTATCTCACCGGTGGCATCGGCCCATCGGCCAGCAACGAAGGCTTCACGGTCGCCTACGACTTGCCCGACGAGACGGCCTACGCCGAGACGTGCGCGGCGATCGGCATGGTGTTCTGGAATCATCGCATGCTGCAATTCGAGGGCGACGGCAAATACGCCGATGTGATGGAGCGCGCGCTCTACAATGGGACGATCAGCGGCGTGTCGCTGGACGGCACGAAGTTCTTCTACGAAAACCCGCTGGCGTCGCGCGGCGATCATCACCGCCAGCCGTGGTTCGATTGCGCCTGCTGCCCGCCCAACATCGCGCGCCTGATCGCAAGCGTCGGCGGCTATTTCTATTCGACCGGCGACGATGGCATCTGGGTGCACCTCTACGCCGGCAGCACAGCCGAGTTTCCGGATCGGCGAGTGACGATTGTGCAGACGACTGACTATCCTTGGGACGGTAAGGTTGCGCTTCGATTGACAACAGACGAACCGAAGCAGTTCACGCTTCATCTCCGCATCCCTGGCTGGTGCACGAAATACACGCTCAAGGTCAATCAATCGCCGATCTCCGATCCCCGGTCTCGAACCGGCTACATCGCCATCACGCGCACATGGCACACCGGCGATGAGGTCGTGCTGAATTTAGACATGCCGGTGCAGTTGGTGCGTGCCAATCCAAACGTGCGACAGATGACCGGTCGCGTCGCGATTCAGCGTGGACCGGTCGTGTATTGCCTGGAGAGCGCCGACAACCCGGTTTCGCCGCTCGACCGTATCTCGTTGCCGTTGGATATGCCGTGGCGCACCGAGCACTGCCGGGAGCTGCTGGGCGGCGTGACCGTGCTACGCGGCAAGGCGCTCGTGGACGACGCTGCTTGGCGTGGCGGGCTATACGCGCCGGCCAAGCCGATCAAGCGCAAGCCGATCGAGATCACGGCCGTGCCGTATTGTGTGTGGGACAACCGCGCGCCGGGCGAGATGCGCGTGTGGTTCAGGAGTTGATCCGGCGTTTGTCCGAATCGGGTGCGTTCGCCCACGAGGGCAAAAAGTCGGAGCAACGCTCAACGCGCGCGGAGCGCGTCGGGCGCTGAATCGCTCAAGCTGGGGAAGCGTTTATACTTTCGAAGCGATGCCCAAGCCTGGTTCACCCGTCAATCAATGTTCGTTCTGCGGCAAGAGCGAACTGCATGTCAACCGGCTGATCGCCGGCCCGCGCAACGTGTTCATCTGCGACGAATGCGTGCAGATGTGCCAGGACATCCTGGACGGCGAGCGGCGGGCGGCGCGCGAGAGCCGGACGACTCCGGCAAGCGGCACCGCCATCGCCTCACTCGCGCCGCGCACGATCTACAAACATCTCAACGAGTATGTGGTGGGCCAGGAAGCGGCCAAGCGCGCGTTGTCGGTGGCGGTCTACAACCACTACAAGCGCATCGAGAACAAGGCGCGCTTCGCCGATGTCGAGGTGGGCAAGAGCAACGTGTTGCTCGTCGGACCGACCGGCAGCGGTAAGACCTATCTGGCGCAGACGCTGGCCAAGATGCTCGACGTGCCGTTTTGCATCGCCGATGCGACGGCGCTCACCGAGGCCGGCTATGTGGGCGAGGACGTGGAGACCATCCTCGTGCGCCTGATTCAGGCAGCAGACGGTGACGTGCGCCGTGCCCAGCGCGGCATCGTCTACATTGACGAAATTGACAAGATCGCGCGCAAGTCTGCCGACAACCCCAGCATCACCCGCGACGTCTCCGGCGAGGGCGTGCAGCAGGCGCTGTTGAAGATCATCGAGGGCAACATCGTCTACGTGCCGCCGGACGGCGGTCGAAAGCACCCGCAAGCCGAGATGCTTCAGATCGACACGAGCGACATCCTGTTCATTTGCGGCGGCACGTTCGAGGGGTTGGGGCAAGTGATCGGCGAGCGCATCGGCGTGAAGCGGCGCATCGGCCTGCCGACCTACACTTCCAACGGGCCCAAGACACGCCGCACCGAGGAACTGCTGCGCTACGTGACCCAGGACGACCTGATGCGTTACGGGTTCATTCCCGAACTCGTCGGCCGGTTGCCGGTGTTGGTCACGCTCGACGCGCTCGATCGCCAGGGGTTAATCGAAGTGCTCACCCGGCCGCGCAACGCTATCGTCAAGCAATATCAGCGCCTGCTCAGCTTGGACGGCGTGGATCTGGCTTTCACCAACGAGGCGCTGAATGCCGTGGCCGATGAGGCGATTCAAAGTGGTAGCGGCGCGCGCGCCTTACGCGCGATCATCGAGCGCGTCCTGCTCGATGTCATGTACGAGGTCCCGTCGCGGCGCGACGTGCGGCGCGTCGTAGTGGATGCGCCGGCGGTGCGCGGCCAGGCCACCCCCAAGCTCTATGATCACAACGGGCGTCTGATCGGCGGTGAGCTGGACAAAGCCGCTTAGTTGCGCAGGTTCAAATGCGCCCGCTCCGATAGCGATGACTGCCGCCTCGTTACCTGACTTGCGCGCGCATTGCCTGCCGCTGATTGCGCTGTGCGTGCTCGCCGGCGTATCCATCGGCGCGTCGGCAGCCCTGATCAATCCGCTCGTGCTCATCGGTGTGGTCATGGCAATGCCGGTCGGTCTCTGGATGATCGGCGGTGTCAATCGCGCCTTGTTCGCACTCGTGGTGGTGATCGGCGTGTTGCCGCGCTTTGCCTTGCCGGCGCGGTTGGGCTTCACGCCCACCTTTCTCGACCTGGCACTCGTGGGGCTGGTCGTCGCGTGGGCGTTGCATCAGCTTGGCGTGCAACGTGACCTACCCCTGCGCCGGACGCCGATCAGCGTGCCGGTTCTCCTATTGGCGTTGATCGCGCTGGCCACGTTCATCGTCGGCCTACCGAATGGCCCGCTCACACCGCTTGTCCTGCGACGCTTTGCCGAACTGGTGTTGAGCCTGCTGATGGCGCTGCTCATTGTCGCGCTGTTGCCGAACCTGGAATCTCGAGAGCGGCTCGTCCGTTGGATGCTGCTGATCGGCGCGCTCTCGGCTGCGATCGGCATCGCGTTGTATGTCGTCTCGGACGACCTGGCGATCCGGCTGTTGTCGGCGCTGCGCCCGTTTGGCTATCCCACCGGCCCCGGCGTGCTGCGCTTCATCCGCGACGATCCGGCGTTGATGCAACGCGCGACCGGGCTGTGGATTGATCCGAACGCCTTCGGCGGTTATCTGCTAATCGTGGGAGCGCTAGGATTGCCGCAACTCTTCTCGCCCAAGCCGGTGATGCGCCGTGGGTGGGTTGGTTTGTGCCTGCTGCTCGTCGGCGTTGCGCTCGTGCTCACCGTCTCGCGTGGGGCGATGCTCGGCCTCGCCCTCGTCGCCGGGCTGATGGGTGCGCTGCGCTATCGGCGCTTGCTGGTGCTAATGGTCGTGATCTTGGCGCTGGCACTTGTGTTGCCACAGACGCGCGATCTAATACAGCA
Source organism: Candidatus Roseilinea sp. (assembly GCA_025998955.1). NCBI lineage: Bacteria > Bacillati > Chloroflexota > Candidatus Thermofontia > Candidatus Roseilinea > Candidatus Roseilinea sp. The sequence continues at coordinate 650,102 of AP024676.1, forward strand.
CTTCGTGGAGGGATTTCAGGGACGCGACCTGGCAACCCAGATGCGATTTGGCGAGTACAAAGATGCACTGCGGTTGATCGAGCGATATCCGGTGCTCGGCGTCGGCTTCGTGGGCACGCCGGATGTGGATCTCTACATCGGCGTGTCCTCGATGTATCTGTTGGTCGCGCAGCAGATGGGACTGCTTGGGCTAGTGGTGTTCGCGATCGTGCTCCTCGCCTTGTTCGTCGGCGCTCTCCGCGCCTGGCCGGCGGTCTCGCGCGATGCGCGCGCGGTAGCGGTGTTCCTGGGCGCACATGGCGCAGTGCTCGGTGCGCTGTTCAGCGGGATCTTCGATCACTACTTCTTCAACATAGACTTTCACAACTCCGTCATGTTGTTCTGGATGATGATCGCGCTGGCCATGAGTAGCCAGTATTTGTGCATGGGTCAGACCGCTCCGAAGTGGTCTGACCTCGGTGGGAATACAATCCATCTTCATGATGGAAATCGAGGTCCGATCCCTCAAGAAAGTGGACGTCGTCGCCGTGTCGGGCAGGGTGGATAGCGCCAACGCGGCTGACTTCGAGCAGGCGCTCAAGGCGTTGCTGAGCAAAGGCCGGTATAACCTTGTGCTCGACTTCTCGAAGCTAGACTATATGAGCAGCGCCGGCCTGCGCGCGATGGTGTCGGCGCTCAAGGCAGCGCGGCAAGGGGGCGGCAACGTTGTCATCGCGCAGCCCGCCGAGCGCATTGTGGATACGCTCACCCTTGTCGGATTTCAATCTCTCTTCGACCAGTACAGCGATGTGCTCGAGGCGGTTGACTCATTCTGATCGGTCGCTAACGATCCCGGCGCGGTTCGACCAACTGCAACGCGCCAGCGCTTTCGTGAGTGAAATCGCAGCGGCAGCCGGTTTTCAGGGCCTTCAACTCAATCGAATCGAGTTAGCGGTGGATGAAGCGTGTTCCAATATCATTGAGCACGCCTACGCACAAACGCCCGGCGGCGAGATTCATATCCATGTGCATGCCGAGCCCGGCCATCGCATCGTCATCACTCTGATTGACACGGGGGAGCCGTTCGATCCCCAGGCTGTTCCCGTGCATGATCCCCAGTCTTGCTTGGACGATTCGAAGGTGGGGGGGTTGGGGCTATTTCTGATGCGACGTGCTATGGATGACGTGCAATTCGAGTTTAACGTGAAGGGTGTAGGCTTGGGCCAGCCGAAACGCTTCAACCGCCTGACGATGGTCAAGTATCTATGATTGCTTCGCTGAATGTCACAAGTCAGAGGCTCGAAAACCAGTCCGTCACCATCCTCCGGCTTGCCGGACGCCTGGATGCGACCACGATCAGCCAGCTCGAACGAGCGCTGACCGATGCGCAGCTCTCCGGCGACCGCGTGATCGTGATTGACTTGAGCGATCTCGCCTACATCTCCAGCAGCGGGTTGCGTGTATTGTTGACCGGCCGAAGCAATGCGCGCAAACGCGGCGGTGAGGTCTTCTTATGCAGCCTACGCCCGCCGGTGCGCGAGGTGTTCGAGATGGTTGGATTCACCGCTGTATTCACCATCTTCGATACGCTCGAGCAGGCGATGGAGGCTGCGGCGGCCGCATCTGGAGGATGACGGAGCCTTATGGTTTTGAGTGGCTGAAAAGTCGTTGACAACCCTCAGCGCATCTTTATAATCGCGCGCGGAATTCACGACCGTGAATGACCGTGAGGATTCGATGACTACATCACCCGACTTCACTCTGGCGGCTGCATCCGGCACGCCCGCGACGTACCGATTCCCGGCTCCTGCCGGTCTGCTCAGCGTAAGCGCGCCGATCAACTATGCCCCGCTCGACGATGACGACGAAGACTTCGACGACGAAGACTTCGACGCAGACCTAGAGGATGAGGACCTGATCGAGGACCTCGACGACATCGAAGACGATGTCCTGGACGAGGAAGAAGAGGAAGACGAAATCTCCCTCGAAGAACTCGACGAGGAAGAGGAAGACTTCGACGAAGAAGAGGAAGACGAGGAAGATTTTGACCTAGAGGACTTCGACGACGAAGATGAGGATGAACTCCTCTGGGACGACGAAGACGAAGACGACTTCGACGACGAGTGAGCCGCTGGCCGCAGGCTAGCGGCTCACCTGTTTATAAGGTACGGCCTGCGCAAAGCGGTGGACGATGCGCGCAATTTCCAGCGCAGAGTCCGGCCGCGCCAGCCGCGCGGAAGCCTGGCGTGCCAGGTCGAGCGCGAACGGGTCGGCCAGCCACTGCTTCAACTGCTTTAGCACGGCCCACGGCGTCGGGCACCAAGCGCCGGCGCCGTTGTTGACCACGTAATCTACGTTGCCTTCCTCCTGTCCCGGCACGGCATCGTAGAGGATGATCGGCAGGCCGGCAGCGAATGCCTCGCAGATCGTGCCAGGGCCGGCCTTGGTCACGATCACGTCGGCAGCGCCCATCAACTCCGGGACGTTGTTGACGAAGCCGAAGATGTGCATCGGCACGCGCGGGTTCAGGAACTCCAGGTTCTCCTTGACGGTCTGGTTGCGCCCGCACACTACGATCAACTGCAACGGTAGCCCGCTGAGCGCAATTTGCCGCGCCGTCACCTCCAGCCGGCCCATGCCGTCGCCGCCGCCGATGAGCAACACGGTCATGCGCTGGTCTAGGTTGAGTTCGCGGCGCGTCGCGCGGCCGTTGACGACGCGCTTGGCGAAGTCGGGCGCAATCGGCTGGCCGGTCACGCTGATTTTCTCCTCGGGCACGAGGTTCTTGATCGCTTCTGCGCGTGCTTCCTCCGTCGGCACGATCAGATGGTCGGCGTCGGTCACGTAGTGCGCCACGTGCCCCGAGACCAGATCGGTTACGACATGGATGAATGGCGTTGGCATCTCGCGCCGGCGCAACGCCATCGGGATGCTCTGGTTGAAGAGCAGATGGCAGGAGACATATACGTCAGCCGGATTGTCGTTCACGATGGCGTCCGCGGTCTTTTCGCTGAGCGGTTCGAGCACGTTGCGCAGGGCAATGATCCGCCGGCGGTTGTTGCTGGCATGAAATCCAAGCGCGTACAGCACCCGCGCGTGGTTCACCCACATCGGATAGGTTTCGGTGAAGGCGTTGATCAGGAACGGCACGTTGCTCAGACCGTCCACCAGTCGAACGTCATACGTATCCGGATAGAGGATTTGGATGCCTTGAGCGATGGCCTGAGCGGCGCTACGATGGCCGCCGCCGGTGTTGCCATAGAGCAAGACGATTCTCTTCTTCATGGAATTTCGATAGACGCTTAGGCGGCGCGCGTGTTGCGGTTTGCGAACACGACGCCGGTGCGCATTCCAACAGACACAGACACGAGCAGCGTGCGGCGCACCGTTCACCCGGTTGGCTGCGTGGCAGAGACGACCCTTTCCAGCCGTCGTTCGAATTCGCGACGGGTGAGCAGAATGCGGTGGCCGCATGTGCGGCATTTCAGCCCGATGTCGGCGCCGATGCGCACCACCGTCCATTCGTAACCGCCGCATGGATGAGGTTTGCGCAATCGCACCACGTCGCCGACTTGGATCGGCGTCACGCTGATGAATGCCATGTACCACGATTATAGGATGCATCGCCCTGATATAATCTTCGAAGTTTATGAATGGCCCCCTCGTCGGCATCTTCAACGGCTTGACCAGCGGAGATGTCGCCCTTATCCTCTCGCAACTGATCGTCCTGGTTCTGCTGCTGGGCATCGCGTTTCCCATCCACGAGTTGGCGCATGCGTTGACGGCCCGGCAATTGGGGGACGACACCAGTGAACGCCTAGGCCGGATCACGCTCAACCCGCTGGCGCATCTTGACCCATTCGGTACCTTGCTGTTTGCGCTGACCGGCTTCGGATGGGCGAAGCCGGTACCCGTGAACACCTACCGGCTGCAGGGCAACCCGCGGACGTCGTTCGCCATCGTCGCGCTGGCAGGGCCGGTCTCCAATCTTCTGCTCGCCGCGCTGTTCGCGTTGCTCTTTCGACTGACCCTTTCGTTCACCAGTCGCGATTCTCTGCTGGGCGATGTGCTGCTTTTCGCCTTTTCTGTTGCCGTGCAGCTCAACATCTTCTTGGCGCTATTCAACTTGATCCCCATCCCACCGCTGGATGGCTCGCGCCTGTTGACGGCGCTGCTGCCGGATCAAGGCCAGGTATGGATGGATCAGTTGGAGCGATATGGGTTTATCATTCTGATCGCGCTTGCAGCGACGGGTGTCTTGGGTCAACTGATCGTGCGTCCGGCCACGCTCCTCAGCCGTACGTTACTTGGCCTGTGAGCTGCGGCTTGAGCCATGGAGCGCGAACGCGCGGGGCGATAGACGCCCGTAGTGGTATTGATACCGACGATGATAGTGAGCGTCAGAATGTGCGGAGCACAAAAGGGATCTCAAGATGAGCAAAGCCAAAGTTGCCCTGGTCGGTTGTGATTTCGTCGGCATGTCGCTTGGCATGGCCGTCAAACGCGCCCTCGAAGATATTGAAATCGTGGGCCACGACAAAGATCGTGACGCAATGCGCCGGGCCGAGAGCGCCAAGGCGATTGATCGCAGCGAGTGGAACTTGCCTCATGCATGCGACAATGCCGCGGCCATTTTCATCTCCGGCCCGCACGAAGAGTTGGAAGTGACTCTGCGCGCCATCGCTCCCGACCTAGGCCCGAACACCATCGTTGCCACCGTTGGCAGCCCGAACGTCGCAGCGTTGAGGACGGCAGAGACCCTGCTGGCCGGCGACGTCCCTTTTTTCAGCACGGCGCTGGTCTATCATCCGGACCGCGTGAATGGCGACGCCGATCTACCGACCGCTGATAGCATTCGCGATGCGATTTGGACGATTGTGCCGAGCCGCGGCGCCAGCACCCAAATGGTAGATACCTTCGTCGCCCTGGCGAATCAAGTCGGCGCCAAGCCCATCTTCGTAGATCCGGTCGAGCGCGATGGCATGGCCGTGGCGGTGGACGCGATGCCGGCGATCCTGAGCAGCATGCTCATGCTCGCCGTGAGCAATGACGCTGCATGGCGCGATCGCGAGTGGATGGCCGGCGCGGCTTTCGGCCAGGCCGTCAGCAGTACCGAGCGCGCACAAAAGTTTGCAGCCGCCCTCGGCGCGCAGCCCGATGTCGCGGTACACTGGTTGAACCAGATCATGCTGCAGTGTATGGCGCTGCGCGACGCCATCACCGCGCGCAATATGGAGGTGGTCGAGCGCACGCTCGCCCAGGCAGAAGAGCGCCGCCAGCAGTGGCTGGCCGACTGGCGCAAAGGCCGGATCGAAGGGCACATCCCCATCGAACGGGACACCGGCGGGTTACTGAAAGTCTTTGTGGGCGAGCGCATGGCGAGCCGCCTCACCGGCAACAAGAAGCGCTAGCGTCGAGCGCACATCAAGTTAGACGGCGCGCTGCCGGCTATCCTCTGCCGGCGTTGCTACATCACGGAAGGCATCTCGCGACATGCGTATCCTTAGCCTTGCTCCGACCTCTTTCTTCGGCGACTACGGTTGCCACGTGCGCATCTTGGAGGAAGCTCGTGCGTTGCAGGCGCTCGGCCATGCCGTCACCATCCTCACCTACTACAAGGGCAACGACGTGCCCGGCATCCGAATCGTGCGCACGGCGCCGACCCCCTGGCACCGCGACTACGAGGTCGGGTCGTCGCGCCACAAGTTCGCCTTCGATGTGCTGCTGAGCATCCGGTTATTGCGCGTGTTGAGTCGCAACCGGTTCGACGTGATCCACGCACATCTGCACGAGGGCGCACTGATCGCGGGCATGCTCGCCCGGCCGTGGCGCATCCCGGTCGTCTTCGACTACCAGGGCAGCCTGACCGACGAGTTGCTACAGCACCGCTTCATCAAAGCGAACTCTCCCGCGCATGTGATCTTTCGGCGCGTCGAACGCATCGCGGATCGCATCCCGCACGCTGTGCTGACCAGCACGCGCCACGCTGCCGAGGCATTGCGCGCTGAGCTGGGAGATCACATGCCGATAGAGGCGCTGCCGGACGGAGTCAACCCACAAGCCTTTCGCCCCGACGTTGTTTCTGCTGAGGAACGCGCCCTGCTGCAGGCGCGTTGGGGCATCACGCCTGATGAGCCGGTGGTCGTCTTTCTCGGCTTGCTGGCGCAGCATCAGGGCATCCAGAACCTGATCGAAGCTGCCGCGCATTTGAAGGCTGAAGGGCGGCGCGTGCGCTGGCTGGTGATGGGCTATCCTGGCGCGGATACGTGGCAGCAGGTGGCTGCAGCAGCAGGTGTGTTGCCCGAGGTCGTCTTTACCAGCCGTGTGCCGTACACCGACGCACCGCGCATGCTGGCGCTCGGCGATGTTGCTGTCGCGCCTAAGTTGTCGCTCACCGAGGGCAGCGGCAAAATCCTGAATTACATGGCCATGGCATTGCCGACGGTAGCCTTCGACACGCCGGCGCAGCGCGAATACCTCGGCGCGCTCGGTGTGTACGCACCGATCGGTGACAGCATTGCGCTGGCGCGCGGCGTGGCCGATTTGCTCGATCACCCTCGACGCCGGCGCGTGTTGGGCGAGCAGTTGCGTCGCGTCGCCGTGCAACAATTCGGGTGGGATCGAGCTGCCGCTGTCATGACGTCGCTCTATCAACGATTGCTGGCCGGTTTGAAGCCGCAGGCGGCTCGGTCTCGCCGGCAGCAGGATGAGACCGTCTTATGATGAGTCGCTTCTTGTCCGACATTCGCGAGGTTTGGAAGTACCGGTCGCTGCTGTGGATGCTCGTCGTGCGCGACCTGAAGACGCGCTATCGCAGTTCCGTATTCGGTGTGGCGTGGTCGTTTCTACAACCGCTGGGGATGATGATCGTGATGACGTTCGCCTTCAGCGTCATCAACCGCGCCCCTCCGACCATCGAGCACTACAGCGTGTTCATCCTGTCGGGATTGTTGGCCTGGAATTTCTTCTCGGCGGCGGTGATCGGCGCGACCGGCAGCGTAGTGGCGAATGCCTCCCTGGTCAAGAAAGTGTACTTCCCACGTTCGATTCTGCCGGTGTCGGCAGTGATCTCGAGCCTGATCAACTTCTTGTTTGCGTTGCCGGTGTGGGTGGTCGTGACGATCCTTTCCGGCCATCCCATCCATGCGACGTTGCTGCTGTTGCCCTTTGTGATCGCCGTCCAGGTGGTGTTCAGCATTGGGGTGTCGTTCCTGTTGTCCACGCTCAACGTGTTCTACCGCGACACGCAGTTCATCCTAGAATTGGGCATGCTGGCGCTGTTCTTCCTCACCCCGATCTGGTACGACATAGACAGTGCACCGCAGCGCGAAGCTGGCCTGTGGGTGCGCCGGCTCAACCCGATGGCGTCTCTGGTCAACATCTACCAGGACTTGATGTACTGGGGTCGGCCAACCGAGCTCGACTTCGTCCTGCGCACGGTGATCACAGCGTTCGCTGTGCTGTTCGTCGGCTATTGGGTCTTCCGGCGTTTCAGCTCACAGTTTGGCGAAGAAGTGTGAAGCGTCCAGACTTCCAAAGTCTGAGCGCTCGTAGAGCAGCGTGTGTTTGCCCGCGGGGGCGCTGCGCCGTGACTGTTTGCCCGGCAGGCGAATGCACTCTGGGAGTATGAGGTTGATGCGTGAGGCCGATTCCGATTGGTGCCATTCGAAATCTCATCGTTGATATGGATGGCGTGCTCTGGCGCGGCGATCAGCCGCTGCCGGGCATGCTGCCTTTCTTCGCAACCGTGCGTCGCCTGGGAATCAAGTTCATCCTGGCGACCAACAACGCCAGCAAGAGCGGCGAGGAGTATCTCGCCAAGCTGCGCAAATTCGGCGTTCATGTTGCGCTCGACGAGGTGCTGACCTCGCCGCAGGCGACGGCGGCCTATCTGGCCCGGCATGCACCGGAGGCACGTGTGTTCGTCATTGGCGAGCCTGGCCTGGCCGCCGAATTGCGCGCGAAGGGGCTGCACGTGGTGAACGATCAGCCGGAACGCGCTACACACGTGGTGGTTGGCTGGGATCGCACACTGACCTACGACAAGCTAGCTGAGGCGTGTTTGCTCATCCGGCGCGGCGCAACGTTCATCGGGACGAACCCTGACGCGACCTATCCCAGCGAGCGCGGTATCGTGCCCGGCAACGGCGCGACGCTCGCCGCGTTACGCGTATCCACCGATGTCGAGCCGATCATCATCGGTAAGCCGCAACCGGAGATGATGCTTCAAGCCATGGCCCGCATGGGTGGCTCACCGGAGAATACGGCCGTCGTCGGCGACCGGCTGGACACCGACATCTTGGGTGGCCAGAACGCCGGATTGACCACGCTGTTGGTGCTCACCGGCGTCACGTCGCCCGAGGAAGCGCACAACGGCGCGATTCGCCCTGACTACGTCTTTCGGGACATCGGCGCAGTTGCTGAGGCGTTGCAGCAAGTGAGTGCGGTTGGCCCGGAGTCTCCGGTTTCACCGGCTTAGCGCTGCGCACACGCGCCGATCGGCAATCGTCGCGCACCGTGCCACCATGCATGTGGCTTGACAGATGCGCACGCCTTCGGTTAGGATATTATTCCGCTCAGGCCGATGTAGCTCAGTTGGTAGAGCACACGACTGAAAATCGTGGGGTCGTCAGTTCGATCCTGACCGTCGGCACTGCTTGAGTTTTGTGCTATAATTTAGAAAGTTGCGGGAGTGGCTCAGATGGTAGAGCGATTCCTTGCCAAGGAATAGGTCGCGGGTTCAAGTCCCGTCTCCCGCTCTCTACTGAACAGGGCGACCAACACGGTCGCCCTTGCTGCGTAAGGGCCTGTGGCGTAGCTGGGAGCGCGCCTCAATCGCACTGAGGAGGTCAGGGGTTCGAATCCCCTCAGGTCCATCGGCTCTTCGGGCCATGATGCAACGAACGGATGGAACTTCCATCCGTTCGTCTGCTTTTCTCGTTTGTGAGTACCATTTGCCGGCATGCGCTGGATCATTGACACCGACGCCGGCGTGGACGATGCCATCGGGATCGGCATGGTGTTCACGCCGGAGCACCTCCACACCTTGCGCGTGGTGGCCATCACCACGGTCTCCGGCAACGTGCACGTAAGCCAGGTCAACGTCAACGTCGGCGCAGTGCTCGATGTGCTCGAGGCAGACGTGCCGATCTACGCGGGCTGCGACCGTCCGATGATCGAGCCGCGGGCCCATGCCGAGGAGTTCCACGGCCCCGATGGGCTGGGTGGCGCCGGGCTGTCGAAGACGGCGCGCTGCCCGGAGCGCGAGCATGCGGCGATAGCTATCAGCCGGCTTGCTCGACAGCACGCAGGCGAGATCGGGTTGATCGCGCTTGGTCCGCTGACGAATATCGCCCTGGCGTGCAATCTCGATCCCGCGCTGCCCGACCGCGTCGCGAAGCTGGTCATCATGGGCTGCGCCTGGCAAGCGCGCGGCAACCAAACGTCGGCTGCCGAGTTCAACATCGCTGCCGATCCCGAGTCGGCGCACGTGGTCTTCGAGCGCTTCCCGAAAGTGACCGTGTTGCCGTGGGAAGTCTCCCTCGATCAGATGATGCCGTTCGATGTGTTCGAGCGGATTCGCGCCGGCGCATCGCCGCGCGCGCGTTTCTTTGCGGCGATGACGCGGATCGTCTACGACTGGCGTGACCGTTTCGGCTTCTCTGGCATTCCGCTGCCCGACCCTCTGGCAGTAACGGTGGCCCTCAACGATCGCGTCGTTGCACGCGAGCTGAGGGCGCGGGTAAAGATTGACATCGGGCACTCGATCGGCCGGGCGCTGTCGTCGCTCGATTATCGTCATCCGCGGCCGAACGCCCGCGTCGTCGTAGAGGTGAATGCCGGCCTGGCCTGGCAAATGATCGAGCGGGCGTGGACGCGATGAAGCAGCTATTGCTGGCCGACGTTGTGCTGACCATGGACGCCCAGGGGCGCGTGTATCACGACGCCGGTGTGTTGCTGGAGGGCGAGCGCATCCTCGAAGTGGCGCCGCGCGCTCGCCTGGATGGCGTCGTCGCCGAACGGGTGGAGTTGGGCCATCGCCTGCTCATGCCCGGCCTGATCAACGCGCACACCCACACGCCGATGACGCTCTTTCGCGGCCTGGCCGAGGGCTACTCGCTGCTCACCCTGGCGGGCTGGTTCAACGGCATCCGCGTGTGGGAGCTGGTGATGACGCCGGACATGGTGCCGCCGGCAGTGCGCGTCTCGTGCGCCGAGATGATCCGCACCGGCACGACATGTTTTGCCGACCAGTATTTCTACATGGAGCACATCGCGCCGGCAGTGCGCGCCAGCGGCATGCGCGCCGCGTTGGCCTATGGCGTGGTCGAAGTAGGCGACGAGCGCGCGCACGATTGGGCGCTGCGCGCGACCGAGGCGTTCTTGGCATCGCTACGCGGCGATCCGCGCCTGACCGGATGGATCGGTCCGCACGCGCTCTTCGTGGATAACCGGTTGCCGACGATCCAGGCCGAGCTGGCGCTGGCCGATGCCTACGGCGCCGGCTTGCACATTCACCTTTCAACGTCGGGTGAAGAAGATGCGTATTGCCTGCAACATTACGGCGTGACGGCGGTGCAGCAGATGAAGCGCATCGGCGCGCTTGACCGTCGGATGATCGCCGCGCATTGTTTGACGATCCCGGACGAAGACCTGGCGACGCTGGCGGCTGCGCCGTTCGCGGCCATCATCGCGCCTTCGGCGTGTATGTGCGCCGGCCGGCCGGCGGCGCCGCTCAAGCGCATGTTGGCGGAAGGCGTTCGCGTCGCGCTGGGGACGGACAACGTGACGGCCAACAATTCCTATGACCTGTTCAGGGAAATGCAGGTGCTGGGCAAACTGATGGCGTATCGCGAAGGCGAGCCGAACCCGATCTCGGCAAAGACGATCGTCGAGATGGTTACGACGCGCGCCGCCGATGCGCTTGGGCTGGCGGATCGCATCGGCTCGCTGGAGGCCGGCAAGCGTGCCGACCTCATCGCGCTCGACCTAGATGCGCCGGGCTTCGCGCCGCGCGGGGCACAAGACCTCTACACGGCGCTCGTGTATGCTGTGGGCGGACTCTCGGTGACCGATGTGATGTGTGACGGTCGTTGGCTGATGCGCGATGGGCAGTTGCTCACGGTGGACTACCGGGCGGCATGTGACGCGCTGGAAGCGGCCTTCGCTGAGCTACAGGCGCGGCGCAAGCAGGCAGCCGTTTAGGTCTAGGAGAAGTATGACAACCGCTTTCGACCCCCTGGACACAAGTCCACGCGTGGCCAAGGGAATTGCCCGTGGCCACCCCGTCGCTATAATCGCGGGCTAATCCGTTCCCCCAATCCACATCGAAAGGAGAGAAACAACCATGAGCAAGAGAACCCAAGCTTTATTCGGCCTTGCCCTCGCGGCCAGCCTGGCACTTGCCGCGTGCGCGCCGGCTACCCCGGCCGCACCCGCTCAGCCGGCGGCTACGCAGGCGCCGGCTGCCGAAGCTCCCGCAACCGGCGCAAAGAAGCGCGTCAAGCTCGTGCTGAACGGCACTCTGGGCGACAAATCTTTCTTCGATAGCGCCCAACGCGGCATGGACATGATGAAAAACGAGCTGGGCTATGAAGTCAGGACGATCGAGCTGGGCTACGACCGCAACAAATGGGAGCCCGGGCTCGAGGATGCGGCCGCGGCGGATGACTATGACATCCTCATCGCCGGCACGTTCGACATGAGTGCCTACATCAGTCGCGTCGCGCCACAGCATCCCGACAAGAAGTTCTGGATGTTCGACGCCGGCCCCGACTACGAGGGCAAGGAAGGCGGTTGCAGCAACAAGTGCGAGAACGTCTATACCATCCTCTTCCGACAGAACGAAGGGTCATACCTGCTTGGCGTGCTGGTCGGCGAGCTCATCAAGGAAGGCAAGCTGCCGGGCGCCGAGGGCCGCACCAAGGTCGGCATCGTCGGCGGCGCAGACTTCCCGGTGATCAACGACTTCATCGTGGGCTTCAAGCAGGGCTTCGCCGAGTCCGGCCTGGACCCCGAGGCGAATGTGTTGGTGCAGTATGTCGGCGGCGACAACCCGTTCAACAATCCGGCCAAGGGCAAAGAGATCGCCAACTCGATGTATGACCAGGGCGCGGCCATCGTTTGGGGCGTCGCCGGAAACTCCGGCAACGGCGTGTTCGAGGCGGCGGTCGAGAAGAAGCTCTACGCGCTCGGCGTAGATAGCGACCAGTATCAGACCATCGCCGATCCTGCGCAGAAGGCGACGATCATCACCTCGATGTTGAAGAATGTGGACCAGGGCCTGCTGCGCGCGGCGAAGCTGGATGCGGAGGGTAAGCTCGGCTACGGCGCGCCGGAGAGCGTGGGCGTGGCTGCCAATGCTGTGGGCATTGCCGACAACGAGAATTACCAAAAGTTCGTCTCCAAGGAGATTCAGGAAAAGGTCAAGGCCGCATACGCGAAGGTGGCCAGCGGCGAGATCAAGGTGGACTCGGCGTTCAAGTAGGTCGCCGGTCGAGTCCCGTTTGACAACCGGGCGCGTGACGTGTTAAATCGCGTCGCGCGCTCTTTTCGTTCGCGCCGCGCAGCCTAGAACCTATCTCTAAACTTACGGAACGAGCCATAATAGGGATATGGATAATACCAGTGGGACGCGATACGCCGACGTTGCAAGTTGGGAGCTGTCTGATAGTCTGTGGGCGCGCATTGAACCGTTGTTGCCCCAACCGAAGTCGCGCTATCGCGGACGCGGACGGCAGCGCAAACACATCGGTGGGCGGCCGGCAGCAGACCGGCGCAAGACCATGACCGGCATCTTGTACGCGCTGCGAACCGGCATTCCGTGGAACGCCATGCCGAAAGAGTATGGATCGGGAAAGACAGTCCATCGCTACTTTCAGCGCTGGGTGCAGGCGGGCGTCTTCAAGCGCATGTGGCAGGCGGGTTTGGCGGAGTATGACGAGGTCAAAGGGATCGCCTGGAAGTGGCAAGCGGGCGACGGGGCGATGACCAAGGCCCCGCTGGGGGGCGAAAAGACAGGCAAAAACCCTACGGATCGCGCCAAAAGGGGCGTCAAGCGCAGTCTGTTGGTGGATGAGCAGGGTGTGCCGTTGTCGATCGTGGTCAGCGGGGCGAACACGCCGGATAGCGCGTTGCTGGAGTCCACGCTGGATGCCATGCCGGTGGAGCGACCTGACCCGCAAACCGTCCCGCAGAATCTGTGTCTGGACAAAGCTTACAGCGGCGAACCCTGCCGTCAGGTGGCGCAGGCACATGGCTACGAAATCCATGTGCCGGACAAGGAGAACGCCCAAAAAAACGCCGGCGCAAGCCGGGCCGACGCAAGTCGCGCCGCTGGGTGGTCGAAGTGACTCATTCATGGCTCAATCGCTTTCGTCGGTTGCTGATTCGCTGGGAGAAGAAGGCGAGCAATTATCTGTCCCTGCTGTTTTTCGCCTGCGCCATCATCTGTTGGCGCAAATGCGAGGTTTAGAGATAGGCTCCTAGGTCAAATCTTTCGCTCGAGGAGGTTGGAACGATTCGCACGCACGCACCACAGCCTGTTTCGGTTGTATCCGATCCGGCGACGCCGCTGGTCGAGATGCGCAACATCACCAAAATCTATCCCAACGGCGTGCTGGCGGATAACGACGTGACGTTCGAGGTGCGCGCCGGGGAAATCCACGCGCTGGTGGGCGAGAACGGCGCCGGCAAGTCCACGCTGATGAAGATCCTCTACGGCATGGAGCGGCCGACGTCGGGCCAGATCGTCCTGCGCGGCAAGCCGGTGACGATCCACACGCCGCACGAGGCGATTGCGCTGGGGATCGGCATGGTGCACCAGAACTTCATGCTCGTCCCGTCGTTCACGATTGCGGAGAACATCGTGCTGGGCGCAGAACCGACGCGCGGTGCTTTTGTGGATAAGCGCGCTGCCGTCGCCGAGACGACGCGCCTGGCGCAGCAGTACGGTCTAGGCGTGGATCCAGAGGCGGTGGTGGACGCCGTGCCCGTGGGCATGCGCCAGCGCGTCGAGATCCTGAAGGCGCTCTACCGCGGCGCCGACGTGTTGATCCTTGACGAGCCAACTGCCGTGCTCACCCCGCAGGAGACGCATGAGTTATTCGCGGCCATTCGGCAGCTCGTGAGCGCCGGCAAGACCGTGATCTTCATCTCGCACAAGCTGCGCGAAGTGATGGAAGTCAGCGATCGCATCAGCGTGATGCGCGACGCGCGCATGGTAGGCACGATTGACAAGCGCGACGCCAACGAGCATCTGCTGGCGAAGATGATGGTTGGCCGCGAGGTGTTCCTGAACATCGAGAAGCCGCCGGTGCAGCGCGGGCCGGCCGTGCTGAAGGTGCGCGATCTCGAATATGCGACCGAGGCCGGCGTTGAGGTGCTCAAGCACGTGTCGTTCAACGTATATGCCGGCGAAATCCTGGGCATCGCCGGCGTCGAAGGCAACGGGCAGACCGAGCTGGTCGAGGTGATCGCCGGCTTGCGCGCACCGCTGGGGGGTGTGATCGAACTCGACGACAAATCCATCGCCGGGCTGACGCCGCGCCGCGTGCGCCAGGCCGGTGTGGCGCACATCCCGGAAGACCGACTGGCCAACGGCGTGGCGCTGACGTCGAGCATCCAGGAGAACCTCATCGTGGATCGCTACGCGCGCGAGCCATTTACGCGCGGCGGCCTGATGCGCCCGGCGGAGATCGCGCGCAACGGCGAGGCGCTGATCGAGCAATATGCCATTCGCGCGCCGGACGGCACGCTGCCGGTTGGGTCGCTGTCAGGAGGGAACATGCAGAAGGTCGTCGTCGCGCGCGAGCTATCGTCTCGTCCCAAGTTGCTGATCGCCGCCCAGCCCACGCGAGGCGTGGACATCGGCGCGACCGAATTCATGCACGAGCAACTGGTGAGAGCGCGCAATGCCGGCGTGGCGATCCTGCTGGTTTCGGCAGACCTGAGCGAGGTCATGTCGCTATCCGACCGGCTGGCGGTGATGCACGATGGCCGGATCGTCGCCATCTTCCCGGACCCGCGTGGCCTGACCGAAGAAGACGTAGGCCTCTACATGCTGGGCACCAAGACCATGACTCAGGCCGAGATCGAGCGCAACTGGTAACATGCAAGCAACGCTACCCACTGCTCCGTCCTTCAACCGCGCTGCGGAACGCGCCCGCGTGCAGCAAGAGCGGCGCCGGAGCGCCATCATTGACTTCGTCGTCACGCTGGGCACGATTGCGCTGGCGCTGTTGTTCGGCTTCCTGGTGATGCTGATCGTCGGTAAAGACCCACTCCTGGCTTATTCGTCGTTGCTCAGCGGCCCGCTCAGCCGTAGCATTCGCGCCGGCCGCTGGATCGAAGACGCCACGACGCTCATCATCCTCGGGCTATCGGTGTCCATCCCCTTCCGCGCGCGGCAATTCAGCCTCGGCGCGCAGGGGCAGATGTTCATGGCCGCGATGGTTGCCGCGGTCGTCGCCATCTATGTGCCCATGCCGCCGGTTGTGGCTATCCTGCTGCCGTTGATTGCAGCAATGGTCGTCGGCTTTCTGGTCGGCCTGCTGCCCGGGCTGATGAAGGCTTACCTAAACGCCAACGAGATCGTCTCGACGCTGATGCTGAACGCGGTCATCGTCCTGCTGTATGACTTTCTGCTGACCAATGTGTTTACGCCGCCGGGCTCGCAATCGCTGCGCTCGGAGCTGATTCAAGCCAACGCCATGTTGGCTCGGTTCACCGCCATTTTTGGCGTGAATCTGGGGCGGGCCAACCTGGCCGTGTTGTTTGCGGCGATCTTGGTGTTTGCTGTCTGGGTGTTGCTCAACCGAACGCCGTTCGGCTACGAGATCCGCACCATCGGCGCAAACGAGAAATTCGCGCGCTATGGTGGGATCAACACGCGGCGCGCGATTGCGTTGTCGTTTGCCATCGGCGGCGCGATTGCGGCGGTGGCGGGCGTCCACCTGGTCCTAGGCGTGCACCAGCGTCTGATCCCCGGCATCGCGGCCGGGCTGGGCTTCGAGGGCATCGTGGTGGCGTTGCTGGCGCGCAACAACCCGTTGCTCATTCCGGTCACCGGCTTGTTCTACTCGTACCTGCGCGTGGGCGGCGACATCATGGAACAAGAAGCGGCGGTCGGCGCCGAGATCGTGCAGGTGATCCAGGCCGTGATCATCCTGCTGTTGACCGCGCAGGTGCTGGTGGACTACGTGAAGTCTCGCAATCAGCGCGTCCGCGAGTCGTGAGACGCAGGACGCAGGACGCAACACCCAACATGGAACAAGCGCTTCAAGTGATCTTCAGTGCCACGTTCGTCGCCGCGGTGCTGCGCGTGACGACGCCGATCCTGCTGCCGGCGCTCGGCGGATTGATCGCCGAATTGGGCGGCGTAGCCAACATCGCGCTCGAAGGCATCATGCTGACCGCCGCCTGTGCCGGCGTGCTTATCAGCATCGCCACGCAGAGCGAGTGGCTGGGCTTGCTGGCCGGCGCGGCCATCGGTGTGTTAATGGCGCTGATGTTGGCCTTCTTTCACTTGAACCTGAAGGCCGACATCATCCTGGCCGCCATCGCCATCAACATCCTGGCTTCGGGTGGGACGATTTTCGTGGTCTTTTTGCTCACCGGCGACAAGGGCAGCACCAGCGCGCTAGTGAGCAAGCAGATGCCGTTCGTGGAGATTCCGGTCATCAAGGATATCCCGCTCGTCGGGCCGATCCTCAGCGGCCAGAACTTGCTGACCTACGTTGCATTCATCGCCGTGGTGCTCGTGTCGGTCTTTCTGTACCGCACGCGGGCCGGCATCCATCTCCGGGCGGTCGGCGAGAACCTGGAGGCAGCGCGTTCGGTCGGGATCAACGTGCGGGCACAGCAATATCTGGCGCTGGCGCTCAGCGGGCTGCTGGCGGCGCTGGGGGGCGTGTATCTCAGCATGGGCTACGTCAAGTTCTTCGCCCGCGACATGACCGCCGGCCGCGGGTTCATCGCGCTGGCGGCCATCTTCCTCGGCGGCAAGACGCCGCTGGGGACGATGATCGCCTCGCTGGTGTTCGGCGCCGCCGAAGCGCTATCGGTCCAGTTGGGTAACCTGCGCGTGCCGAATCAGCTCGTGCAGATGATTCCATACGTCGCCACGCTCGTCGCGCTGGTGGTGTATGCGATCGTGCAACGCCAGCGCGCCGTGGCCCGCCAGCGCAAGTTCCGCCAGACGCAGGCGGCCTAGCATCATCAATCTTGTTTCATGGTTGACGAATCGGCCTCCTCGCCCTCCTTGCGTTCCAAGATCTACGGCGGCATCTACGGCCAAGCGTTGGGGGATGCGTTCGGCATGCCGGCGCTGCTTTCTCCGGCGCAGACGCGTGCGCGCTTCGGCCGCATCACGGGCTTCGTCGCCGCGCCCGATGACCATCCGGTGCATGCGGGGCTGCCGGCCGGCCGCATCACCGACGACACCGAGCAGGCCATTTGGCTGGCCCGCGAGATCATCCGCGAAGGTAGCGTGACGCTCGAAGGCGCGGCGCGCGCCATCCTCGGCTGGTATGACGCGATCGGCGGCGATGATTGCGTCTTCGTCGGCCCGAGCACGCGGCGCGGCGTGGCGAAGATCCGCGCAGGGATAGACCTCCGACAGACCGGCCTCGGCGGCGACACCAACGGCGCGGCCATGCGCGCTTCGGTTGTCGGCCTCATTCATCCAGGCGATGTCGAGGGCGCGGCGCGCGACGCTGCCCTCACCGCGCTGCCGACGCATAACACCGGCGTGGCCTGCGCCGCAGCAGCGGCCGTCGCCGGCGCCGTGGCGCGCGCGCTCGATCCGAACGCCGCACTGCGCGACATCCTCCAGGCCGGCATCGAGGCGGCCAAGATCGGCGAAGCGCTTGGTGCGCCCGCGCTGGGTGCTTCGGTGGCGCGACGGATTGAGTTTGCCGTCAGCCTGGCGCGTGATGAGATGGGCGACGAGTGCGATCGGATTCAAGCGATTTACGACCTGGTCGGCACCGGCCTGCCGGCCAGCGAGGCGGTGCCGGCGGCGATGGGCATCGTTGCGCTGGCCGATGGCGAGCCGGTGCGCGCAGCCATGCTGGCCGCCGAGTTATCCGGTGACGCCGACACCATCGGCGCAATGGCCTGCGCGGTGTGCGGCGCGTGGAAGGGCGTCGAGGCAATCCCGGCGGAAATGCGCGAGACGCTGCGCATGGCCAATCCTGACTACGACTTCGATGCGGTCGCAGAAGGGTTGTTCAGCTTGGCGCTGCAGAAGGGGCGTCATGACGCTGCGCTTGTTGGCAGTGATTGAGTCGGCTGGTTCAGGGCGTGCGGTGTTGCTCGAAGTGGCGATGATTCGATTGCGCCTTGCGTGGTGATCGCCGTCACCTCGGCTGCCTGAAGTAACGACGATAGCTGCGCCATAGGCCACCGTGGTAGCCTAGCAGGCAAACCGAGATGAGGATGGCGAACATGCCACCGATCAATCCGGCGATGATTTCCTCGGCGTCCCGTCTGCTCGACGCGGTGGAGAGTTCACCGCAGATCAACATCTCACGCCAGGCAATCATAGCCGTAAAAGCTACGCCGAGGATCGTAAAGAATGCCAGATAAGGTTGCGACACCGGGGCCGGCGTTTCGTCTGAGCTGTCGCGCAGCAGAAGCCACCAAGAGATCGTCCACGCAATGCCGCCGACGACCAGAGTGGGCACGCTGAATAGCATGACCTGCCAGACATTCACCTTGGGAATCACGTTCCAGAAGTCATCCACCATGATCCCGAAGAGCAGGCGTGGCATGCTCCAGCACAAAAACAGCACGCCGAAATAGGCGGCCGTCAGGCCGAGGAAGGATACCGTCCTAAGTAAGCGTAGCCACATGGCAGTAACGTCATGAGGTGGTGATTACATGCTCGCAACGCGTTTCCAGGCCCAATCGGCGGCTTCGCGCGCTTTGGCGACGATCTCCGCTTCGTCCAGCGTGAGTAAAGTCCGATTGGCCATGACGACCTGGCCGTTGCAAATGGTGTGGGTGACCATGCCGCCGTGGACGCCAAAGAGCAGGTGCCATGCAGCGTTCGCTTCGTTCAACTCCGTGAACGGCTTGTAGTCCACGAAGATGATGTCGGCCGGCGCGCCGATTTCCAGGGTGCCGCGCATCTCCGGCCAGAAGCACTGCGCGATTTTAGCGTTGTTTCGATACGCCATCTGAGCGACTTTGTCTGCGCCTATTGCGCGTGGATCGCGTGCGTGCACTTTGTGGAGCAAGTCGCACACTTTCATCTCGGCGAAGGCGTCGTTGGAGAAGCCATCGTTGCCCAGGCCAACGCAAATGCCGCGCTCGAGCATCGCGTCCACGCGCGCGACGCCGACGCCGTTGTTCATGTTGCTGCGCGGCTGGTGGGTGACCTTGGCTTGATAGTTGGCCAGCACCTCCATCTCGCGCTCGCTGATGTGAACACAGTGCGCGCAGATCGTCTTCTCGCTCAGCGCGCGGTGGATCGCCAGCCGCTCAACCACCGATACGCGGTATCGGCGGTAGCTGTCGTCTTCGTCGGCTATGTCTTCGGCCACGTGCAGGTGGATCGGGATGCCAAGCTGCCGGGCCTTTTCGGCGCAGGCGTTGAGTGTATCGTTGCCAATAGTGAACGACGCATGGATGCCCATGGCTGCGGCGAGGTAAGGTGACCGGGCGCGCAGGGTCGAAATGGCGAACCGGACATTCTCCTCGATGCCACGTTTAGCGCCGTCGAGGCCGTTGCGATCGGTGACTTCGTAGCACAGCGCGGCGCGCAGACCGGACTGCTTCACGGCCTCGGCGATGGCGTCGAGCGAGCCTTCGATCGCGTTCGGGCTGGCGTGGTGGTCAATGAGCGTCGTCGTGCCGTGCTTGATGGCGTCCACCAGGCATACCAGCGCCGAATATTTCACACCTTCCAAGTCGAGCGCCCGGTCGAGTTTCCACCATAGTTTCTGCAGCACCTCCATGAAGCTGCGCGGTGGATCGCCGGGGATGGCCATGCCGCGGGCGAATGCGCCGTAGAAGTGTGTGTGTGCGCAGATGTTCGCCGGCAGAATGAGCTTGCCTTCCGCGTCCAACACCGGTCGGGTGCGCAATAGCTCGGCGTGGCGCAGTTGCAGTTTGTCCGTCGGGCCAATATCGGTAATCATCCCATCCAGCACGAGGAGCGCGCCGTTCTCGATCACGACGTTAGGTTCGGTCATCGTGATCACGGTTCCGTTGGTGATGAGCATAAATTCCCCTTGTCGAAAAACGAATCTACGCCAAGTATGGTGTCGAAATTGAAAGTCGCCAACGCGCGCTCAATCTGCATCGTCTATGTCTTCCATCAACTTCACGAAGCGGTCGCTGTGCGCGGTGAGTTCGCCGATCTCCAGCGCGTTCATCAGCCGGTCGCCGCTGGTCTGGATGAACGTGATTCGTCGCCAGCGCAGCGATGGGATCGGGCGGGGGAGGCGTTGCAGCGGGCCAAGCTGCATCTTGTAATATAGCTCGT
This sequence comes from Candidatus Roseilinea sp., assembly GCA_025998955.1. Lineage (NCBI taxonomy): Bacteria > Bacillati > Chloroflexota > Candidatus Thermofontia > Candidatus Roseilinea > Candidatus Roseilinea sp. The sequence goes on from AP024676.1 coordinate 670,572, forward strand.
GAGCGCGAGGATGATTCGGTTCATCCGGGAAAAGATCCACCCGCCGCACCAGTTCATGGCCGCGCACCTCGGCGTATTCATGGATCGCCCACTTTTCGTCGCCGAACTTCTCGGTGAGATAGAACGCCAGGTAATCGGCCAGATACTCGCTCGGTGCGTGCTTGACCGGGATGCGATACCAGTGATCCCAGCGCGCGATCTCCAGGTCGCGTGGATTGTTGATCAGGCAGACGAGGACGCGGGCTTCAGGCGGGATCATTGCTTCTCATACGGTTTCCCATCCGCTGCCGGCGGCGTGGTGCGGCCGATTAAGCCGGCCAGGGCGATCATCGTCGCGATATAAGGCGCCATCAACAGAAATTGCGACGGGATGGGCACGTTGAGGATCGCCAGCCGGCTTTGCAACGAGTCGGCGAAGCCGAAGATCAGCGCCGCGCCGAACGCGCCGAACGGCGTCCAGTTGCCGAAGATCATCGCTGCCAGCGCGATGAAGCCGCGCCCGGCGGTCATGCCTTCGTCGAAGCGGCCGACCGAACCGAGGGTGAAGTAAGCGCCTGCGAATCCTGCCAGCGCCCCGCTCAGCAGCACGGCCGTGTAGCGCGTGCGAAAGACGTTGATGCCCAGCGTGTCCGCCGCCTTGGGATGCTCACCGACGGCGCGCGTGCGCAGTCCCCAGCGCGTGTAGAAGAGCGCGATGTGGATGACGATGAGCAGGACGAACATCGCATACGTGAAGAAGTTGTTGTCGAACAAAATCGGGCCGATGAGCGGGATCGCCGACAACACGGGGATCGGCTCCGAGCGAAAAGTGCCGGGATTGTTCAGTTGCGGGAACTCGCTCAGGAACTTGGCCGAGATGAAGCTGGTGATGCCGACCGAGAAGATGTTGATCACCGTGCCACTGATGATCTGATCCACCTTGTAGCGGATGGATAGCACGCCGTGGAAGAGCGAGAGCAGCACGCCGGTGAGCACGGCAGCGGCCACGCCGACCCACAAACTGCCGGTCACGCTGCCGGCGATCGTGGCGACGAGCGCGCCGGAGAGCATCATGCCTTCGATGGCGATGTTGACCACACCCGCGCGTTCCGACATCACGCCCGACAGCGCGCCGAGCGTGAGCGGCACCGCGCGCAGCAGCGTGCTGTTGATCATCGCTGCCAGGTTGATGGACTTGTCGCCGGTCGCCCAGACCAGGAACGAGGCGATGAAGAACAGGATGATCAGCCCGAAGATGGCGTTGGTGGACTTGCCGAACCCGCGAATGAATTGATAACCGCCGATGAACAAGCACAGCGACGACAGCACGATCACCGTGGCCTGTGTGGGCACGACGAGGTCGCCCAAACGGAAAGCTGCCGTCCGGCCGGTGTTCAAGCCAAAGGTGCTCACCGCCGCCGGATCGGCGTTCACCGCGAAGAGCGCGAACCCGGCGAAGCCGAGCAGCACCATGAGGATGCCGATGATGCGATGGCGCCGGCGCTCGGCCATGGCCGCCAGTTGCGCCTGCGTGTAACGCGGGGTCGTGGTCGGAAGAGTTGTCGCTGCCATCAATCCAGGTTGCAGATTTGAGTTCTCAGTTCTCAATTTTCAATTTTCAATTCTCAATTTCAGCGTCCCCATCCTCGCGTGAACACCACTTCGCCTTCGCGCGGCTTGACGATGCGGTAGATCGCCCGGATGATGCCCGGCGCGGCCATGAAGGCGATCACCAGCGCCTGCACGACGATGATGATGTCTATCGGTATCTGGGCGACGTTCTGCATGCGCGTGCCGCCGCTGCGCAGCGTGCCGAACAACAGCGCCGCCAGCACCACGCCGAACGGGTGGCTCCGGCCAAGCAGCGCCAGCGCGATGCTGTCGAAGCCGTAGCCGGATGAAAATGCGTTGGCCAGGTTGTAATTCACGCCGAGCACCTCGTTTGCGCCGGCCATGCCCGCCAGCGCGCCCGATAGGCACATCGCCAGGATGATGTTGAACGCGATGTTCATGCCGGCGTAGCGCGCCGCGTTCGGATTCGCGCCCACCGTGCGTATCTCGAACCCCCATCGCGACTTGAACAGGAACCACCAGACGAAGGCCGCCATGCCGAGCGCGATGAAGAACCCCAGGTGGAAGCGAATCGGGTCGGGGAAGAAACGCGGCAACTGCGCCGCCTCGGCAATGAACGGGCTGACCGGCACCGCGCCCGGCCGCTTCATCGGTCCGTTCAGCAGCCACTCGCTCAGCCGGAAGGCGATGTAGTTCATCATGATCGTGTTGATCACCTCGTGTGCGCCGACCCGCGCTTTGAGGAACCCGGGCACGAATCCCCACAATGCGCCGCCCAACGCGCCGGCGCCCAGCGCCAGCGGGATGTGCACGATCGCCGGCAGGCCGGTGAGCGAGTAGCCGACGAAGACCGAGGTGAGCGCGCCGATGAACAACTGTCCTTCCGCGCCGATGTTGAACAGGCCGCAGCGGAAGCCGAGCGCCACGGCCAAGCCGGCGAAGATATACGGCGTGGACGCGACCAGCGACTCGGAGATCGGGTAGAACGCCAGGGCCAAGGCCCGTGCGTCGCCACTTTGCAGCGCGGCGATGATCTGCGCGGGGTTGCCGAGCGAGCCTTCGAGCAGCGCGCCGTATGCGCTGATGACCGCGCTCCACGCCAGCGCGAGCACATGGCCGAAGCCGATGATCACCAACAGCCCGATCACGGCGACGAGGGTCAGCACGACGGCGATGAGGTTGAACCAGCGCGACTGGCGTCCGGTCGCCGCGAACCCCAGGCGGTTGAGGATGATCTCTGGCCGGCGGCTGATGGCGATGCCGCCGACGAGTACAACGGCGGTCAAGATCAGCAGCCCGTAGCCGATCGGGTTCAGCCGGCGGCTCGTATCGGCTAACGCTTCGAGCACCTTGAAGTCGCTCAGCGCGATGATCAACCCGCCGACGACGAACGCCGTGAAGAGCGCCAGCGCCGGCAATTGCACCGCTTCCCAGATGCGCCGCCACAGCGACCGGCGCTGCGCCTCCGTGATCGGCGGGAGGATCTCTTTCAGCACGGACTCTGCCATCAGTCGCTCTCCCATTGTGATGTGGTGATGTCGGATTCGCTTTTGGCGGGCTTGCGCGCCGGCGCGCGTTCGATTCAGGTCACGACTTCAGCGCGTTTGTGGCGTCGCTCCGGAATCGGCGTCGTCGCCGGGTCGGCGCCGGCCATCAGCAACCCGAGGTATTCCTTCGTCGCGACGTCGGCGTCCACGACGGCAACCACGCGCCCGCGATACATGACCGCGATGCGGTCGGATAAAGCAAGGATTTCATCGAGTTCGGGCGAGACCAGCAACACGGCGGCACCCTCGTCGCGTTTGCGCACGATTTGCTTGTGGATGTACTCGATCGAGCCGACGTCCAGCCCGCGCGTCGGCTGCGAGGCGACCAGGAGCTTGATCGGGCGCGAAAGCTCGCGCGCGACGATCACTTTCTGCTGGTTGCCGCCGGAGAGCGACCCGGCCGGCGTCTGCACGCTCGGCGTGCGAACATCGAACTGCTGCACCAATCGTGCTGCTTCCTGCTGGATCGCTTGTTCGTCAATCACTATACCCCTCGCAAAGGGCGGCTTGTAGTATTCCTGAAGCGCGATGTTGTCGGCGACGGGATAGCTCAGCACCAGCCCGTCGCGCTGGCGATCTTCGGGCACGTGGGCGACGCCGAGTTCGGTGATGCGGCGCGGCGTCGCGCCGGTTACGTCGTGGCCGAGGATGCGGATGCGCCCGCTGACCGGCCGACGCAAGCCGGTGATCACCTCCACCAGCTCGGTCTGTCCGTTCCCCTGCACGCCGGCCACGCCCATGATCTCGCCGGCGCGCACGTCCAGCGTCACGTCGTCCACGGCGACGTTCAGCCGGTCGTCGAGCACCTCCAGGTGTTCCAGGCTAAGCACGACATCGCCGGGCTTCGCATCGGCTTTGTCCACTTCGAGCGACACTTCACGCCCTACCATCATCGCTGCGAGCGAAGCCTCGGTGGCCTGAGCAGGCGTAGTGCTGCCGACCACCCGGCCGGCGCGCAGCACGGTGATGCGATCGGCCGTCGCCAGCACCTCCTTCAGTTTGTGCGTGATGAAGATGAGCGATTTGCCCTGATCCACCAATGAGCGGATCACCTTGAATAGGTCGTTGACCTCCTGCGGCGTGAGGACGGCGGTCGGCTCGTCGAGGATCAAGATGTCGGCGTTGCGGAAGAGCAGTTTGATGATCTCGACGCGCTGCTGCACGCCCACCGGCAGGTCTTTGATGTAGGCGTCGGGGTCCACCTCCAGGCCATATTGCTTCGAGATGTCGCGGATGCGCTGTGCGGACCTGCGCCGGTCGAGGAAGACGCCGCCGGTGAGCATCTCGTCGCCGAGCATGACGTTCTCGGTGACGGTGAGCACCGGCACGAGCATGAAGTGTTGATGCACCATGCCGATGCCGGCGCGGATGGCGTCGCTGGGGCTGTGGATCTTCACCGCCCGGCCACGCACGATGATCTCGCCCTCGTCCGGCTGATACAGGCCGTATAGGATGTTCATCAGCGTGGACTTGCCGGCGCCGTTTTCGCCCAGCAAAGCGTGAATCTCGTTCTGTTCCAACGTGAACGAGATGCGGTCGTTGGCCAGCACGCCGGGGAAGCGCTTGGTGATGTTGCGCAGCTCGAGGACGGGAGCCATGAAGAGGACAAACGAGAAACCGGGTTCCCTCAAGAAACCCGGTTTCTCGGCGCAGGCGGGCTATGGCTTGGTCTTGATCTTGCCGTCAATGATGTCTTGGATGATACCGGGGAGGTCATCCTTGACTTTCTGTGGGACAAGCGAATCGAGGTCGTGGAAGGGCGCGATGCCGACGCCGTTGTTGGCCAGCGTGGCGACCTTGGTGCCGCCGCTGAAGGTGCCGTCGGCGATGGCGCGCGCCGCCTCGACTACGCTCACGTCGAGCCGCTTGAGCACGCTGGTGAGCACGACGCTCTTGTATTCGGGCGCGGACTCATACCAGTCGCTGTCCACGCCGACAAGGTAAGCATTGCCGCGCTCCAGAATCGCCGCGCCCGTGCCCAGGCCGACCGGCCCGGCGACCGGCATGATCACGTCGGCGCCTTCGTCCATGAGCGTCTCGCCCAGGCGGCGACCATCGTCGGTGCTCTCGAAATTGCCCGCGAACAAGCCGTCGCGCTTCTCGACATCCCAGCCCAGCACTTGGACGTTCGTCCCGTTCTTCTCGTTGTAGTACTTCACGCCCAGCGCGAAGCCGTCCATGAAGTCCACCACCGGCGGGATGTTGATGCCGCCGAACGTGCCGACCTTGCCGGTCTTCGACACGGCAGCGGCAACGTAGCCGGCCAGGAACGCGCCCTGATCGGTGGCATACACCTGACCCCACACGTTGGGAATCGGCGGGTCATAGGCGAAGTCGAGGATTTGGAACTTCTGATTGGGGTTCGCTTCGGCGGCCGCTTTCGTCGCATCGCCCAGCAGGAAGCCCACCGTCACGATCAAGTCGCAGCCCGAGGCCAGGAACTCGTTGATGTTCTTCTCGTAGTCGGTCTGCTGCTGCGATTCGAGGTAGCGCGCTTCGGCGCCGAACTCTTTGGCGACTTGTTGCGCGCCGGCCCAGGCGGTTTGGTTGAAGCTCTTGTCGTCAATGCCGCCGACATCGGTGACCTGGCAGACTTTGCCGATCTTGCCGGCGGCAGGCGCCTCGGTTGGCGCGGCGGGCGCTTCGGTTGGCGCAGCCGGCGCTTCCGTTGGCGTAGTAGGCGCTTCGGTCGGTGCGGCGGGCGGTTGCGTGGGTGCAGCGGGCGCCGGCGGCGTGGTGCCGCAGGCCGACAGAAGCAACGCGGCCAGCACAGGCATCGTGATGAGTGCTTTTCTCATAGTCTCTTCTCCTTTCACTAGAGTCTCCGGTGGACGATGATGCGGTGATCTCCGTGTCCGCACTCGTCTCGAAACCCGATTCTACGGTAAAGGTCGCTTTGGGCAAATTCAATCTGCCCGACCGCATCACCCGCGCAACGCCGCGATTTTTCGGTCGAGTTCGGGGATCTTGGCCTGCTCGGCCAACCACCACTCCGGGTCGAGCTGGGCGTTGAGTTCTTCGACCGTCTTGCCCTGTTGTTCGACCCACGTGTAGTATTTCAAGTTGTGCCATTGGCGGCGGTTTTCAGGCGTGCCGTCTTTGATCCAGTCGGTCTTCTGGCGATGCAGCACTTCGCCGATGCACGCTTCGGCCATCGCCGGCGTCAGCGGGTGGCGCGCGTTCCATTCTTGCATTACGGAATGATAACGATCCGGCCCATCGGTCGCCACGGTCACGATCACGTCGCGCTTGCCCAGGCCGAAGTGCTTGGCCGTCTTGATCGCGCCGATTAGGTTGCACACGCCGCTGATGCCGAACGTGCCGGCGATTTGACACGCCGTCTCGCCGTCTATGCCGTAGCGCTTCATCAGCGTCTCGCCGCCGATCGGATGCGTGAATACCTGCAAGATGCGCAGACACTCGGTGTCGTCAATGCAGGCCAGCGCATCCATGTTGGTGACGTGATGGATCCAGGTCACGTGCTTGTCGCCGATGCCCTGGATTTCGTGGCTGCCATAGCCGTTGTTGTAGAGGGTGGGGCACTGAATCGGTTCGAGGCCGACCACCCTGCAATCGGGGAAGACTTGCTTCAGCCGGTCGCCGGCGGCGATGGTGCCCGCGCTGCCCATGGCCGAGCAAAACGCCGCGATGTTGCGCGCGCCCAGCCAGTCGCCGAGCGCCTCCTTCAGCGCAACGATCGTGTTGCCGGTGACGTAGTAATGGAAGCGGTAGTTGCCCATCTCGCTGAACTGGTTCATGATGCGCACCGAGTCGGGATATTCGCGCATCAGCCGCTTGCATTCGTCGTAGATCTCTTTGACGTTGCTCTCGCTGCCATAGGTCTTGATGTAGCTTGCGCCGTAGCTCTCGATCTTCTCGAATCGCTCACGACTCATGCCCTCCGGCAAGATCACCATGCTCTTGAAGCCGGCGCGCGGTCCGACCCACGAGCCGCCGATGCCGTAGTTGCCGGTGCTGGGGAAGACCAGCGTGTGCTTGTTCGGTTCGATCTCGCCGTTGACGTATTTCTCGATCAGCACGGAATAGGCCGGGCCGACCTTGTGGCTGCCGGTCGGGAAGTCCTTCGCCACTAACACCACGATCTCGGCGTCTACGTTGGTGAGCGCGCGCGGTATGACGAGGTAGTTGATTTGGTGCGCGCCGTTGCCCAGGTCGGCGTTTGGCTTGAGCCAGTTGATGTTGAATAAGTTGATCGGGTCGAGCGGTGCCTCGGTGCGCGCCCGCGCAGCGCGCTCACGGATAACAGGATCCACGCGCTGCGGATGGAGCATCTCTTCGAATGTGGGAAAGAGTACGGTCATGCACGGTCTCCGTATGAGTCGGGTTGCCAGTTACAAGTTACAAGTTACAGGTTACAGGTTACAGGTGGCAGGTTGCAGGTAAGCGACGTATCACGCATCGCCGAGGGTCATGCTGAGGCCGGCGACCGGCGCGAACACGTGGCCGTCGAATTCGCGCTGTGCTTCTTCAATGAGCACGCGCTCTTTGCCCTCATACATCGCGTCAATATGCACGAGCGCCAAGCGTTTCGCGCCGGCTGCTTTGGCATTGCGGCCGGCGATTTGCGCCGTGCTGTGGCCATAGACGCCGGCAGCGTATTCCGGATTCAGCGTGGCGCTGTAAGCCGCTTCATGGACGAGGAGCTCGGCGTCGCGCGCCAGCAAGACGATGTTGTCGTTGGGGCTGGTGTCGCCGGTGAAGGCGATGATGTGGTTGCCGAATTGGTTGCGCGTCTCGATGCGCAGGCCCAGCGACGGCGCGAATTCCGAGTGGGTCATCGGCACGGTAGTCAGCATGATGTTTGGGTGAATCTGTGTCCGGCCGACGCTATCTTGTGGCACCGTGATGCGCGGCGCGCTCTCGGTCACCCCGTCCATCGGGCCGTAGCTCACACCCATCAGCGTATCGAGGACATCGAACGTCCGGGCGCTGGCGATGAGCGTAGGCACTTGTAGCGTCGCGTCCTCGCCGATCTCATACCACAGCATCAACATCGGGTAGCCCAGCGCGTGATCGCCGTGGTGGTGGGTGAAGAAGATGTGCGTGATCTCTGCCGGCGAGATGCCGACGGCATCGAGTTGTTGCAAGATGGCCGGCCCACAGTCAACCAGGATGCGTTCGTTGCCGATGCGGACGAGGTAAGCAGCGTTCGTCCCGTTACGCATCGGGATCGCTGCGCCCACGCCGAGGAAGATGATTTCGATCATGGTGTGCGTATGTTTTGCGTGTTGCGTCTTACGTCCTGCGTCTTGCGTGTCACGCATATCGCCGTAGTTCGCCGCCGGCAAGCGCGACGGAGAGGGAAACCGGTCCCGGTCCACGGCGAGCCGGCACAGCGCCTGGGAGCATCCGTTGAATGCGCAGCACGCAGCTACCCACGGTAAACGTGCGCGATTCGTCTACGTTGCTCGGACCATTGCCGAACAGCAGCGCCAGGTGGTGGGCAGCGCGATCGAGGTCGTTGACGGCGATGGCCAATTCGGCGATTCCCTGCGCGCCGTTGGGATGCTTGCGGCAGTCGCCGGCCGGGACACGCAGCTCGCGTGGCGTTACGTCCTCGATAAGAAACGGCAGTCCCTCCGCACCCGGGGGCGGCCAGCTCGTGCGCCAGCGGATCGCGACGCCATCGGGGCGTTGCCGTCCACCCTCGGCCACCGCTGTGTAGTCGAGGCCGCGCGCGCTCACCTGCGGCACGAACGCCGGCAGGTTCTCGATGAGGATCGCGTAATCAATCAAGCCGGGGAACGCGCGGAAACGTTCCCAGCGGTGCGCCGTGGCGGCCGGCGTGCGAAAGGCAAGCAGCTCGATGTAGCTGCCGTCGGCGAAGCAGATCAGGGCGTTGTGGGTGAGGCCGTCGGCGTGCACGCCGCCCGGGGTGACGTTGAAGCCGGCATCACGCCATGCTTGAAGGGCAGCATCGAGGTCGTCAACTAAGATGACGACGTGATCGAGTTCCATGGCGCCGTGTAGTATAGACCGCTCGGGCACAACCTTTCGTGACGAATGCGAGGATCTTAGTAAGCATGAGATGCGGATTCAGCACTGTGAAAAGCTGTTTGACATTATTGGAGATGATGTGTATTTTCCCGTCCACCGCCCTAGCAATGCCTTCTCATCGAAATAAGGGTGGCTTTAGACCCTGCAGTCCCTACAATAATCTTATCCAGGAGGCTAAGTTCCATGTCGAAGAGAACCTCGCGTCGCCAGTTTCTACGTATAGCAAGTGGTACCCTCGCCGCCAGCGCATTAGCTGCATGTGCCGTGCCCGCCGCGCCGCCAACGACTGGTACAGGACAGCAGCCATCGGCGTCAGAACCGTCCACAGTCTCTGAGCCGACAACTGCTAAGGGTGAAAAGGCCTTTTTGAAGTGGGATACCTTTCGAGGCCCAGGCACCGGGTGGAACGAAGAGCGTATCAAGACCTTCCAAGAACAGTATCCCAATGTCGAGATCGAGTTTCGTCCACTCACAGGCGCTAGCCAGCAAGATAACTATGGAAAGATGTATGCTCAGTTCGCCGCAGGTGACTTGGGTGATGTGATTGCATTCGATCCATCGCATTTTCATTTTTGGCGCGCGATTGACAAAGGCATCATCGGCCCGATAGACGACTTAGTAGCTGCAGACAAGACGGATCTCAAACAGTGGTTCGATCAGTTCATCGAACTGCAATACTACAAAGGCAAACTGTATGGGCTCCCGAGCTGGGGATGGGCAGGACAAGACACTATTGTCATGAACGCCTTACATCTCAAGGAAGCGGGCATCACCCCGCCCGATCCGGTGGGCTATGACACGTCCATGGAAACCTATGCTGAATGGGCACGTCGGCTCTACAAGAAGGATGAGCGCTTCGGTTTAGGAATTACTTACTCACGTTACGCAGCCAGTGTGACGGGCTGCAGCTGGCGCAGGGCGTCAAAAGCTGATTGAACGGCGTGCAGATACAAATGCGATTTCAAGGCAAAATGATTCGACTTGGATTTACGCTTGAGCATCTCGAGCTTGATGAACGCACACAAACTGGCAAAGATGTGATTGGTCTGCGTCGTGACCGTGTGAGCAGGCGAGCGTTCGAGCGCGGCATTCTGCTTGAGCGACTTGTGGAAGGGTTCGATCGTCCATCGTTTTTGATAGAGCGAGGTGATCCCATCGTAGGTGAGCGTGGTGTCGCTGGTGACCAGAAACAATACGCCGGTAGAGCCATCTTTGTTTGTAAAGACTTGCTTGGCCAAAAGCAGCGGGAAGCTCACATCTTCCAGATACACTGGCCGCACCGTGTTTGGTTCGATCACGACTTCATCCACACGCACGTAGATGCCGTGCCGCTTGTCGTCCGCGCTGAGCGCCACCTTGCGATTGGCCTTGAGCGGCATGACAAACTCCTTCTTCAGCTTGTGTTTGACGAAATTCATGTTGTCGGCCGCGGCAAACCACACATCGTTGAGCACGTATTTGAAGGGAATCTGGTTGATCACCGCTTGTTGCAGCATCATGCGGTAATACTCATTCTTGGTGATCGGACTTCGGCGCTTGGTCTTGCCACTCTTCTTGTCCACATACTGCTCGGTCTTGGCGATCAAGCGAAACTCCACTGGCAACGACAGCCCCCGACTGGGCACGTGATACAGCGCCGTCATCAGGTTGATGCCTTTGATCACCTCGCCGCTGGTGTGATCGTAGTGCCAGCACACGATGTCGTTCTCGTCGCTGTAGGGTTTCTCGCTGATCGTGTCGTCCACGATCAGCACCCCATCCTCACTTTGAATCTGCCGCACAAATCGCTTCGTCACCTGCCACAACGCCGCCCCGCCGCGCTGTTGGCCGCTCAGCCAGCGGGTGATTTGGTCATGGCTGACGCTCCCTTCGACTACTTGACCCAACCCGGTTGCCGTGGCCTGTCCAAACGTGCACAACAGATAATCGCTATACAGGTCAAGCAAGTCTTGTGCCATGTCGCCATTCTATGGTCGCGCAGTCAGTTCGCGACTGCGTAACGTGAGTTACTTACTCACGTTACGCAGCCAGTGTGACGGGCTGCAGCTGGCGCAGGGCGTCAAAAGCTGATTGAACGGCGTGCAGATACAAATGCGATTTCAAGGCAAAATGATTCGACTTGGATTTACGCTTGAGCATCTCGAGCTTGATGAACGCACACAAACTGGCAAAGATGTGATTGGTCTGCGTCGTGACCGTGTGGGCAGGCGAGCGTTCGAGCGCGGCATTCTGCTTGAGCGACTTGTGGAAGGGTTCGATCGTCCATCGTTTTTGATAGAGCGAGGTGATCCCATCGTAGGTGAGCGTGGTGTCGCTGGTGACCAGAAACAATACGCCGGTAGAGCCATCTTTGTTTGTAAAGACTTGCTTGGCCAAAAGCAGCGGGAAGCTCACATCTTCCAGATACACTGGCCGCACCGTGTTTGGTTCGATCACGACTTCATCCACACGCACGTAGATGCCGTGCCGCTTGTCGTCCGCGCTGAGCGCCACCTTGCGATTGGCCTTGAGCGGCATGACAAACTCCTTCTTCAGCTTGTGTTTGACGAAATTCATGTTGTCGGCCGCGGCAAACCACACATCGTTGAGCACGTATTTGAAGGGAATCTGGTTGATCACCGCTTGTTGCAGCATCATGCGGTAATACTCATTCTTGGTGATCGGACTTCGGCGCTTGGTCTTGCCACTCTTCTTGTCCACATACTGCTCGGTCTTGGCGATCAAGCGAAACTCCACTGGCAACGACAGCCCCCGACTGGGCACGTGATACAGCGCCGTCATCAGGTTGATGCCTTTGATCACCTCGCCGCTGGTGTGATCATAGTGCCAGCACACGATGTCGTTCTCGTCGCTGTAGGGTTTCTCGCTGATCGTGTCGTCCACGATCAGCACCCCATCCTCACTTTGAATCTGCCGCACAAATCGCTTCGTCACCTGCCACAACGCCGCCCCGCCGCGCTGTTGGCCGCTCAGCCAGCGGGTGATTTGGTCATGGCTGACGCTCCCTTCGACCACTTGACCCAACCCGGTTGCCGTGGCCTGTCCAAACGTGCACAACAGATAATCGCTATACAGGTCAAGCAAGTCTTGTGTCATGTCGCCATTCTATGGTCGCGCAGTCAGTTCGCGACTGCGTAACGTGAGTTACTTTAGGCTCACCCGAACCGGCGGCGTGACGTTCGATGCGGAGCAGCCCGCGTCCGTGCCGTCGCCGCTCACGGTGCACACGCGGTAGAGGTAATCGCCGGCGCTCACGTTCGCGTCGGTGCACACGTAGAGGGTGCGACTGGTAATGGGTAGGGAACAGGTGCGCACCATGCGCCAGGCCGCGCCGTTGTTGCTCGACCGTTCCACGAGGAACGCTCCATCGAAGCGCACGTCGGTGAACAACCAGCTCAGACTGACCGAGCGCGTGTCCGTGAACGTGTTGGTCGTCGCGCGCAAGGCGCACGGCATTTGTGTGGGCGGATAGTCCACGCGCACCACGCCTCGGGCGGAGCCGCGTCCGGTCACCGTGTTCACCGTAATCTTCCATGCGCTGACGCGGTTGACATCGGATGGGAAGGCCGCATAGCTTACCCACAGCGGCACGGCGTTGCTCGCGGATCCGGTGATGGAGACGTAGGGCGCATCACGGTCGGATCCGATTAGTGCGAGCTGTAACTTGTCGGCTTTTGGGCCGCTTCCCGTTGAGCTCGTCCATGGCCGGATGTATGCTTGGATACAACCTGGCGTGGTGACCTTGAATTCGAATGTCTTCGCGGCGCCTGCCTGTGCAGGCAGCTCGAAAGCGAAGTCAACAGATGTGGCCGCCGATGCGGCTACGCTTTGGTTCGTCGGGGCCAGCATCATGGTCAAGCCCAGCGCGGCTGCCGTCATGGCGCACGCGGTCATATACTTCATTTGACAAGTCCACTGTGCCATCGCTTTATTGTCGCCACGCGCATAAAAAATCTGCAACATTTCTGTGTTCATTCTCGCCGGCCTGCTTCCCCCAACACAAACAGACAGGCCGAACGCGAACGAACGAAGACGGTTTTCGATGTTTAGGGCCGTTGCGCATGTGCAAGTGCGGTCAACGGCGTAAACAGCGATATTTTGCCTGACTTAGCTTAGAAGTCAAAGTGAATCGGTCTAAGTACGCGAAGTGGCAAGATTGACAAAGCTTTTGCCCCGATCCCTTCAAGACGACACCGGCAGAAACTGGTCGGCCAGCATCTGTGCCCATTGCTCGTTGGCATGCCGGGTGCGGCCGGCGTTGTGTGGCGTGTGCACCACGTTGTGCCGACCCAGCAACGGATCGTCCAGCGGCAACGGCTCGACGTCGAACACATCGGCAGCTAGCGCGACTTCGTCGTTCAGCACGCGCGCGCGGATGGCGGCCATGTCACAGATTGCCGCGCGCGTCACGAGCACGATCAGGCAGCCGCGCGGGAGCGAATAGATGTGCTCGCGCGTGATCAAGCCTCGTGTGCCATCGGTGAGCGGCAGCATAGGCGCGAAAATCTCAGCGTCGTGCAACAGTTGGTCGAGGTAAAAGACACGCCGCGCGCCGCTGCGGTGGAAGCAGGGTTCGCTGGCGTAAGGATCCCAGGCGGCCACGTCCGCACCGAGCATCTTGACGAAGCTGGCGTAACGACTGCCGATGTTGCCGGCGCCGACGATGCGCACGCGCTTGCCGGCGACGACGCCGTTGGCGAAGCGCGCATCGTCGCCGTACTGGTGGCCGCGCTGGCCGGGCGCGCCTCGTCCGCCGGGTGGCTGATAGTTCCATACGTCGTGGCTGCGCATCATCTCGGCGTAGGTCTGCGGGATCCGCCGCAGCGCGCATAGCGTGAGCGCCAGAGCGAACTCGGCAACGCTTTGACCCCAAAATCCCTCGCTTCGGTGCGCATAGGTTCGCACGCCGTGCGCGGCCAGGACCGCCTTCAGTTCGGGATCTTCGTTGGCACCATACTCGCGCAGGATCGCTGCCTCGCGTAGCATCGGCATGCGCTGTATGGTTTCGGGCGTGACGCGCACGTTCAACGAGATCAGGCGCTCGACCGTCGCTAGGTCGAGCACGAGCTCGTGTAACGGCTGATCATCACCGTGTTGCAGGCGAATGAATCGCAGCGGGCCTTGTTTCTGCCAGAGCGCGCCGAGATGATCGGCAGCGAAGGGCCATACGGCATCGAAAGTGGGGTGGACGACGATCAGGCTGCTCATCGGGTGGTTTTTACTTGAGGTAGAGCATTCGACTGCGTATGTTGTAAACCAGACGCGTGCGAATGCAAATAGTGGCTATCAGTTAGCAGCGTTCGGTGTGGGTGCAGGCTTATACCATCCATTTAGATGATTTAGATCTAGGTAGCGAGTTAGGTGATACACTTAGTCTTCGCTGCATGATTCAACGCTTGATCCCCTGCTGTTCATCTGTCGCTATGACCGTTGCTGTGGTGGTAGCTCTCGCGCTCGCTGCGTGCGCCGTCCCGCCGGCGCCTCCCACGCGTGCGCCTCGACCAGCCATCAGGATCGGCACGAAGGACTTCGCTGAGCAGTTCATCCTGGGCGAAATGTATGCCTTGCTGCTGGAGAATGCCGGCTTTCGCGTCGAGCGCAAATTCGATCTGGGACCGACCGATGTGGCGCACGCAGCCCTGCTGAGCGGCGAGATAGACCTCTATCCTGAATACACCGGCACCGGCCTGCTTACTGTGCTGCAGGCTGCGCCCCCCATCAGGAGCAACAACGATGCTGCCAAGGTCTTCGATGCCGTGGCCAAAGGCTATCGCGATCGCTTCGACTTGGTCTGGCTCGCGCCCGCGCCGGCGAACAACACGCAGGCCGTCGCCATGACGAAGGCGGTTGCGACCCGTCTGCGGATCGTCACGTTATCGGACTTCGTTGCTCGAGCGAGAGAACAGGCACTACAGGGGCGGCAGTTGATCCTCGCCGGTCCTCCAGAGTTTCTCCAGCGAGAAGATGGTCTGCCCGGCCTACGGCGCGCCTATGGCGACTTCGAGGTGGACTTTCGCCCCGTTGCTGCTGCCGAGCGCTATCGTTTGCTGGTGACGGGCGAGGTGGATGCCGTCGTCGCATTCGGCACCGACGGTGAACTGGGCGGTTTCGACCTCGCGACGCTGATTGATGAGAAGGGGTTCTTCCCGCCATACAACGTCGCGCCGGTCGTGCGCGGCGATGTGCTCCGGCGCAATCCGCAGATTGGGAATGTGCTCAACGCCCTTGCACCGCGCTTGAACGGAGGCGTCATGCGCGAGATGAACTTTGCGGTGACGAACAAGGGCGTGGCGCCGCAGGACGTCGCTCGACGGTTTCTGGTCGGCGAGGGATTGATCCCTGGCCCGCGTGAAGAACGCGTGGTGAACTACGTGGGTTCGTATCGCATCACCGCGCGGGATGGCGTACAGCGCATCAAGGGTCAGGCTACCGTCGCGCTCAAGCCAGGTGGCGCAGCAGCCGTGACTTGGGTGGCCTTCGTCACGGATACGCTTCAAACGACCACTGGCCGAGGTCAATGGACGCCGCTAGGCAACACCGTGATGTTGACCATCACCGAGTCGGCCCAGGGACCATTGCAACTCCCGGTGATTGCCCGGTTGACCTTCGACGAGCACTTCGTCGTCTCGATCGAGGTGATGAACGATCCAACCGGTCAGACCGAGTACGCTTATCTCATCGTCAGCGGCGACCGGAACCCAGCCATCCGCGAGCTGCATGAGCGTCTGGCGCGTATCTCCTGGTTGAATTTCACCGACCCCGGCCCCAGCGGCGACGTATACGGCGAGGCGACACGCCAGGCCGTCGTCACCTTCCAGGCGTCGTAGAATCTGTTGCCAACCGGCATCGTGGATGCCGAAACCTGGCTGGCGCTTGGTAATCCCGTGCCACCCAGCGGTGTAAATGTGCCGCTGCCGGCGCCAACGTACGAGCCGCCTGCCACACCGACGTCCAGCGGCTTTACACGTTCGCTGCGCGGCCAAGGCCGGACGCGCCCGCTGCTGCGCCCCGCTGCTGCCCATCCGTCCCAGGCCTGTACGCCGATGATCACTATCGGAGATGCGGCGACCAATCTGCGCCAGTCGCCTACCACCAACTCGCCGGCGCTCATCGTGATCCCGGCAGGCACGGCGATGGAGGGCACCGGCGTGAACAACGACCGCACTTGGTATCGCGTCAACTACTTCGGCACAATCGGCTGGGTGTTCGCCGAACTCGTCATTGCGGAGTGTGTGCAAGACTTGCAGGTGGTTGACGAGCCTATCCCTGCGCCCGTGCAGCCGGCTCAGCCTCAGCCACCGCAGCCGGGCGGTATGGTGCTTTATCTGAGCTTCGACGATGGCCCGCATCCGACCTGGACGCCGCAGATTCTCGATGTGTTGCAGCAGAGCAGTGCCAAGGCCACCTTCTTCCAGATCGGCCAGCAGATCGGTGCATTGGGCGATGTCATGCAGCAGCTCATCGCGGCGGGCATGGGCGTCGGCAATCACACCTGGAGTCATCCTTCACTGGACGGCATCGCGCGCGATGAATTCATCGCTCAATTGACGCGTACACACGATGCCCAGGTTGTCGCCGGCGCGCCAGAATCCCCGAGCCTGTGGTGCATGCGCCCACCGTATGGTGCGACCGACGCCAACACGCGTCCCTGGGCACAGGAACTCGGCTACACCACTGTGCTGTGGACGATAGACCCGCAGGATTGGGCGCTGCCCGGCACACAGCAGATCATTGACCATATCCTTACGCACGCCCAACCCGGCGCGATTCTGCTCTCACACGATGGCGGCGGCAATCGTTCGCAGACGGTGGACGCTTATCGCGTTGCGCTGCCGCAGCTCGCGGCGCAGGGCTATCGCTTCGAAGCGATCACATGCGCGCGAACGGGGCCCTGAGCGCCTATTGCCCAGACAGGGCATTGTGCCGGAGCAGGTCATATGCTTGCGCCAGCGCATCCGACCCGCCCACATTGCCGGGGAAGACGATGTAGATAACGCCGGGGAAGCGGCTTTCGGAACCCAGACGCCACACCGGCACGCCGGGCAGCAACTGGCCGAGCACCATCGCTCGCCTGACGTCCAGCCCCTTCGTCGCAACGTCGCTCGATGTAATGCCACCTTTGGCCAGCACGTAGCGCGGCTGGACGGCGATGCCGCGCACGATGGCGACCAGGCTATCCGACACGCGCCGGCCGATGGCGAGGTTGGCCGTCGCGTCGCTGCTGCTGATGAGCCTACGACTGGTGTAAATCACGACGTCATGGCCTGAGGTGAGCAGCGCCTCTGCGGCCTGTGCGCAGCGCGTGATTTCGCCCGATCTGGCGGCGTCGTCCAGCAGCGCTGCGACGTTCACCTCGATGGCGTTCACGCTGCATCGCATGAGCGCATCGAGCTGCCCGGACGTCCTGGGCACGTACGAGCCGACGATAATTAGCCCGCCCGCGCTCGAACTTCGGAAGCCTTTGGAGCTTTCGAGATCTCGCGCTGTCAATAGCGGCTTCGGCGCGATGCCGGCTCGCGCCCGCGCAAATGACGCGGCGGTGCGATACAAAAAGCGGCTGCCTGCAGCTTCGGCCATCAAGCAAGCCAATGCCATCACTTCGAGATCGCGCTCGCTTGCGGCGTTGACGATGCATGCGTCGCCGGGTTGCACTGCCCTCAGCCGGTCGCACACCCGCTCCGGCCCGTTGATGCGGATGTCCTCGATAGAAATGCTCATGACGTCGCCTGCGCGGATCGCGCTGCGCGTTTTCTCCTCTACCCATGCGCGCAGGTTCGAAGCGTGATAGCCGAACGCCGCGTCACGGGCGAATTCGGTCTCGCCTGCCGGCACCAGGTCGTCACCGTAGGCCACGTAATGCACATCGTTGATCGTGTAGCGCCCACCGGCCAGGAAGGCGGGGATGAGGAGGTAGGGAGGATGGCGTGTGGCGTCGTGCGTATCGCGTATCGCGTCTGCCAGCGAATCCACTTCGCCGGGGAAGTGCCCGCGGAGCGTGCTGTCGCTCCGACTGATGACCGCGAATGCGCGTCCCACAGCACGGCCGGCGTCGCGCAGGTTCCGACCGATCTCTGCGTTCAG
This sequence comes from Candidatus Roseilinea sp., assembly GCA_025998955.1. Taxonomy (NCBI): domain Bacteria; kingdom Bacillati; phylum Chloroflexota; class Candidatus Thermofontia; genus Candidatus Roseilinea; species Candidatus Roseilinea sp. The sequence goes on from AP024676.1 coordinate 688,769, forward strand.
TGCCTGCGCCTCCGGCAGCGGCAGCGCGCGAGAGTTGGTGAGAATGTAAAAGGCAGGCAGATTATTCGATAGCTCGGCGCGCAGCGATTCCACCGACCATTCGGTCAGCACAGGGATGTCGTGCACGGTTTGTGTGCCGGTGGGGTCGTCGTCCAGCACAATCACTTTTTGTCCTGACCCGCGCAGCCGGCGCTGGATCTCCGGCAGCACGTCATGCGGCCATTCCGGCGGTAAGCGGGCGAGCAAGTCGTTTTTATTGACGGTCATCCCTGCCTTTCATGGATGGGCATGCGCCGCTGCGTAGTCGCGCTTCAAGTGCGCACAGGCTTGCTCCCAGGCGGCAATCAATCGGTCATCGAACGGATCTTCATCGCTATTCCCCGCGCCTCCGTTCGCGTCGAGCCAGTCGGCCATCCGCTTCGCGCCTTCTTCCCATCTGATTGTGTAGCGGAAGCCCAGGTCGCGTCGTGCCGCCGCGTTGTCGAAGATGTTGTTGAACTGAAAGTTGGTGAGCGTCCAATGCACCGGGTCGGCAAGAGTCTGGCTAGGTAGCAACTGCGCCAAGACCTCGGTGGGAATATGCACCAGCGTCGGCTCCGGCGCGCCGATGGCACGCGCTACGGTTTGGTGATGTTGGTTCCAGGTGAGGAATTCCTCGCCCGTGACGTGGTAGCTTTTGCCGAAGGCTACCGGACTTCCTGCTGCGTTGACGAAGGCGCGCGCCACATCCTCGGCGTGACACGAGCACCACAGCGATTGGCCGTCACCGTGAACGACGATCGGCCTGCCTTTGCGCAGGCGATCCAGATAGGTGCGCCCGCTGCGCAACGAGCCGAGGAAGTTGGAACCTTCGGCGTATGTCGCAGCCGGTCGGATGATGGTAACGTTCAAATCGCCGCGAGCGTGGGCAGCCTCGAAGATCGCTTCACATTCGACTTTGTCGGCGGCATAGGCATTCCTGCCGAACTTGGGCGCGTCTTCACGATAGGGCAAGGTGCCGTTGGGGTGTGGATGGGCGTACACGTCCACCGTGCTGCAGAAGACGAAGTGTCCGCAGCGCCCTCTAAATGCGTGCACGGCACTTTGTGCTTCCTCCGGGCGATAACAGATCATGTCTACGACGCAATCCCAGTCGCTGGCCTCGGCCATCTGTCGCTCGAATGCTGCAAAGTCTTTCCGGTCGCCGGCGATGGTCTTCACCTCGCCGGCAAACTGCACGCCGCCGAAGCCGGTCGTGTGCCGCCCGCGGTTGAAGTGCCACACGTCGTCGCCGCGCGCCAGGAGTTGCCGGGTGATCTGCGTGCTGATGAGCCCTGTGCCGCCGATGATGAGGATTTTCATCTTCTCGATAGATTACTTGACCTCGAACCATTCCCCAGGCTTCAACACGTGCGACTCCGGCGTGCTCTCGCCGCGCTTTCTCGCTTCGGCCAAGGCGATGTGGAACTCGCTGAGGTCGCGCGCTGCGTCGGGGTGGTTCGGATCGCAGTAGTGACAAGGGAACACCGTCTCCAGCCCCAGCCATCGCGCTGCCAGCGCCGCTTCGTACGGGCTCATCTCGCCGGTCAGAAATTCGCCTGCGCCCGGCACGCGTGATGCAATCTCCCACGGTTCGGTGACGCCCACGCAGCCGACGGTCGGCCGGTGCAGTTCGGCGATCAGCTTCAGGTCGCTGAAGATCGCCGTATCGCCATAGTGATAGAAGCGGCAGTCGTCCAGATAGACCACGAACGACATAGGCACGCCGCTGGCGAAGCTGCCGTCCGGCATTTGGAGCTGCGACCAATGGTGGCACTCGACCGGATACACCTTGACGTCGGCGACGCGCACGGCAATGCTCCACGTCGTAGCGCGCACCTGCTCGGTGGGGATGCCTTTGGCGATCAGATAGTTCTTGATCTCGCCGCCGCAGATCACCGGCGCGCGATAGCGCTTGGCGATTCGCTCCGTGTCGCCGAAGTGATCCCAGGCGGCATGAGATACGAGGATGAGATCTACCCGTTCTAGTTCGTCGTGTTTGATCGGGCTGGCCGGGTTGTCATCCAGGAATGGGTCGATCAGGATGTGCTTGCCGTCGCCGGTGACGATCTCATACGCAGCCACGCCGAAGAAGCGAATGCGTGTTCCCATGTGTCTGATTTGACCACGAAGACATCGGGGGCACGAAGGCAGTGGTGAAAGAAAGACTTCGTGCCTTCGCACCCTCGTGGTGAATCTCCTTAAGCGACGCGATATACAGGCGCTTGGCCGTTGAGCACGCGCAAGATGTTGTCCACCGTCACTTCACCCAGTTTGCGCAGGCCGTCGTATGTCTGGCCGGCGCTGTGCGGCGCGGCGATGAAGTTGTCTAGTGCCAGCAGCGGGTGATCGCCGGGCGGCTCTTGCGCGAAGACGTCGCAGGCCGCGCCAGCAATGCGCCGTTCGCGCAGCGCCTGCACCAGCGCAGCCTCGTCCACCAGTTCACCGCGCGCGGTATTGATGAGGTAGGCCGTCGGTTTCATGAGCGCGAGTGTCTCGGCATTGATCATGCGGCGCGACTCGTCCGTCACCGGCGCGTGCAGCGTGACGAAGTCCGACTCGGCGAGCAGATCGTCGAGTGGCAGGTAGCGCACGTCGTGCTCCTGTGCGAAGCGTTCATCTCGAAACACGTCGTGGGCGACCAGACGCATGCCGAACGCTTTCGCCCGGACGGCGACGGCGCGTCCGATTTGCCCCAGCCCGACGATGCCCAGCGTCTTATCGCGCAGCTCGACGCCCACTATGCGCGGCCACCGGCCTTCGCGTACGGCACGGTCGCCCTGCGGTATCTGGCGCGCGCATGCCAGCAGCAGCGCCATCGCCATGTCGGCCACGCTGTCGGTGATGGCCCCGCCGGCGATGGCGACGGGGATGCCGCGCGTCTTGGCTGCGGCCAAGTCAATGTTGTCGAACCCGACGCCGTGCTTGGCGATGATCTTCAGCTTGGGCGCGGCATCGAGCACGCGCGCAGTGACCGGCTCGGTGCCGCTGATCAGGATGTCGAAGTCACCGATGACGCCGGCCAGCTCTTCCTCGCTCGGCGCGCGCCCCCATGGGTTGGCGACCAACTCGACGCCGCTAGCCACCAGGCGTTGCACCGCGTTGGGACAATTCGGCCCGAAGGAGCGCGATGCGACCAGAGCGCGAAAGGGGTGAGGGGTAAGGGATGAGGGGTGTGTCACGATGCGTCGCTCCCTTGGCGCCTGCGCCGAATTGCGGCGCGCAGGCCACCGATCACTTTCCCGAGTTCCTCCGTCATCGCTGGGAGTCGCTCGAACTCGCCTTCAGCGATATAGCCAACTCACCCCTATCCTCCCAACCCTCGATTGCGAATGCGCGGATGGGCGATGCGTCCAAGCCGACGCACGGGATGGGCGCGCCGACGAAGAAGAAGCGCTGCGACGAGATCGCGCCCAGGTTGCGCAAACATTCGACCACGGGGATGTCCACATCGGCGCGAAAGAACAGGTGATGGTTGGGGTGTTCGCTGCCGCGTTGACCGCGAACCTCGAAGCCGGACGAATCGGTGCCGAGCAGCTTGATCCGTTTCTCCAGCGCCAGCCACTCGGCTGCGTCCTCGGCCAGATACGGCCGCTGGTGCGAGGCCGGCGTGCGATACTGCCCGTCGCGGCCTTCCCACAGAATGACGATGTCGCGTTCGCGCACGTCGCCCGCCGCCTGGATGTCGGCCAGCGTGATCGGTTCGTTCACCTGTTTGTGCCGGAAGTCCAACCGGATGGCCGGGCCGATGAACGTGTCCAGTGGGTAACCGGCGGTGTCGCGCCCATCGGCGTAGAAGTGGCGTGCCACCTCGACATGCGTGCCGCTGTGCGACCACATGTAGACATCGTGCATGATGTCGCCGGTCGGCGTTGTGCGCGGCGTCCCGCGCTGTTTAATCTCGACAGTATATTGCTCCTCGCCGGGGATCAGGGTATGCGTCAGATCAATTAGCTTGTATGTGAAACTTTCATTTGCCATCTATTGCCCTTTGTCTTGAGTCCTGCGTCTTACGTCTTTCGTCTTGCGTCCTACGTCTTTCGTCGCCGGGTGATTTTTGTGTCCGTCTTCCAAATCTCCAGTCTCTAATCGCTAATCTCCTCCAATTACCGGTTGCCAATTACCTTGATCGCCCGGTCACCGTCTCACCTCAACTTGCGCGCCAGGCACGGCGATCTCTGGCGTATACACGGCCTGCGCGCCGGCGTTGCGCAGCGCAATCGCTACAGCCTCGCGCGTGTCATCTGCCGTCAGTGCGATCATGATGCCACCGCCACCGCTGCCGCTCAGCTTCGCGCCCAACGCACCGGCGCCGATCGCGGCGTCAATCAGGCGCTCCAACTCAGAGCAGCTCACCCCGATCCTCTCCAGGGCGAGCTGATTCATGTTCATCAGCTTGCCCAGCAATCTCCAATCCCCCGTCTCCAATCCCCTTTGGGCCATGTCGCTCAACATCCCAATCATCTCGAAGTAGCGCATGCGCGTTGCGTCTGCTGCCAGCCATTCGCGCACGTGCGCATTCACTTCGCTGGTCTGCGCGCGCACGCCGGTATCGCCGATCACGAGTTGGAGGCCGGGCGCGACCGAGATGCGTTCGCCCCACGTCTCACGGGTGTAGCGAACGACGCCACCCAGCAGCGACGTCTGTGTGTCCAGTGCCGAGGCGATGCCGCCATGAGCAATCACATCGCCGGCATATGCCCACTCGCCGATGATCCGGCGTTGCGTGAGGCTACTCGCCTCGAAGTCAGGGGCGAATGCCGCGAGCGCCATCGCCAAAGCTGCATTGGCTGCGCCGCCCGACCCCAGCCCGCCCGACTTCGGGATGGCGCTCTCGAAGGCGATGTCGAGGCCGTCTTCGAGCGCCGGAATGCTGCGCAGGGCGTGCGCGATGATGTACTTCGCAGGCGCAAAGTAATCTCGCCCGGCCAGCTCGCGAATGGCCTCGTAGTGCGCTGCCTTGCGCCAGCCGTCCACATGCGCGCCCAGGCCGATCACTTCGTCGCGCGTGAAGGTTCGCGCGTGTCCGGCGGTCTGCAGGTGATACAGGTAGCCGCCGCGCCGCACGGTGCAGCGCATGCGCAAGCCCACGCTGGTGGCGATCGCGGCCTGCCCGCGATTGACGGCGTGTTCGCCGAACAGGATCGCCTTGGCCGGCGCGGTGGTCGTGACTTCGTCTATGACCATCTTGGGCGCGGCGATGCGCCGCTAGTCGGTGAAGTATCTCGATCGCAGATACGCGATGCTCTCGGCGGCCCACCGCTCCTCCAGCGCGATCGTCTCCTCGACCGTCGCTTGCTGTGGCACCCACTGCTCGAGGATAGCGTTGAAGTCACGGCCGGCCAGCTCCTTCAGCTTCGGCAACAGCCAGTCGAGGTCGCACATGCCCTGGCCGAACGGCGCGCCATGGATGATGAATCCGTGTTGGCTCGGTAGGCGCTTGATCACGTACTCTTTGAGATGCAGGTTTACCGTGTAGGGGCCGAGCACCTCGGTGACATACGTCATTGGCTCTTCACAGCCGAGCGAGTTTGCCACATCCAGGCAGATGCCGATCGGCGCGCCGCGCATCCTGTCCATCAGGTTAGCGAGCGTCTTGGCATGAAAACGGTCATGGTTTTCGATGGCCAGCGTCACGCCACAGCGCTCGAACTCCGGCAGCACAGCCTTCAATATGGTCATGATCTCCTCGAGGTCCGGCTGGTGATCGGGCGTGTCAATCACGCAGCGCAGGATCGGCGAACCGATGCGCTGCGCGATGCGCGCGTAGCGTTGCAGGTGCTCGTGACCGATGCCGCGCGTGCCGGCCTCCAGCGCGATGCCCAGCCGTCCGGCCTCGTCCGTCAGCTCATCCAGGTCAATGTCGTGCAGCGGCATGTTGTTGGCAATCTGCACAACGGCTGTGCCGAAATCTGCCGCACGCCGCAGCAGCGTGCGCCAGTCGAGCGGGTGGGGTGGAGCAAAGCCGGCGACGCCCACACCCCACCCGTAGGTGTACGAGCCGATGCCGAGTTTCATGTTTCGCTCGCTGTGTGTGCGATTTCAGCGACGCTGCGCCTCACGCGCTCGATATCCAACACCTTCTCTTTCCAGTCCGGCTGCAGCATGACGCGCTTTGCCTGGGCGATGGCATAGTTCGCGCCGTCGCTGAGCGGGAAGCCGCTCACCCCGAAGATGCTGGCGAAGAGGGTGCGCACATGGCCGCTCAGGAACTCGTATGCGGCCTCGGCCGGCACGCCCATCGCGACGACGGTGTCGTAGGCTTCTTTTATCACAGCGATGCACGTGCCGGCAGTCGTCTCGACCAAGGCCGGTTCCAGCAGCGCCATTTGCTCGGTGGTAATGCGGTAGGCGTTCATCACCGGCGCATAGATGGCGCGCGCGATGTGTTCGCCAATGGCGTAGGCTTCCTCGCGCCCGTGGTGCAGCGCGCACACGATGTGCTGCTTGGCCTTCACGCCGCCGAACCAGTCCGTGCGAGCTGCCTCGTCCACTTCATCGTTGAACAACGGGGGATGGCAGGGGTGCGTGATGAAGTAGTCGAGGTCATCGCGGATGGCCAGCGCGCCAGCGTAGGCCGCTGTCGGGTCGAGGGTAATGACCAGTGTGCCCGGCGCGAGCGAAGGAACAATCTCGTGCGTGACCTTGCCGAGCAGCGCGTCGGGCACGGCGAGGATCACGGCCTCGGCGTGCGCCAGCGCCTCGCCTTGCGGCGTCGGCGATAGGCCGCGCTGCGCCAGCCGTTCGATTCCGGTTGGGCTTACTTCGACGTAACGCACGTCGAAGTCGTTGCGTTTCACCAAGTTGTCCGCGATGCGGCAGCCCATTTTGCCGCCCGCGCCCATGAGTGTGAGTTTCATGTTCCGTTTTACTCCTAGCTAGGACGAGGGGCCCTAGGGACAAGGGGACATGAAGAGCTTGCTCGCCTTTTCCCGATCTCCTTGTCTCCTGTCTCCTTGTCACCCTGTCATCCTGTCATCCTGTCACCACTTGCTTCCTGCGAAGAACCCACCATCCACATAGATCGTCTGGCCGGTGAGATAGCTGGAGGCGCGCGAGGCCAGCAACAACGCCACGCCGGCGATTTCTTCGGGCAAGCCCGGTCGTCGCATGGGAATGCGCTCCAGCAGCCATTTGCTACGGCGCTCGTGGCCCCATAGCCCTTCGCGGGTGAGTTCGGTCATTAGGAAGCCCGGTGCCAGGCAGTTGACCTGGATGTTGTGCTCGGCCCATTCCACCGCCATCGAGCGGGTGAGCGCGTCCAGGCCGGCTTTGGCGATGCCATACACCGACACGTCGGCCAAGCCGGCGCGGATGGTCGCCGAGCCGATGTGGATGATCTTGCCACCCCCCTGCGCGATCATGAACGGCGCAACGGCTTGGCTGAGGAAGAACGCGGCACGCACGTGCACGGCCATGATCTCCTCATACTCGGCTTCGGTGAATTCCAAGATCGGCTTGCGATAGTTGATGCCGGCACAGTTCACCAAGATGTCCACCCGACCAAACGCTGCAATCACTTCGTGCGCCAGCTTGCGCGCCGTTGCGACTTCACTCACGTCGGCAGGGAAGACCTCAACGCGCACGGGCAATCCTGCGAACGCCGCGCACCGCGCTTCGAGCTTGGCGGCGCTCCTGCCGTTCAAAGCGATGTGTGCGCCGGCCTGCGCATACGCCGTCGCAATGGCCATGCCGATGTCGCCGCTGCCGCCGGTAATCAAAGCAACTTTGTCCTTCAGTGAAAAGAGTTCGTCGTTCGTCATGATCCTTCACGTTTTACGCCTTACAGTTTGCACTTTGTGCTTTGCACTGGGTGTGGCCTATCGTAAAGCGCAAAACGTAAAACGTAAACCACAGGACGCAAGACGCAGGACGCAAAACGTCCAAACTTGCTCATTTCACCGCTCCTAGCGTCAAGCCGGTTGCCAGGTAGCGTTGCATGAGCAACGTCGCGATCACGACCGGCAGCGTAGCGATCAGTGACACGGTGGCTGCTTCGCCCCAGAAGGCCGACTCCGGCCCGAAGTAAGACGTGAGCTTGACCGGATAGGTGATCACATTGGTGCGCGAGAGCACCAGCGCGAACAGGAATTCGTTCCAGTTGAAGATGAAGGTGAAGATGCCGGTGGCGATCAATCCCGGAGATGCCAGCGGCAACGTAATCGAGATGATCGTGCGCAGGCGCGATGCGCCGTCTACCTGCGCGCTCTCCTCAACCTCGATCGGCACCTCGCGGATGTACGAGCGCATCATCCAAACGACAAACGGCAAACTGAAGGTGGCGTAGAGGACAATCAGCCCGTGGAAGGTATCCACCCAGCGCAGCGCGCGGAAGAGCAGGAAGACCGGAAACACCACCGACACCGGCGGCAAAAAGCGCTGCGAAAGGATCCAGAACGCGAAGTTGTTGCCGCCGGTGTTGAAGCGCGCTAGGCTGTATGCGGCCAGCGTGCCGACCACAAGGGCGATCGCCGTTGCGCTCACCGTTACGATTAAGCTGTTGCCGATTGCAGTGAGCCCGCCGGTGCGGATCACCTTGTCCAGGTTTTGCACGATGTTCGGGTTGGCCGGAATCCACACCGGTGGATTGCGGAAGTACTCGCTGGAACTTTTGAAAGCGATGGTAGCGATCCAGAACGCCGGAAAGCTGAAGAAGATCAACGCTGCGGCGATCAGAGCGTAGCGCCATGCGTAGGCGCGCGCCTTGCGCTGCCGGCGCTTGCGCGCGGCAGTTGGCGAGAGCGATTGGACGGCGCTCGTCGTCATGCCCTGCGCTCCTGGTTTGCCGACATGCGCCGCCACAGCACGGTGATGGCGACCGAGACGATGGCGATGAGGATCAACGTCAGCGCGGCCATGTAGCTGATCCGGAAGTTGCGAAAGCCCACCGAGTAGGCGTAGAGCGAGACCGTTTCGGTCATCGTCCCCGGCCCGCCGTTCGTCAGCGCGAAGACGATGTCGAACACCTTGAAAGCGTCCAACGCACGGAAGAGAATCGCTACTGCCATCACCGGCCACACCAGCGGCAGCGTGACGAAGCGCAACACCTGCCAGCTCGACGCGCCATCTATCTCCGCGGCTTCGCGGTACTCAGGATTGATCGCGGCCAGACCGGCCAGCAGCACCAAGAACATGAACGGCGTCCACTGCCAGACCTCGGTGATGAAGATCGCCGGCCATACCTTGACCGGGTTGGCCAACCAAACGATCTCGACCGGCCGGCCAGTGATCCAGCCCAACACTTGGTTGATCGGGCCATACTGGGTATCCCACAGCATGCGCCAGGTATAGCCGACGATCAGCGGCGCGATGACGACCGGCAGGATTAGCAGGGGTGTGATGAAGCGCTTGCCCGGCAAGTGACTCACGAGCGTCTGCGCCAGGATAAAGCCCAGCACCAATTCGGCTGTCACGCATACGGCCACGATCAATGCGGTGTTGCCCAGCGCATTCCAGAAGCGCGCATCGCGCAACGCGTCGAAGTAGTTCTTGAAGCCGACGAATGCGCCGACCGGTGTGCGCGCGTCAATGTTCTGGAAGCTGACGACGATGGCGTAGAGCAATGGGAACAGCGCGATGCACAGGATCATGAGCGTCGCCGGTGCAACGAGTGCATATTTGCCGCCGTTTCGCTTGTTGCGAGCGCGGTGCTGGAGAGTCATAGTCAGATCACCGGGTTGAACATTTGTCGGGTTGATAGGTTGCGTCGCTGCGATGGACTAAGCAACCTATCAACCCACCAGCTAATCCACTTTCTCTACGGATATGCGTTTGCGCCCAGTCGCTTTTGCCAGTCGGCATAGGCCGCTTTTTGGCTTTCCACGCCAATGCGCTCGGTGATGGCGTTCCACTCCTCGGCGGCTTTGTCCAGCGCTGCCTTTGGGTCGGTGCCGGCGTAGGCAGCGGTGATCGCGCGGTCCAGCGCTTCCTCGTACTCGCGCGCGCCGGGAATGCCCAAGTCGGCCAGGCCGGTGGCGGCACCCTCCTGGAGCACTTTCAAATACTCCGAGGCGTTCGGCCACAGTTTGGCATACTCCGGATCATTGAAGTGGCTCATGCGATAGGGATCGCGCAGCGCAAACGGGATCTTCACCCGCTGGCCGCTGACCTCCGGGCTGGTCAGCCACTGGATGAAGGCATACGCGGCCTCTTTGTTCTTGCTGTTCGACGAGACGCCGAGCATGAAGCCGACCGCCAGCTCCGAGTGACCACCGGGTGACACAGCATAGCCGACCTTGCCAGCGACGTTGGTCTTGGGCACCCATTCCAGTTGTTTGCTCTCCAGGCCGTATCCCTCGCTCCATCGCCCGATCGGCGGCCAGGTGATGATCATGCCCAGCTTGCCGTCCATCCAGGCTTGTAGCACCTCGACGAAGCCCCATTTCTCGATGCCCGGCGGCATGTGCTTATTGGCGTTCACCATGTCGGTCAGCGTCTTCACGCCGATATCGCTGTTGATCGCTGCTTTCATGTCGGCGTCGAAGAACCGTCCGCCGTTGCTGCGGAACTGTTCGTAGAACCACAGATAGGTGTTGCCGGCCGTGCGCTGGATGGCGCACCCGTATTCGTTGTTGGCCTTGCCCCGCTCGGTGAAGAAGCTGCACACCTCATCCCACTCTTGCCAGGTCTTCGGTGGGGCGAGTTCACGGTTGTACTTGGCCTTGAAATCCCCTTTGTTCTTGGCGTCCTCGAACCAATCGCGACGGTAGTACATGACGAAGACGTCGCCGTCGTCCCACAAGCCGTAGGTCTTTCCCTTCCACTGCTGGTATTTAGCGTAGGTGGGATGCAAATCGCTCAGGTCGTTCTTGTCCATGTGCTGTTCGATGTAGGCGTCTAGCGGTTCGAGCACGCCGCCATCGGCCAGGTCTGCCAGCCAGGTGGGCGCGAAGTTGAGCACATCGTAGGCGCCGCCGCCGGCTTGGTGATCGGCCACTGCTTTGGAGAACAGCTCGGTGAACGGTGTCTCGATGACGTTGATCTTCACGCCGGTCAACCGCTCGAACTCCGGCGCGCTGAACAACAGCGGGTCTTGAGACTGCAAGCCGGCCTCCCAGGTCACATTGAGCGTCACGCCTGCGTACTTCTTAGCCAATTCGATGGCGCGCGCCGCAGAGCCTCCGGGTTTGGGCGGCATCGCCGTCATCACGGCTGCGGCGGCCACCTGTTCGGCCTGGCCTTCGATTTTGCCGACCGGATCCGCCGGGCGAGTCGCCTCGGCAGCGGGTGGCGGGGCAGCGGGCGGCACGGCGCACGCTGCTGCGACGATCGTGATCGCACCAAAGATAGCAATGGCAAATCTGCGCTTCATAGCGTTCATATCAGTTGCTCCTCGTGGATGTAGACAAAATACGAAACGCGCTCGAGGGCATCGTTCTTTGCGCAGATGGTCTGCGCGTAGCTCACGCTGCCATCGTGCGCAGCAATAAGCGTTCTCGTCATCGCCCGGCGCTTGGTCCTACGCCGGAAGACCAGGCCGAGCGCTCATCGAGTCGGGCAGAGCATCGTTCGCAGCCGCATCACCTCCTCTCAGAGATCAGAAGTCAGAGTTCAGAATTCAGATGTCAGATGTCAGACAATCAATCTCCAATCTCCAATCTCCAATCTCAATTCTCAATTCTCAATTCTCAATTCTCAATTCTTAATTCTTAATTCTCAATTCCAAACGTCTCCTCCAGCGACTTGATCAGCCATACCATGGTGTTGTTGTAGGGCGTGGGGATGCCGAGCCGCTGACCGGCTTCGACGATGGCGCCGTTGATCACGTCAATCTCGGTGCGCCGCTTGTGCTCGATGTCGGTCGGCATCGAGCCTTTCAACGTAGGTGCGATGCGCTCCAGTAACCCGATGATCGCGTTCCAACGCTCGTCGTAGTCCATGGGTATGTTTTGTGCGTGAGCAACGGCCACCGTCTCCTTGAGCAACTCGGCCATCAAATCCTTCATGCCTTGATGCTCGATCAGCTTGCGCGCTTCCCACGCATACACCGCCGCCGTCGGCAACGTGCACACGTTCAGCGCCAGCTTCGACCAGATTTCCTTGAGCACGTTATCCGACGCCTTCGTTTCCAGGCCGGCTTCGTTCAACGCCGCGGCCAGCGCGTGCACGCGCGCGCTCACGCCGCCGTTCAACTCGCCGACGTGCGTGACGCCGACGCCGCCCTGCAACGTGTGCCCCAGACCTTTGAGCGCGCCGCTGTTGTAGGTCACGCCGCAGAACACCTTGTCTTCGCCGACGATGCTCGCGATGCGGGGCGCATTGCCCCAGCCGTTCTGCAACGACACAACTGTCGTGTTCGGCCCGATCATCGGCAGAGCCGCGCGCACTGCGCTCTCGGTGTGATAGCACTTGGTGAACACCAGCACGTAGTCCTGCACGCCGGCGCTGGCCGGGTCGGCGGTGGCATTGGCCTTGCTGACGATCTGGTTGCCGCTCTTCTCCTCGACGATCACACCGTGGGCGTTGATGTGGTCAATGGCGGCTGTGTTCACGTCCACCAGCGTCACGTCGTAACCGGCGTGAGCGAGCCGGCCACCGAACATGGCACCCATCGCGCCTGCGCCGCCTAATACTGCAATTTTCATGGTCTTTTCTTTTGAACCACGAAGCACACGAAGGACACTAAGAAACAGACTCAGTAGTTGAAAGAAGTTCCCAGCGAGCGTCAACTCCGCGCCAAAGTGCTGGAGCTGACGCTCCAGCAAAAGCGGATTTTTTCAATTGCAGAGGCTTCGTTCTCTTCGTTCTCTTCTTGTCTTCGTGGTTTAACCGTTAGCCGCGTTGTAGTACCGCTGCGTCGTCTCGATGTATTCCCGGATCCCCTCGCGGATGTCGCTGAACTTCACTGTGTAGCCCAGTTGCTCCTCCACCGGCTTCATGTCGTGCACGCCGCGAAACTTGATGCCGAGCTTGTCCTGCTCGGATAGCCCGCTCGCCATCTCGATCTGCGCCGATGGGATCATGCTCTTGATGATCTCGGCGACTTCACCGGCGGTCACCAGCTTTTGTCCCGTAGCGGCGTAGAAGGTGCGGTGTTGCAGCCGGTCGGATGGGGTGTTCAATGCGGCGACCGTGACGCCGGCGATGTCGTGCACGTGGGTGTAGTCGCGCGGGAACTCGCGGCCGCTGGTGAAGTGCACCGGCTCGCCGCGCACGGCTGCATCCACCATCGTGTTGATGAAAATGGTGGGGTTGGTGGTGTAGAAGCCGTAGGCCGCCGATGGGCGAATGATGACGAAGTCAAGCCCGTAGCCGCCGCGATACGCCCAGCAGAACGCCTCGCCCGCCACCTTGGCTGAGCCATACGCGCCGCTGCCCGGCCCCTGATCCGCCATCAGCACGGGATGATTGGCGTCAATCGGCTGATATTGAATCGTCGGCAGCACGCCGATGGAACTGAAGAACACGAACCGCTCGATGTCGGACAGGCGGCAGGCTTCGAGCACGTTGATCGTGCCCGCCACCATCACGTCGAAGGCCATCTTCGGGTTGCGGTTCAGGCCGAGCAGGTCAATCGGCGAGGCGAGATGGGCAATCTTGTTCGGCTTGTGCTTCTTGATCGCGGCCATCAACTGTGGCCAGCTTTCGATGCCGCCTTGCTCGAAGGCGACGCTCGCTTTGTAGGGCGTGATCAGCCAGTCGAGTTGCGGTCCCCACGTCCGCATGTCGTAATTGACTACCCTGTCGCCGCGCTCCACCAGTTGCTTCGTCACGTGCGTGCCGATGAAGCCCGACCCGCCGATGATTAAGACTGTGTCTGCCATGATGACGCCTTTGTCATAGATCAATCCTCGCTACCGCATAGGGCGGTAATGTGAGGGTATGACCTTCGAGCGGCGCACCTGCCTCGGCTCGCCACGCTTCCGGGCGCTTCATCGCTGCCTCGGCGTTGCTCGCCTCGAGCAGCTTCACCTTCGCCTTCACCTTCGCCTTCGGAGCAACGCCGCGCAGGTTCACCGTCTGTGGATTGTCCGTCAGGTTCGCCAGCAGCACGCGCACGCGCTTGCCTTTGCGCAGCGCCAAGCCGTCTACTTTCAGCGGGTCGCTGCTTTTCGTCGACGCGACTTTGCCGCCGAACTCAGCCACGTCGGCGAAGACGTGAACCATCGGGAAGACGCGCGCGCCGTCCATCACACCGCGCTTGCCGGTCGTCTCGTAATACGTCAAGCTCGTTGCCACGCCCGTTCCGCCAGCAGCCTGCGCGACGTGGCTGAGGCTGACCATCGTCCAGCCCGCGCCAAACAGCGACATCTGGCGCGGGTCGAACGCACCTGCTTTGTCGTCGGGTTCGGGGCCGGGGTCGCCCAGGCTCCAGCGCGGCTTGAGTGTGATCGGGGTGATGGCCAGCGGCTTGCCTTTGCTGAACGTCTTGTAAGTGCGCACCGTCTCGCCTTGCGCTTGGGGCGATTCGGCCAATGAGGTGTTGTCGAAGGCGTGCACTTGCGGGTTGAACGAGTAGCACAGGCCGTCAACCAGATCCAGCATCGCGCGGCTCGGGCGGTTAGCGTTGAGCTCGGTGAAGAACTTGTTGGTGCCGCTGTAGATGACGACTTGCTTGCCCAGATGTTGCCGGGCCAGCGCCAGCCATCGTTCGTCTGTGCGATCCTCGCTGCGGTGAAAGACAAGGTAGCGGGCGATGGGTAGAGACGCGCCGCGGTTTAGAGACGCGCCATGGCGCGTCTCTACAAAAGATGTAAACTCCTGCTCCGCATCATCGGAGACGAACAGGCCCACCTCCAGCGTTGCGCCGAGCGCCGCCGCATCCCTCGCCGCTTTCTTCAACTTAGTCTTCCAATTCGATTGCCACAACGGCAAATCCACCCGTAGGTGGGCCAGCTTCAACGCTCGCAATCGTTCGGCCTGTCTGGTTGTGATCGCCTTGCCGTTGCGCGCGGCACACATGCCCAACTCAGGAATTGAGAATGAAGAATTGAGAATTGAGAATTGACAAACCCGTGATGCGCTCCGCCTCTTTCTTTCTCTATTCTCCATTCTCAATTCTGAATTCACGCGCAGCGTGATCTTCTGACGCACCCGCTCGCCCGCTTTGACTTCGACAGGGAAGGGCAGCCGCAACGGCGTGCAATAGGTCTTATACGAGCCGTCGGTCCAGTTGCGCTGGTCTTCCATCTCGAAGATGTCGCCTTCGAACTCGATGTGCAAGGTCACCCCCGGCGCGATCTCGCAATTCAGCGCGCGCATCTCGTCGAACGGTGCGACCGGTTTGATGATGCCGTCAATCACCATCTGCGGCGCGATGCGCCGGGGGAATCGCGCCTGCACCGCCGTCCCGTCTACTTTCTCGACGCGGGCGGCTTGACCAGCGGCGGTGATCGGGTGCAGCACGCAGAACCCCAGGCGGGCGCGCTGAAAGGTTGACCGCGCCACGCCGTCGAACAGAAACTCGATCACGCCGCCGGCATCGCCGGTGATGTGGCCTTGCCACACGAAATCAACGTCGTTGAGCCGGTTCTCGCAGGTGTAGCGGATTTCGAACGAGTCGTCGCGCACATCCATTCGCACGTCGCTCAACACGTTGGGCGCGGTGCCCCAGGCGCGGTCGCGCGCGGCGGCGTAGATGCGCCGCACGACCTCGCGCTCGCCGTAGCGGATATAGCGCAGGTCGCCGTTCTCATAGATCATCGTCAATGGCCCAGCGCGCAGCGGAATGCGCTCCGGCAAAGGTTGTTCGCTGCCAAACAGGATTCGGTGATCCATCGCTTCGGCGATCGGCAATGCGTCGTCATGCCCGTGTGCGCCCATCTATGCCAGTTGAATGACGCGGTTGCCTGCTGCAGCGTCGTACGCTGCGAACACCAGCCGCGCCGTCTTCAAGTTGTCCTCGCCGGTCGTCTCTGCTGCGCCTTCGCCGCACAGCGCGCGCAACAGGTCGGCGTTGCACGGCACGATACTGCTGTGCACGACGTCGTATGCCGGATCGGCCCAGGCATAGCGCGGTGGCGGGACGCGGCGCGCATGTGTGCCGTCCGCCGTCGTCACTCGCAGCCAGAAATCCGGCCCAAGCTCAATCGAACCCCGTTCGCCTTCGATGAAGAAATAGGTCTCCGGGAAGCGGTCGTGCTCCAGGTAGTTCTCGGCGTAGGCCATGTTCACGGTGACGATGGCGTTCGACTCACCCATCGCCATGACCATCGTTGCTACGTCTTCGCCCTTGATGTTGGGATGGACTCGCCGGGTTTGGCAGTACATGCTGTGCGCCTCGCCGAACAGGAAGCGCGCCACGTCGAGCGTGTGGCTGCCCAAGTCGGTGATGATGAACTGTTCCAGTTCAGCTAGGAACGGCTGGTTCTTGAATACCGGGAAGCCGGAGATCATGTCAATGCGTGCCCGGAACGACCGGCCGATGCGTGCTTCGTCAAGCACAGCCTTCAGCGCGCGGATCGGCGTTTGCCAGCGCCAGTTCTCATGGATGAAGAACGGCACGCCGGCCTCGCGACATGTCCGCACCATCTCCTCGGCAGTGGCGAGGGAAGGAGCCATCGGCTTTTGGCAGATCACCGGGATGCGGCGTTGCGCCGCCATCAAGGTGAACTTGGCGTGCGTGTCCACGTCGGTGATGATGTCCACGAAGTCGAGCTGCTCGGCACCCAACAGGGCCTCGGCGTCGTCGTAGACGCGCGGCACGCCGAAGCGTTGGGCCAGCTTCTCGGCCTTCGCTCGAGTGCGGTTGTAGATGGCGACGCATTCCACGCCGCCGACCTCATACCAGCCGGCCAGTTGGAACTGCGCCCAGAAACCGGCGCCGAAGATAGCGAATTTCAGTTGTGTCATGATGTGATTACAGTGCCCAGGTTCTCTAGCATGTAAATCTCGTCGTTCAGGTCACCGGAACTGTGCTCTAGGCCTACTTTCCTGCTGTCGTTTCGCTTCGCGTATGCGGAGTCGCAAGCTGTTTGCTTTGTCACTTTTGAGCTCACCTGCAAGTTCGGTCGGGAGCGACAGTGGGCTAGCCTTTGATCGCCCCTGCCATCACGCTGCGGATAAACAGCTTGCGCAGCAGCACATACACCAGCAGCAGTGGCACAACCGATACGAATACGCCGGTGTAGATGATCTGATAGTTCACGGCATATGCGCCGCTGTAGTTAGCGATGAGCGGCAGCATCGTCGTGTTGGCTGTGTCCAGATACACGAACGGCTCGAGAAAGGCATTCCAGAACACCGGCAGCATGATGACCGATACTGTCGCGATCGGCACCTTCAGGAGCGGAAACAGGATGCGCCAGATGTATTGCCATCGCGATGCGCCGTCGAGATAGGCTGACTCCTCCAACTCAGGCGGAACCTGATTGATGGCTGTGGTGAACACCATGGTGGATAGCGCCCCACCTTTGATGAAGATCAAGATGAGGAAGGTCAATTGCACAACCCATCGCGCCGTGCCCGGTCTGTCCGCGCCTGGGATCAGGCCCTGTAATCCTTGCACCATCAGAAATTGCGGAATGATGATCATGATCGTCGGGATCACCATTTGCAACAAGTAGATGTTGTAGATGGTCATCTGATAGCGCCGGCGCAAACCGGCCAAGCCGGCGCCGGTCAAGATGGACAAGAAGCACAGGCCGACGATGCTGGCAACGGTGACGACGACCGTGCGCACAAGCGACTGCCAGAACGCTGGGTTGTTCAGCAGCGTGATCCAGCCGTTGAATGTGCCAAAGCCGGCGAAGTATTCTTGCATGCGCTCGGAGGGAATGTTGTTCTTCTCGGCTACTTTGCGCAGGCTGTCACGTGGATTGACGTAGCCCTTGATGCCCAGGTCTTCTTTGACCTTGCGCAGATCGAGGTTATATTGCACCGACAGATTGCCCACCTCGGCGTCCAGGCTGACGTCTTCTTGTCGCGGAATCCACAAATGTAGGTTGACCGATTCTTTGGTGCTGACGAAAGTGCGAATGAACAGCACATAGAACGGAAACAACGTGATCACCGCATAGGCCAGCATGAATGCCATGGCGACGGCCTTGAGCAGACGGCGCTTGCGCGCAGGCGTCCACGTCGTGGCCTTGGCTGCCGGCCTCTGCGTCGTGCTCGTCGTGCTTACCATCCCGCAAAATCTCCCCTCAGGAATGAAGGCACCTAATACTGCAACCGTCGCTGTAAGCGTTGCAGCAGCAGTGCGATCATCACGAGTGGCAGAAACGTCTGCAACGTCAACACTAAGCCTAGCGCCAACCGCTGTGACTGGAATGCGTAGGTAAAGAACATGACCGACAGCAGTTTCGCTTCGGTATTGCTGCTCAGCGCGTTCAGTGCGATCAACTCGTCGAACACGCCGAACGAGCCGATCAAGCAGAAGATCGTCGCGATAATGAACGAGGGGATCATCTGCGGGAAGTAAACCTTCCACAGCCGCTGCCAGTAGCTCGCACCGTCCACCCGTGCGGCCTCGATCGTATCGGTCGGGATGGCCAGCAGGCCGGCCAGAAAGATGGCCACGTTGAAGCCGGCGTAGCGCCAGCCAATCAAGATCGGCAGCAATACTGTTGTGCCTTCTGGCAGCTTGATGTCAATCGGCGAGGCGATGCCGAACCACTCGCGCAGCATCAGGTTGACCGTGCCGGTCGAGCGCGAGAATAGCATCTCTGCGATGTAGCCCGTCGCCAGGCCAGATAACATCATCGGCAAATACACAATGGTGAAAAACCAGCCGGTGAAGCCAACTTCGTAGATCAGCAGTGCCAGTGTCAAGCCAAAAACGAACACCATCACGTAGTTCAACGCTACGAAGCGAATGGTGCGCCAGAGTGCTGGAAAGTATTCGGCTTGAACGTTCGGATCGTTGAATAGGCGGAAGAAATTGGCTGAGCCGATGTAGTCCACGCCCGTGTCTTGAAAGGACAACCGGTCGGTAAACAGCACCGGAAACGCGACGATGAATGGGACAAGTGTTAACCCGATAAACAGGATGAGTTGCGGCGCGAGCAACATCCAGTCTTGCCGAATACGTTGCCCCTCCAGGCTGCCAATGTGAGGTTTGAGAGTTCTCGCCATGCTACCCTTCAAGCCCTGCCCTTCCTGGGGCGACACTTGCATGAAGCTCATGTCGCCCCGCGCCGGTCGGTGCGCCAAGTCGGAAAGTTGGACCTCTGTCCCTGGTTTCGTCCTCGATCTGATTCCCCATTCTGCTGGAGAATCGGAACGAGAATCCTTCAGTAGTTCTGGGTTCTAAGCGGACATACTCGTAACCCAAAAACTGGGAGCTTGGAACTCGAAACTTGGCTAGGTGTAGCTTGCCTCGTAGTTCTTCTGCAAGATGTCGAGATACTCCTGGATGGTCATCTTACCGGTCATCACATCGGCCCATATTTTGGCGATGTTGCCCGACTCAACATCGAACACGCCTGGGCTGCCGCCCTTGCGCTTGGCGCCCATTTGTAGCTCGCCACTGATGCTGCGTTCCCACTTGACGTTCTCCCACTTGCCGCCGGGCTTCTCGATTTCGAGCACGGTGTTGACCAGTTGTGGGCCCGTCAGTTCAGCCGGGGGATCGAGCTTCATCGCCGGCACAAAGCCGATGGCCTCGGCACGCAGCCTAACGATGTCGGGACTATTCCACCAGATGAACAGCTTCTTTATCATGTCGTATTCTGGTTTGGTCTCATTTCCGGTGCGTATCATCGTGGCCATGCTGCTGCCGTCCACGCCCGGGTCAGGCTGCAGTTGCATCCATTGCGTCTGGCCTGCGGCAGGCGGCGTGGCAGGCATACCGGCCTGCTTGGCGTTCGGGTCAATCGCCAGTGTCTTGTCCCACGGCCATGGTCCGTGCAGCATCACAGCACTCTTCTTGGCAGCAAACGACGCTTCCATGTCGTTCTCCCAGCCTCGCGTCCAGAAGTTCTCCGGCAACCAGCCTTTGTCATAAGCCTCTTTGTAGAACATGATGGTGTGGCGATAGGGCGAGTCCTCGGCGTTGAACGGTTTCTCTCCCTTCCAGCATGCAATCTGGTTCTCACGTTGGCCGTCGGGGAAGGCCAGCGGAATGGTGTCGTAATGTAGGTGCCAGCCGAACCACGGGTTCAACCAAGCTTGATCCCAGAAGAATTGCACGCCGCTATCCGGCGTCTTGGCCCACTTGCTGCCTTCATCGAGCCACATCTTCAGGTCGTCCCATGTCTTGACCTTGCCGATCGGATTGAGACCAGCCTTGTCGAGCAGGTCTTCGTGGAACATCCACGTCATGACTGGGCCGTTGAATGGGTCAATACAGCGCGGTCCGCTTTCGCTGTAGATGTCCACCCAGGCCGTTTTCAACGGGTAAGTGAACAGGTCGTAGTAGGGATAGTCAATCGTGCTCAGGTCAATCGCGTTCTTGAACGTATCCTTGTTCAGCTTGAAGCTGTTGCCGCTGGCCCACACGCTCTCCATCGCAGGGATGTAGCCACCGGCTACCTTCGCGACATACGCTGGTTGCCCATCCTCGCTGTGGGTGGTGAAGTTGATCTTCACGCCCGGGTTCTCCTGCTCGAAGATATCAAAGATCTGGCGGTGCTGATTTTGATACTCCGGCGTGTCCATGACTACGTCGAGCGTAACTTGGCCTGGCGCTGCAGGTGCTTCGGTGGGTTTTATTTCTTCCTGGGGCGCTTGAGGTGCCGTAGGTGCGACAGGTTGCTGAGTGGCCGGCGCAGCACATGCGGCTAAGCCAACACCCAGTGTGCCAAGTCCCATCAACTTGAGAATCTTTCGTCTGCTGATTTGTTGACTCGCGTTCTTTGACATGGCTTTCCTCCTCTGAAAGGTATGAATCGGTGTAGTATTTGGTTTCGGAATGACCACACCGAATGCACCTAAACCGGACGCCCACATGCGCTTAGCGCATCGGCGTCTTCACCTTTTGCGTTTAGCGCGTTTGCTCGAAGCTTGCGCGCTTGCGTTGCCTTGACTTTGCATCGCTAGCGCCTTGCGTAGCGTGTCCTCCGCCTCGATCAGGTGATCGCGCATGGCCTCGCGCGCGCCTTCGGCGTCGCCGGCCCGTACTTGGTCGAAGATGGCCTTGTGGTAGCGATAGGAGCGCGCCGGCGCGCCCAGCGTGCGGAAGGCGAGCTGCCGCACCTCGATCATCAGCTCGTTCACCGATTCGAGCAGCAGCGGGAAGAGCCGGTTGTGCGTGGCACGGGCGAGCGCTTGATGAAACGCCAGATCCCACTTCACATAGTGATCGCGGTCGTCGCCGACCTTGAGCGTCTCCTCGAGGATGTGCGCCATCTCTTGCAGGTCTTCCGGCGTGCGACGCTCGGCGGCGAAGCCGGCGATGGCGACTTCGAGCACGCGGCGCACCTCCACCAGGTTCTCGTAGTCCATCGTGCGCTCGTCGCCGCGCAGGAAGAGCGACATCATCTCGCTCATGGTCTCGGCGGTGGGTAGACGCACGATCGTGCCGCCGCGGCCGGGCGTCACCTCCAGCAGGCCCTTGGCGGCCAGCCCGCGCACTGCCTCGCGCACCACCGTCCGGCTGACGCCGAACTGTTCGGCCAGGTCGCGCTCGGCGGGTAAGCGGTCGTTGGGTTTGAGCTGCCGTTCCACTATCAAGTCCTGGATTTGCCGGCCGACGAGTTCAGATAGCGTTGCTTCGCGTTCGATTTTCTGAAACATGGTATACCATATGATGATACGTTTGAAGTTGTAAACTTTCGCGCGTAGTTTGTCAAGTGGCGAAAGGCTCTTATAGCGCAGATTCGTGGGTGACTTTTTGCGCGGCGGAGGCAAAGTAGACGACATGAAAGCCAGGCCGGGCCGCACATGTGTTCATCGGTTGTCGGTGTGGCTTGACTTTCGATGAGACCCGCCCCGGCGTAAACGCCTGGGCTGAGCCGACGGGGGATGCGTGCGGCTTGCCCATATGCTCAGCGCTGGGATTCATCCCAGCGCGATGACTCGAGGTGACCCTTGTCCAATTCACACCCTCTTCAACTCATCATCTGCACCTTCGACGGTGCGGAGAAAGCCGAGGCGGTGCGCGAGGCGATCGAAGCACTCGACGCGCGGCTCGACGCGATCAGGCTCGGCAACATCGCCGTGGTCAAGAAGGACGAAGACGGCCGAATCGTCTTTCATGAAACCGCCGAGCGGCGCGTAGAGGTGGTCAGCACCGCTGCAGGTGTGGCCGTCAAAGGCGTGACGTGGCTGATCTACAACATCGCCGGCATGCTTGGGCCGGTGGCGGGCCCGCTGGCCGGGCAGGAGGCCAAGGCCATGGTTGAATCCATTGCCCCCGACGTCGGCTTCCCCAACGATGCCCTGCGCGACATCGGGGAGCGCATGGACGCCGGCCAGTCCGCGCTGATCACCCTGGTCAGGCCGGAGGAATATCCGATCGTCGTCGCTGAGTTGGAGAGGCTGGGCGGGCAGCTCGTTGGCCACACGTTGCCCGAAGCCGTGGTCGCCCGTCTAGGAGGCGAGCCGCCGGCGTAAACGAAAAGCGCGGGCGCTCATCGAATGAGCGCCCGCGCTTCTTGCGTTTATCGCAGCGCTGCTCTCACGGCGTCCTCATACGCCTGGAGAGTCTCATCCACGTCCACTTCCGAGAGCGCGTAGCACAAGAACCACGGTTCGCCGTAGTCCGGGTCGGGCATGATGCCGCGCTCGCACAAGCCTGCGAAGATCGCGTCCATTAGTGCTTCATCGGCGTATCGCTCAGCCGAGCGATAGTCATGTGGCTTGCCGGCAGCCTCGTCGTCGCCGATGATCACGCCGAACATTGCCGGTACGCCCATCACTGCATGGGGGATGCCGAAGCGGTTAAGGATCTCATGGATGCCGGTCATCAGCCGCAGGCCACGCGCATGGATGGTCTCGAACACCGGCTCTTCCTCCATGATGCGCAGCACGGCGTCGCACGCGGCGACCGAAACCACGTTGCCGCAGTAGGTGCCGCCATGGCCCACGGCGCCCGGCTCGATGGTCATCATGAATTCTTCCTTGCCGGCGATGGCGCCGACCGGGAAGCCGTTGCCCATCGCCTTGGCGTAGGTGACGAGGTCAGCGCGGACGCCGAAAAATTGCTGCGCGCCGCCGGGCGCGATGCGGAAGCCCGTCTTCACCTCGTCCATGATCATCACGATTCCATGGTCGTCACACAATTTTCGAATGAATTCCAGCCAGCCCTTGGCAGGCATGATCGCGGCCATGTTGCCCATCATCGGCTCGACCAAGATCGCCGCGATGTCGTGGCCGTGATCGCGCACCGTGCGCTCCAGCAGCTCGAAGTCATTGAAAGGCAGAGGAATCACCCACTTGCGCACGTCGCTGGGGATGCCGCTGCTGGTCGGCACGGGGATCGGGCTGCGGCGCGAGCCCATCGCGCTGACCGGGCTGCTGGGCGTGCTCCACATCACATTGTCGTGTGCGCCGTGGTAGCAGCCCTCGAACTTGATGAATCGCTCGCGGTTGGTGTGCGCTCGCGCGATGCGCAGCGCGTGCATGGTGCTCTCGCTGCCGCTGTTGGTAAAGCGCACCTTGTCCGCGCCGGTCATGCGGCAGATGCGCTCTGCTGCGCGGATCTCGTATACATTGGTCAGGGCAAAGGTGTTGCCCGCCTGCATGGCTTCGTAGACCGCCTGCGTGACGGCGTCATAGGCATGGCCGAGGATGACCGGCCCGAAGCCGAGGCGATAGTCAATATATCTCTTGCCGTCTACATCCCAGATGTATGCGCCCTTGCCGCGCGCGATCACCCGGGTCTCCTCCTCGCCCCAATATCGAAAGTTGGACGAGACGCCCCAGGGCATGACGGCGCGGGCGCGCGCGTACCACAGATCGCGTTGCGTGGCCGGCTGAGCACCGCCGGATGCAACGCGTGGAGCTCCGCCTGCTGGTGCCATAGCAACCGGTTCGGTCGCCATAGAGCCCGCGGCAGGCGTCACTAAAGATTCCATCGGTAAGTCGGTTGGGTATTTGTCTCTAAACATAGTTCTCCTTCATACTCGCGCTCTCTTGACGAGAGCGCGGAAAAACAGACATGCCATCCCGCCGCGCGAGATGGCACGTTACTCACACTCACACCAAGAGCCGATTCAGCTCGACTTAACGTTCATCACTCAAATCAAGCGTCCATTAGCATCAGCACCCAGCGCGGCGTGTCGCACGAAGCCAACGTCCGCGGACAGGCTGAGGGTTTGGACGCGTCGTCAGCCTTCGCCCGACGCTGCGGCGCGGTCGGCCGCCGCCTTCGCGTCTTGCGCGGCATGCTCGACAGACGTGCGCGCCTCTTGAATGATGCGTTCGGCGCGCTCGCGTGCTTCCTCGACGATGCGCTCGGCCCGGCGGCGAGCGTCGGCAATGGTTGCCTCAGCGCGCTCGCGGGCGTCTTCGAGCGAGTCCTGGGCGCGGTCGCGGAACTCGTTGCTGGTGCGGCTGATCTGCTTGCGCGTTTCCTCACCGCTCTGCGGCGCGAGTAGTAGCGCCATCGCAGCGCCGATCAGCCCACCGATCAGCACTCCGGCGAAGAATGCGCCCATCTCAGCGCCTGAATCGTTGCTAGCCATAAGTTATCACCTCTCCTTGGTTACAGCGCTCCTACGCGGCCTGCTCATCGCTTGCCGGCGCTGCTCTTAGCCTTCGTATTGACCGCCTGCGCCATCCTTTGCATTCTGGAGACGAAGCCGGCAGCCTTGATCGCCGGTTTGGCAACGTTGTCGCTCATGAACATCGTCGTCCCGTATACTGCCTTGGCAGTCTTCTGGGTCTCGGTCAAGATCGGCACCAGTTCGGCGCGCAAGAAGTGCATGATTTCCTGCAAGCGATAGAGCAGAATCACGAGCAGTATGCTGATCACCAGGCTCATGACGATCAGCACGACGGCGGTCAGGATGATCACGATGTCGCGGATGTTCGCCGTGAGTGCTGGGTTCTGCAGCAGAAGGTAAACCACCAGAACCAGCACAGCCAGGGCGAGCACGCCAATTGCTGCGCCGATGAAGATGGCTTTGCGATTTGCCTGCTGGACCCCAGGATCTTGATAGGCCGGGGGTGGCAGCGTTACGGGCGATGCTGACGTTGCTGTCTTGCCGTCCGACTCCGCCGGCGTCCCGAAGCTTTGCGCTCGCGAATTGTCACTCATGGGAACACCTGCAGAAATCATTATAGCAAATGCGATGTTGGAGATGTATTAAGGGTGCATTCGCCAACGGGGGAGACGTAAACCCGCCCCGGTGTGGACGCCTGGGCTGAAAGGGGCGGGATGCGCGCGGCTTGCCCGTATGCTCAGCGCTGGGATTTATCCCGGCGCGACTGAGGCGAATACCGCTGCGGGCCAGTCCGCGCTCCCCCATTTTGAAATACGCTTACACACAACCTCGAGATGTGTATAATGCCATTACCTCCGGGGAATGGCGCAGATGGCAGCGCGCACGGTTTGGGACCGTGAGGTCCCGGGTTCAAATCCCGGTTCCCCGATCTTTCCCGATTAGGATCCCTCGAGCCCAAGTTTGCAAAACGTATCCGTCTCTCGAGCGAAGTGCGCAGGTGTGGATGCGCAACGAATTGTCGAGTCATCGCATTGTCGTCTCTTGATGAGCCTTCGGCGCTCGATTCATCAACCGTTCTCGATTCTTGAATGATCCGAAGTAGCAAATCGAACCAGTATGGCTGATCAACCCATGGCACACGACACCGACAACAGCAGCAAACCGGACCGCAACCTGGCGTTGGAATTGGTGCGCGCGACCGAGGCAGCCGCCCTGGCGGCCAGCAAGTGGATGGGACGCGGCGACAAGAACGCTGGCGATCAGGCCGCCGTCGAGGCGATGCGGCTGATCCTGAGCGAAGTAGACATGGATGGCGTCGTCGTCATCGGCGAGGGCGAGAAAGACGAGGCGCCCATGCTCTACAACGGCGAAAGGCTAGGCAACGGCATCGGGTTGCAGGTGGACATCGCCGTAGATCCGATTGATGGCACACGCCTGCTCAGCGTCGGCGGCGCCGGCTCGATCTCGGTTGTCGGATTGGCCGAGCGCGGCAAGATGTTCAAGCCATGCACGTTTTACATGGACAAGATTGTGGTCGGTCCCGAATGCAAGGGGGTGATAGATATCGAAGCGCCGCCGGCGGCGAACATCCGCGCGGTCGCGCGTGCCAAGGGGATGCCGGTTAGCGCCGTGACCGTTTGCATCCTCGATCGCCCACGTCATCAGAAGCTGATCGAAAAGGTGCGCGCCGCCGGTGCGCGCATCAAGCTCATCAGTGATGGCGATATCTCCGGCGCGCTGCAAACGGCCATCCCCGATTCCGGTGTGGATATACTGATGGGAGTCGGCGGCACGCCGGAAGGCGTGATCACCGCTGCGGCGATGCGCTGCCTGGATGGCGAGATTCAAGGCAAGCTCTGGCCGCGCGACGACGCCGAGCGCGAGAAGGCACAGGCATACTGCAACCTGGACGAGATCCTGACCACCGAGAAGTTGTGCGGTGGCGATAACGTCTTCTTCGCCGCCACCGGCATCACTACCGGCGAATTGCTGGAGGGTGTACACTATAGCGGCAACATCGCTCGCACATTCTCCCTGGTGATGCGGTCGAAGTCGGGCACCGTTCGCTACATTGAATCGCGCCATCGTTTGGACAAACTGCGCACGTTTAGCCAGGTCACCTACGTTGATTGACGCGCCATCGGCGCGCCCCACAGCTTTCACTGCGTTCGACGAACCTCGAGGAGAGACGGAGGATTAGGCCACACGGGCCAATCAGGAAGAGTCGCATCGGTATGAGGCGCGGCCGCGGCGCTCGGCAGAGCGCTGGAGCCGCATGTGAGTAGACATGAAGAGACAAACACAACCACAAGAAGAACCCACCCAGAGCGCGCCGCTCGAAGCAATGAACGGCAACGGTGCCGAGGCGTTGCCGGCAGTCGTCGAAGAGGCGACGGTCGCCGCACCGGCGCCATCGCAGCAGGGCGGGCGCCAGCAACGGCGCAACATGTTCGACATGGCGCGCCTGGAGCATGAGACGTTGAGCGAGCTGCGGGAGCGCGCCCGAGAGTTGGGTATCTCCGGTTACAGCCGGCTGAAGAAGGATGACCTGATTATTCAGCTTTTGCGCGCCCAGGCCGAGAAGAACGGCCTCGAGTTGCGCGGTGGCGTCATTGACATCGTGGATGACAACATCGGCTTCCTGCGCGCAGAGCACTACCTGCCCGGACCAGAAGATATCTACGTGTCGCCGTCGCAAATCAAGCGCTTCGGGTTGCGCACCGGCGACATGGTTGTGGGACAGGTGCGCCCGCCCAAAGAGAGCGAGAAGTACTTCAGCCTGCTGCGCGTCGAGGCTGTGAACGGCCAGGATCCCGAGCAAGCCAAGAACCGCCCGCACTTCGAGAAGCTGACGCCGATCTTCCCCAACGAGATCTATAACCTCGAAGCCAGCGGCAAACTTAGCATGCGCTTGCTCAACATCGTTGCGCCTATCGGCAAGGGGCAGCGCGGCCTGATCGTCGCGCCGCCCAAGGTGGGCAAGACCACGCTGCTCAAGGACATCGCCAATGCAATCAGCAAGAGCTATCGCGACGTACATCTGATGGTCGCCCTGATCGCCGAGCGGCCGGAAGAAGCGACCGACTTCGATCGCTCGGTGGACGCCGAGGTGATCTCATCCACGTTCGACGAGCCGGTGCAAAGCCACGTGCGCGTGGCGGAGATGGTGCTCAACCGGGCCAAGCGCCTGGTCGAATGTGGCCGCGATGTGGTGATTCTGTTGGACTCGCTGACGCGCCTGAGCCGCGCCTACAACTTGACCGTGCCGTCATCGGGCCGGACGCTCTCCGGCGGTGTGGATCCGGCGGCGCTCTATCCGCCCAAGGAATTCTTCGGCGCAGCGCGCAACATCGAGGAGGGCGGTAGTCTGACCATCATCGCCACTGTGCTGGTGGATACCGGCAGCCGTATGGACGACTTCATCTACGAAGAGTTCAAAGGCACCGGCAACATGGAGATCCACCTCTCCCGTCGCTTGGCCGAGCGCCGTATCTTCCCTGCCTTCGACATCTTGGCCAGCGGCACACGTCGCGAAGAACTGCTGCTGGGCGAGAAGACGACACAGCGCACTTACCTCATGCGTCGCATGCTCAGCCAGCTCATGGCTCCCCAACCGCAAGGCGCCGGCTACGACATCACCACGGCGATGGAAGCCTTCTTGCAGCGTTTCTCCAAGACCAAGAACAACGAGGAGTTCCTTGCCTCGCTGACGCGAGACCTCACGTAGTCGCACCGCAGGCGATGGAAGACTTCGACCTTGATCTCGACAAGTCCGATCGCATCACCCGCCGGATCGCGCACGGCGTCTATCGCATCCTCCACAATCGCAAGGTCGTGGGCGAGGAGCTGTGGGGCATCTTCGGCTTGCTCAGCGGTGGCTACCGGCTGATGACCGAGATTGACCTGAAATGGCCGATCCCCAACCAGCAGCGGGCGCAGCTCGACCTGGATTCGGCTTGGCTGGTCCGTAAGCTATGGGTGCAGTTGGACGTCGAGGGCAAGCGACGCGTGGCGCACTATCTGCCCGGAGAGGGCGCGGTGGAGATCGCCATCTACGAAGAGCCGCTGCGCTACGGCGATCCCAGCCGCGCGCCGCGCGAGCAGCAGTTGCAACTATCGGTCATGCCGAAAGCCAAGCGGGTGTATGCTGCGAAGATGAACTACGGGCCGCGCACCTTCCTCGACTATGGCTCGACGCTGCTCAACTTCGCCCACCTGCGGCGCTTGCACCTGACGCCGGGCGCGCAGGCGCAGATCGAAGTGGTCGTAGTCACCCAGCCTTCGCTCGAGCCACTGGCGCTGGCGCAGACGTACTGCTACGTGCGCGACGAGCAGATCACGTCTCTGGTGCAGCCGTTCATGATCACGCAGCGCTACACCATCGAGGAGCACATCGCCGGCGATGGCAGAGACGACGCGCCGTTCACCACCATCTGGACGGATCAATACGGCGTAGTCGTCAAGCAAGACGTGTTGCTCGGCAAAGAGACGCACGGATGTGAATTGGTGAGCTATCAGTGGGCAGGCGAAGAAGCCTAGCTCACTCCGTCCTGACCGGCCCACTCTGAACCGCGGCCAGTTCGATCGTCCGGCGACCGTCGCGCTCCACCCACACGCCACACTCGCTGCCGTCCTGGCTTTGGCCGAGTTCCAGCGGTGTGCCGTCCATCTTCAACACCGGGTGATAGAAGCGCGCCACAATCTCGGCATGCCCCTCGATGTAGTGGCCGATGAGCGCGCGCCGAAAGCGATGGGGCGACCGGTTGGGCAGGCTGCCATGCACGATCTGGCCGTTGAAGAAGAGCACGTCGCCGGCTTGCATGATGGCGGGGACGACCGGCGTCCCTTCCGGCAGCGGCACGGTGACGTCGGTGAAGCTCTGCGTGGTGTCGGCGGGAATCGTGCACAGCACCGGCCAGTGCTGGCTGCCCGGCACGAGCTGCAGGCAGCCATTCTCTTCGTCGCAGTCGTCCAGCGCCATCCACGCAGCGATGCACGTACCCGGCTTGGCGCGCAGATAGTATTGATCCTGATGTAACGCCTGCCCGCGCGCGCCCGGCGGCTTGAAATACAGCATCGTCTGCACGGCGTAAGGCTCGCGGCCGGTGAGCGCCGTCAGATACGCGTTGAGGCGCGGATCTATCATCCACTTCAGGCTGATCTCGTCCCAGCGATGCATATGAATCATGCGCGGATACTTCTTCAGCGGGTCGTTGCTGGTGACGTCCACGCCTGCCAGGTCGCCGGGATATGTACCTTGGCCGCGTAGACGCATGTAATGTGCCTTGTAGAACTCTACCTCTTCTCTGGAGAAGAGCTCGCGAACGATCAGATAGCCCTGTGTGTCATAGAACGATCGCTGCTCTGGGGTCAACATGTCTGAACCTCCGATGGCCATGCGCACTGCGCGAGGCCGGAAAGACATTTGTGCCGTTATCGCACGGCACTCTGCACGCCGGCTGTGATCATGCCGAGTAATGGCGCCGGCAGCAGACCGAAGATGAACACCGCGGCGACGCTGATGGCAGCTGCCAGCGAACGTGGCGCGTTCGCTGGGATCGGCTCGCCCTCAGTCTGCGGCTCGCGCATGAACATCGTCATCACGAGCCGCAGGTAAAAATACGACGACACCACGCTGGTCAACACGCCGATCACAGCCAGCCATGTCAGCCCTGCCGCCACCGCTGCGCCGAACAGGAAGTATTTGCCGACAAAGCCGGCCGTCGGCGGGATACCGATGAGTGAAAACATCGCGATCGCCATCACGATGCCCAACAACGGCTTGTGGCGACCTAAGCCCGTGTAGGCGTCGAAGGTTTGGTCTTCCTCTGCGCCGCTGCCCACCGCGGTCATTACGGCGAATGCGGCCAGCGTAGTGAAAGCGTAGGCAGCCAGGTAGAACAACACGCCGATGGCGCCGGCCTCGCTCCCGGCGGCCACGCCGGCCAGCGCATAGCCCGCATGGGCGATGCTGGAGTAGGCTAGCATGCGCTTGACGTTGTTTTGCACCAGCGCGGCGACGTTGCCCACGATCATGGTCAACGCTGCGATCACAGCGACGATGGGCTGCCACTCCGGCAGCAGGGGCTGAAAGCCGAACATGAACACGCGCAGCACGGCAGCGAAGCCGGCAGCCTTGGTCGCTGTGGCCATGAACGCGGTGACTGTCGTCGGCGCCCCTTCATACACGTCGGGCGTCCACATGTGGAACGGCGCAGCGGCGATCTTGAAACCCAGCCCGACCAGGATGAGCGCTGCGCCTGCGAAGAGCAACGTCGGGTCATAGGCGCGCGTGCCGGTCGCGCTCAAGATGGCCGACAATGCCGGCAGCGATGTTGTGCCGGCAGCGCCATACACCAGCGCGATGCCATACACCAAGAAGCCCGAGGCGAACGCGCCCATCAGGAAGTACTTCATTGCAGACTCTTCGCTCTCCAGTCGCGGTCGGGCGATGCCGCACAGCACGTAGAGCGGGATCGAGAGCAACTCGACGGCCACGAACACTATCAGTAGGTTCATGGCGTGGCCCATCAGCATCATGCCGCCGACGGAGAACAACATCAGCGCATAGAACTCGCCGCGCATGATGCCGCGCGCTTCGTTGTAGCGCAGCGCCATCAGCACCGCAAGCACGCCGATGGCGGCGAGCAGCGCGTCCAGAAAGAAGGCATAGCCGTCGGCGCGCACCATATTCTGGAACGCGTTGGACGGCGAGGTACTCATCAAGAGGAGTGCGGCCAGGCCGGCCACCACCAGAGTGCCGGCGGACAACCAGGCCGTTACAGACTTCTGCTCCGCCGGCAGCGCCAGATCAATCAGCAGCAGCGCGATGCCGCCGGCGGTGACGATGAGGAAGGGGAGGACTGCGATCAAGTCGTTAGCGGACATAGTGTAGCGTTGACAACGCGGCGAATTGTAGCGTTTTCAGAGCGCAACGCGAACGCGCCTGCGGCGCGTGAGGTGCTTGAGTCACACGTTCATCGCCGTCAACTGGAAGCGGGCGCCATCCGATGCGATGAAGTTATAGAGCACGCCGTCGTCATCGCACCAGAAATTTGCCGCGGGATGCGTTTGTCCATCGTGGTCGGTTTCTATCTCATAGTGCTGGAGGTTCATCGCTCCGAAGCGCGTGACATGGCGCTCGTCCGGTTGGCGGCGGTAGGTTTGTCGCACAGCGGTCGGTTTGAACGTGACTGCGTCGAGGAGGAAGGCGTCGAACGTCCGTGCCTGCCCCGGCTGCAGCCGGCTGCGCCAGACGGTGACCATGACGCATAGCGGCGTCGTCCAGCCGATCTCGATGTCGTCCCGCCAGGCCACGTGCTTCTCGTGAATTTCGGCCTTGTGTCGCCAGCAGATCGTCGCCCGATCACGGTTCTCTCCGAGCACGCAGATGCGGCTCTCGCGCGTGCCGAACAGGCCGTGGATGGTGAATTCGATCAACCGGAGCTGCGGGTCGAGCAGGATCGTCATCGAGTCGCTGCGCGGCTCGTCGAACGGCGCAACGCGCACGGTCTCGTTGTCAATCTGGATCGAGCCGTCGGGCAGGCGGATGGCTTGCCATCGCTCATCGGCGACTACGTCGCCGGACGGGGCGAAGGCCTGGTAGATGCCTTTGCGATGGGTGCTCAGCATGGGGTAGGAGCTAAACAAAGGATGTCGCCTCGGTCAAGGGATGAACCGAAATGAAGGCTAGAATATGCGCGCGACACGTCGCGCATTATAGATGGATGCAGATATTGCCGTCGGCATCGTCAGCCTGTTCGCGCTGATTCTGATCAACGCCTTTTTCGTCTTCGCAGAATACAGCGTGGCGGTCTCGCGCAAGACGCGCATCGCCGAGCTGGCGGACAAAGGCCACGCACAGGCGAAGCTGGTCTTGGCCGTGATGCAGGATCCGGACCGGTTCTTTGCCGCGACGCAGGTTGGGGTGACGATCACGTCGCTTGCCGTTGGCGCGCTGAGCGAACCGGCCTTCAGCCGGTTGCTCGGCGGCTTCTTCGCAGCATTGGGAGTGGCGGTTCCGTTCATTCGCGGCATCGCGACCTTTCTGGGCGCGGTCAGCGGCCTCCTCATCGCCTCGTACTTCCAGATCGTATTGGCTGAACTGGTGCCGCGTTCGATCACCCTGCGGGCGGCGGAGCGCGTCGCGCTCATCGTCGTCCCGCCGATGAATGCGCTGGCGATGCTCTTTCGCCCCTTCGTGGGATTGCTCAAGGGATCGTCACGGTGGGTGTTACGCGCGCTGGGCTTTCGGCCAGATACCGGGGCCGAGCGACTGCACACGGTCGAAGAGTTGCGCATGCTCATCGAGGCCAGCGAGCGCGGCGGCGCGATCGAGTCCGATCAGGGCGAGATGCTGAGCAAGGTATTTTCGTTCGGCGACACCACGGTTCGCGAAGTGATGATCCCACGCACCGAGATGATCTGCGTGCATGTCGGGGCGTCGTTGCACGAGGTGGGCCACCTCTTCTCCACGCACGCCTACAGCCGGCTGCCGGTGTACGAAGAATCGCTCGATCACATCGTCGGCATCTTGCACATCAAAGACCTGGTGCGGGCGCTGCTTTCGTCCACGCGCGTGCCCTCCATCCGCCAACTCATGCGCGAGCCGTTCTTCGTGCCCGATACACAGCGCGCCGACGAGCTGTTGCAGCAGTTCCGCGCCCGACACGAGTACATGGCCGTCGTCCTGGATGAGTATGGTGGCACGGCCGGCCTGGTCACGCTGAACGACCTGGTCGCACGCATCATCGGCGAGGTCGGAGATGCCGTCGCGCCGGCGCTACCGGATATTCAACACACCGGCGACGGCAGCGTACTGATCAACGGCCTGATGACGATCGGCGACGTGAACGACGCTTTTGGGTTGAACCTGGAAGATCCCAACTACGATACGATTGGCGGTTTCGTGATGGGCCAGCTCGGCCGCATTCCCGTGGTAGGCGACTACGTCGAACTCAAGTCGCAGGGCGTGGTGCTCTCTGTGGAAGAGATGGATAAGCTGCGCGTGGCGCGTCTGCGTCTGCGCCGGATCGCCGATCAGGGACATGCCGGCAATGCGCCTGAAAGCGCCGGCAGGCAAGCGCCGTGATACGTGTCACCATCAGCGCAATGCAAGGGGCACATAGACCGACTTGCCCCGGAATTCGGAGCGGAGCCTGTAGATCGCGCTGCTGTAGCTCACCAGGTAGAGTTCGCCGTTCACATCTTCGCCGAACGAGGATACGTTGTAGCCGGTGTCGCGGATGAACGCCGTGGTGAACGACGCACCGGGCGATGACCTCCACGCGGCGAACAGTTTGCCGGAGCTGAAGTCGGCGTAGAAATAAATGCCGTTCAGCCAGGGATAGCGCGGGCCACGGTACACGTAGCCGCCGGTAATCGAGCCGCCCAGGCTGCGGCCATAGTCGGTGATCGGCGGGGTGGGCGCAATATTGCTCGGTGGGCAGTCGAATGCACCCGCATTGCTCGATCCGTCGCTGTAGGGAATGCTTCCTTCGTACTGACTCCAGCCGAAATTCAGGCCGGCGGGCGAGTTGGCCGGCGCAAAGTTGACCTCTTCGCGCGCATTTTGCCCAACGTCGGCGATGTAGAGGTCGCCGGTTTGCCGATCGAACGAATTGCGCCACGGGTTGCGCAGCCCGATCGCCCACACTTCCGGCCGCTGCGTGGTTGTGAAGACGTTGCCGGCGGGGATGGTGTAGGTCACTTGACTGACGACGTTGAGGCGCAAGATTTTGCCGCGCAGGTCGGCAGGGTCTTGCGCGGCGCAGAACGGATCGCCGCCGCCGCCGCCGTCGCCAACGCCGGCATATAAGTTGCCATCCGGCCCGAAGCCCAACCAGCCGCCGTTGTGGTTGCCGTAGTCAGGGTGGGGGATGGTCAGCAGGATTTGCCCGCTGTTGGGGTCGGCGACATCGGGATTGCCGGAGACCTGGTAGCGCGCGATCACCTGGTCGCCCGACTTGTTGGTGTAGTACACGTAGAAGCGGCCGGTCGTGGCGTAGTTCGGCTCGAAGGCCAGGCCAAGCAGGCCCTCTTCGCCACAGCATCGCACCAACGTCGTCAGGCTCAAGAACGGTGTGCCGAGCACGGCGCCGTTCTTGATGATCTTGATCACGCCGTTTTGCTCGACGACGAACAATCGCGCGTCGCCGGCGTGGGTGACGAACACCGGACGGGTGAAGCCGCTCGCCACTTCCTCGAAATCAATGCTCACGCTCGGAGAATTGGGCGGGATGACGGCGGGCGACGCATCCGCACGGCCGAGCGCTGCGGTGGCGTGCGGTGGTGTGGTGTACAGGATAAGCGCACCGATAGCCAGGGCGGCTATGATCAGCGGGGATGAATTGCGTGTAAGGCGCCTTGCTGGGAGGTGATGAGCCGACAAAACACGATCTCCTTGAAGCGAAGTAACGGTGTGCTTCAGCGCAGCATCGAAGTGCGTCGGATTATAGGGACGCGCCGGTCTCCCGCGCCCGACGCCCGGCATACATTCGCCGGCGTGGGTAGGGCGTCGTCTTCACGTTTGCTCGACGGACGCTGGCTATAATCTCGCCGTCGTTCGAACATTGCGGCACACAATCTGCGACGTCCACCAATAAAACCTCGCTATGAGCAATTTCACATCCTTCGATCAAACCTGCGCCAACGTCATTCGCACGCTGACACTCGATGCTGTGCAGACGGCGAATTCCGGCCATCCCGGCATGCCGCTGGGCATGGCCGACGTGGCCTATGTGCTATACGCAAAATTCATGCGCTTCAACCCGCGCAACCCGAAGTGGTTCAACCGCGACCGTTTCATCGTCTCTGCCGGCCACGGCTCGATGCTGCCCTACGCCATTCTGCACCTCACCGGCTACGAGGCGATGACGCTCGATCAGATCAAGCGCTTCCGGCAATACGGCAGCATTACCCCAGGTCACCCGGAGAACCATCTCACGCCGGGCATCGAGGTGACCACCGGCCCACTCGGTAGCGGCACGGCCAACAGCGTCGGCATGGCGCTGGCCGAAGCCTGGCTGGCGGCGAAGTACAACCGCGATGGATTCAATATCGTAGATCACTACACCTACGTTATCGTCAGCGACGGCGACCTGATGGAGGGCGTGAGCCACGAGGCTGCGTCGCTGGCCGGCCACCTCGGCCTGGGCAAGCTGATCTGGTTCTACGACGACAACGCCGTCACCATTGACGGCCCTACGTCGCTGACCTACAGTGATGATGTGCCAAAGCGGTTCGAGGCCTATGGCTGGCACACTATCACCATTGACGCGCACAACATGGCCGAGGTCGAAGCGGCGATTCACGAGGCACACGCCGTGACCGACAAGCCGACGTTGATCTTGTGCAAGAGCATCATCGGCAAGGGCATGCCCCATCGGCAGGGCACGCGTGAGGCACATAGCGACGCCCCCGGCTGGGACGAAGTCCGGGCGGCGAAGCTGGCCTATGGCATGGATCCCGACAAGACGTTCTACATCCCTGAGGATGTGCTACAGACCTGGCGCGCGATCGGCGAGCGGGCGGCGCAAGCCGAGGCGACATGGCAGGCGAAGTTCGATGCCTATCGTCGCGCCTACCCCGACTGTGCCCGCGAGCTGCAAGACGCCATCGAGGGCCGACTGCCCGATGGCTGGGCCGACGCGATGCCGGTCTTCGATCCCGCTGCCAAGCCGATGGCGACGCGCGCCGCCAGCGGCGCCGTGATTGACGCGATCATCGGCAAGCTGCCGACGCTGCTCGGCGGCTCGGCGGACCTCACGCCGTCGAACAACACGTTGCCCAAGGGCGCGGCTTCGTTACAGAAGGGCGACTTTAGCGGTCGCTACATTCGCTACGGCGTGCGCGAGCACGGCATGGCCGGCATCATGAACGGCATGGCGTTGCACGGCGCGATCATCCCCTACGGCGGAACGTTCTTCTGCTTCAGCGACTTCATGCGCCCGGCCATTCGCTTGGCGGCGTTGAGCGAGGCGCACTCCATCTTCGTCTTCACGCACGATAGCATCGGGCTGGGCGAGGATGGGCCGACGCACCAGCCGGTCGAACAATTGGCCAGCCTACGCGCCATGCCGAACTTGCTCACCCTGCGCCCTGCCGATGCGAACGAGACGGTCGCTGCGTGGAAGGTGGCCATCGAATGGAAGCACGGGCCGGTGGCGTTGCTGCTCACACGCCAGCCCGTGCCGATCTTGCCGAGGAAAGCGGGCTTCGAGCGCGGCGCATACGTGATGCACGACGTGGACGACCCGCACATCGCGCTCGTCGCCAGCGGCTCCGAAGTGAGCCTGGCGCTCGACGCGGCGAAGACGCTGGCCGAGAAAGGCGTGCGGGCGCGTGTGGTGTCCTTCCCATCGTGGGAGCTGTTCGACCGACAAGACGCGGCATATCGCCAGGCGGTGCTGCCGTTCGACCTACCGAAGGTTGTGGTTGAGGCCGGCGTGTCGCAGGGCTGGGAGCGCTACACCGGCCCGCTCGTCCGCTTCGTCGCGCTCGATAATCGCTTCGGAGCCTCTGCGCCTTTCAAAGACGTCTACAAGAACCTCGGCTTTACCGTCGAGCACGTGGTGGAAGAAGCCATGGCGCTGTTGAGCTGAGCGGTGGGCAACAAGTGATGAGAGGATAAAAGCTTGACCGTATGGAAATCCTCTCGGTTGCGGAGATGCGCGAGGTCGAACGCCTCGCCGATGCGCACGGGTTGAGCTATGCGCAGATGATGCAAAACGCCGGCAACGGCGCGGCGGCGGTGATCTTGCAGCGTCTGAGCGCGTTCCAGGTCGCCAGCCCGCGCGTGCTGGTGCTGGTAGGTCCGGGCAACAACGGCGGCGACGGCTTGGTGTGTGCGACAGCGCTGGCGAAGGCCGGCGTGACCGTGCAGTGCTATCTGCTCAAGCCGCGCGGCGAAGACGATCCGGTCCATGCCGCAGCGCACGCGCAAGGCATCTTCATGGCCAATGCGCAGAACGATATGCGCTTGCGCGTGCTGCATCAGATGGTGGCGCACGCAAACGTGATCGTGGATGCTTTGCTGGGCACCGGTGTATCGCGGCCGGTCGAGGGCACGTTGCGTGAGGTGTTGCGCGAGGTGGCCTGGCGTAGACGGGGGGACAAGGGGACAAGGGGACAAGGGGACAGGGAGACAAGGGGACAAGGAGACAAGGAGACAAGGGGACAGGGAGACGGGGAGACAGGGAGACAAGGGGATCTTTCTGCGCGTCCGCTCGTGATTGCGCTCGATGGGCCGACCGGTATGAACTATGACACCGGCGCGCTCGATCCGGCAACCGTGTCCGCCGACCTGACGATCACCTTTCATGCGCCGAAGCGCGGGCACTATTGCTTCCCGGCAGCAGGCGCATGTGGTGAGTTGGTGGTCGTGCCGATCGGCATCGAGGGATTGGAGATGGGAGATTGGAGATTGCTCGCTGATCTCCCATCTCCCATCTCTAATCTCCAACTCGCTGATGATGTGCTGGTGCGCGCGCTTTTGCCCTCGCGGAAACTCGACGCGAACAAAGGCACGTTTGGCCGAGTGGCCGTCGTCGGTGGTTGCGGCGATTACATCGGCGCGCCGGGGCTGGCCGCGCGGGCGGCCTATCGCGTTGGCGCGGGGCTGGTTGCGCTGGCCGTGCCGGAAGCAATCAAGCCGAGCGTGGCCGCAGCGTGCAACGAAGCAATCTTCATCACGCTGCCCGAGACGACCGACCGGCACGTGCCTGTAGCGTTGCCGCGGATCAACGCATGGCTCGCAGGGGTCAAGGGCGGTGCGGCACTGGTGCTGGGTCCCGGCATCGGCCAGGCGCACGAGACAGGCGAGTTCATCGCCGGCCTACTCGATGCGCTCAAGTCGGGGCGCGTCGAATCGAAGGGGCTGGTGTGCGACGCCGACGCGCTCAACTCGCTGGCGCACATGCCTGATTGGCCGGTGCGCTTGCCCGCGATGACTATCCTCACACCACACGCAGGCGAGATGGCGCGGCTGGCGCAGACCACAATCGCCGAAATTCAGTCCGACCGCATCGGCAACGCGCTGAGGTATGCCGATGCCTGGGGGCACGTCGTCGTGCTCAAGGGGGCGCACACGGTAATCGCCGCGCCGGGCCATCGCGGTGTGGTGTTGCCCTTCGCCAATCCGGCCATGGCGACGGCGGGGACGGGCGATGTGCTGGCCGGCTGCATCGCCGGCTTGCTGGCGCAGGGTCTGTCGCCGTTCGACGCAGCCGTGTGCGGCGCATACCTGCACGGCGCAGCGGGCGAGCGCTGGCGCAAAGCGCACGGCGACGCCGGCATGCTGGCGAGCGATCTGCTGACCCTGCTGCCCATGGCCCAATGGGCCAACAGGCGGGTCGAGTAGCAATGCCGTGCGGTGAGCACGGCGTTGGGCAACCCGCAGCCCCGGCCGGGGCGTCGAGGCGTGACCAGTAGAATTTCACCGATGAGCATCCCGTTTGCGACACCGGAATGGGTAGCCGCGTTCAAAGACGCGATCAACGCCAGCGCCGCCTATCGCGAAGCCGCCAAGACGTGGGAAGGCGACTTCTGGTTCATCGTCGAGCCGGAAGCCGGCCAGCCCGACGGCGAACGCAAGCTGATGTACCTCGATCTGTGGCACGGCGAGTGCCGCGAGGCGTTCCTGGCGCAAGACGAGAGCGAACGCAACCCCGAGTTTCGTATCTGGGCGCCGGCCAAGAACTGGCGTCGCGTCATCAACCGCGAAATTGATCCCATCAAGGCACTCATGACCAACCAGCTCAAGCTGAAGGGTAACTTCGCCAAGATCATGCGCAGTGTGCGCGCCGCGCAGGAGCTGGTGTTGTGCGCCGCCAGTGTGCCGACGCAGTTCGACTGACTCAGCCGACCGCGTCCTTGCCTTCCGCGAGCACGTCGCGGCTGCGTTCTGCCTGCAACGACGCCGCGTAACGGCGCCACTTGCGCCGCGCGTAGATGGCGATCAGCAACACAGCCGGCAAAACCACGGCGAAGCCGAGGAAGGGCCCGGTCGCGATCAAGGGCAGGTCGCGCGCGCGATCCAGGTTCAGCAATAGCAAGGTCAACGACAGCCAGACCGTGACGATGTTGGGAATGGCGTCGCCGGAGTGAAGCAGCTTCATGCCGTCGAAGCGCCGGCGCGTGAACGGCCAGAACAGGTTGGAGCCGAGGTAGCCGAGCTGGTCTTCCAGCACATGCACCGCGTAGCCCAACCCGCCGACCAGGCCGGCAATCGGACCGATCAGCAGCGCCAGCGCTGCACCGAGGACGACGGCCAGCACCAGCGAGTGCGACCATTGGCGATGCCAGGGCAAGAACTCGACCTGGTAGCCGTTCGCACCTTGCGACAGCCTGAGTGACGGCCCGCCCAGCTCGATGACCTCTAGCGCGCCGTCATACTGGTAATCCAGCTTGCCGACGTGGGCGCGGGCCTCGATGCCGTTCATCGTCACCACCACGTCACCCCGATTCACGTCGAAGTGAAAGGCGTAGGTCACCCAATCCACCACGCCCAGGCGCAAGGGATGAAACTGCACGATGCGCGGGCGATCCGGCGTGACCAGGGCGAACTGGTGCGCGAATGCATCGGCCAGCGCCTGGGGATCGGGATGATCGCGGTCAGGGATGATGTCGGCGTCGCGGCGCTCGACGAACTTGGCGAAGCGGAAATCGAATGTATCGGGCAACATCGCGCACGCCCCACCCAGCGCGATGAGCAAGCTGCCTTGGGCAGCCTGTTCAACCACGCCCGGCACAAACGAGGCAGCGCACAGGCCGGAGGCAAAATGCGCGATGCCCTTCATGCAGCCGATTGTATTGCGCGCGACTATTTTTGCGGGAGCGGCGCTTGATCGCGCGACGCGCCGAGTCTTGACAAGAGTGTGTCGCGTCGTTATTCTTCACTGCCGTCAGAATCGAGAAGGTAAAATCAGGTTAGTTGCGCACTCTTATCCAGAGAGGCGGAGGGACCGGCCCTGTGAAGCCTCGGCAACCTTCAGGATGGCAAAACTGGGGATAGCAACCGGCGCACATGCTCGGTAGCGTATTTGCAGTCCAAAACCTGAAACGGTGCCAAGTCCGGCAGGATGACTGGAAGATGAGAGGCGGACGCAGTGCGAAATGCTCACGCCCTCTTGTCTCCTCGCGAGTGCAAGAGGGCGGTTCTTTTGTCGAACAATACAGGAATCGGCTCAGACGTCCGGCAAGGCGCCTGAGGTTAGAGAACAAGCGAGAGAGAACACAACGTGAATAGCTTCATGAACTCACCCCAGCTCTTCTTCACCTCCGAATCGGTGACGGAAGGGCATCCCGACAAGATGTGCGACCAGATCTCGGATGCGGTGCTCGACGCCTGCCTGGCGCAGGATCCACTGAGCCGCGTGGCGTGTGAAACCGCGGTCAAGACCGGCTTCGTGCTGTGCCTTGGAGAGATCACGACGCGCGCTTTCATCAACTTCGACCAACTGGTGCGCCAGGTCGTCAAAGAGATCGGGTTCGACTGCTCCGATAAAGGGTTCGACGGCAACACCTGCGGCGTGCAGGTGGCTATCGCCAGCCAGTCGCCGGACATCGCTCAGGGGGTGGACGCGGCGCTCGAGGTGCGCGACGGCGGCAGCGAGGACGAGATCGAACGCATCGGCGCCGGCGACCAAGGCATGATGTTCGGGTTTGCCTGCAACGAGACGCCGGAGCTAATGCCAATGCCGATTGCACTCGCCCACCGGCTCGCGCGGCGGCTGAGCGAGGCGCGCAAAAGCGGCGAGCTGCCCTGGCTGCGGCCCGACGGCAAGACCCAGGTGACCGTGGAATATCGCTTCGGCAAGCCGGCGCGCATTGACACCGTGCTGGTCAGCACCCAGCATGCGCCGGAAGTCAGCCAGGAAGAAATCAACCAGGCGGTCACCGATCGCATCATCATGCCGGCATTGCCGCCGGAGATGCTGAACGGCAAGATCAAGATCTACACCAACCCGACCGGCCGTTTCGTCGTCGGCGGGCCGATGGGCGACGCCGGCCTGACCGGCCGCAAGATCATCGTGGACACCTACGGCGGCATGGGGCGACACGGCGGCGGCGCGTTCAGCGGTAAAGACCCGACCAAAGTAGACCGCTCGGCGGCGTATGCTTGCCGCTGGGTTGCGAAGAACGTCGTGGCAGCCGGACTCGCCGACCGCTGCGAGGTCCAGGTCGCCTACGCCATCGGCATGGCCCGCCCGCTCTCGATCAACGTCGAGACGTTCGGCACCGGCAAGGTGAGCGACGAGAAGATCATCAAAGCGATCCGGGAAGTCTTCGACCTGCGCCCCGGCGCGATCATCCGCGATCTGAACCTGCGCCGGCCGATCTACCGCCAAACGGCTGCCTATGGACACTTCGGCCGCACCGATGTAGATCTGCCCTGGGAGCACACCGACCGTGCCGAGGCCTTGCGCGCAGCAGCAATGTGACACCGAGATTCCCAATCCGTAGTGCCAATGAGCAGCGTTGTCCCTTGTTAAGGCCGGACCGGTGACTATCCTCTCATATCCCACCTTAGCCCACAAGCTGCTGCCGCGCGTTGGACTGGGGTACGACCTCGCGCTGATCCTGCTCGGGAGCTGGCTGGTGGCGCTGATGTCACAATTCACCATCCCGCTTCAACCGGTGCCGATCACCGGACAGACGTTCGGCGTACTGCTGGTCGGTGCAGCGCTTGGCTGGCGTCGCGGGGCGTTGGCGCTGGTCGCCTACTTGTTGCAGGGCGCAGCCGGGTTGCCCTTCTTCGCCGGTGGGGCATCGGGGATTGCGCGCCTGATCGGCCCGACCGGTGGCTATCTGATCGGCTTCGTATTTGCTGCCGCGCTGACCGGTTGGCTCAGCGAGCGCGGCTGGGATCGGCGCTTCCTCAGCACGCTCTTTGCCATGGCGCTGGGCAACGCGGTGATCTACTTACTAGGGTTGCCGTGGCTTGCCC
This sequence comes from Candidatus Roseilinea sp., assembly GCA_025998955.1. NCBI lineage: Bacteria > Bacillati > Chloroflexota > Candidatus Thermofontia > Candidatus Roseilinea > Candidatus Roseilinea sp. The sequence continues at coordinate 731,222 of AP024676.1, forward strand.
AGACGGTTGGCTGGGAGCGCGCGATGGCCGTGGGCCTGCTCCCTTTCTTGCCGGGAGATGCGCTCAAGGCGGTGCTGGCCGCGCTCATGCTCCCAGGCGCGTGGGCGATCATCCAAGGACGCAAAGGTCAAAAGGAGGGACTATTGCAGCATAGGAGTGAGTGACCGAGGGAAACAACCGGCGACAGGTTGCCCGCATCACGCAATAAGCATTTCCTCCGGCGGCGCACGTGTGGCATCTAGTTGTCGAGGGATGACCGTCACGTGAACGGGGGAATAGCAATTGATCGCGCAACACACAAGAGCAATGAAAGGGCGAACCTACAAGACAATGGCCGCGCCGGGCGTGGTCGCCGGATTGACGCTGACGTTAGGGTTGAACAACAGCCGGGCGCAAGTCGAGCCGCCGGTCGCACCACAAGGCAGCGCGGTGGCGCTGGCGGATGTGGGCACGGCATTCACCTATCAAGGACGGCTGACCAACAGCGGCGTGCCGGCGAACGGGGCCTGCGACTTCGAGTTCAAGCTGTATGACGATGCAAACGCGGGGACACAGGTGGGCAGCACGCAGACGAAGACGAACGTGGGCGTGAGCGCGGGCTACTTCACGATCGGCAACCTGGACTTTGGGGCAGACGCGTTCAATGGCCAGGCGCGCTGGCTGGCGATCGGTGTGCGCTGCCCGGCGGGGAGTGGAAGCTATACGGCACTCAGCCCGCGGCAGGCGCTGACGCCGACACCGCACGCGCTGGCGCTGCCGGGGCTGTGGACGCAGCAGAACGCGACCAGCCCGAACCTGATCGGCGGCTACCACGGCAACCAGGTGACGGGCGGCGTGGTGGGCGCAACGATCGGCGGCGGGGGCGCGAATGGGAATATCAACCGTGTGACCGGTAACTATGGCACAGTGAGCGGGGGTAGAAACAATACTGCCGGCAACTCCTTCGCTTCTGTTGGTGGGGGCGAAGAGAACAGCGCCGGTAGTTTAGCCGCCACCATTGGTGGCGGTTTTATCAACACGGCTAGTAACGACTACGCCACCGTTGGTGGGGGCCGTGAAAATGTCGCTAGTGGCAACGGCAGCACCGTTGGCGGGGGCGGTAGTAACACTGCGAGTAGCTCCAGCGCTACTATCGGCGGGGGCTTTCAGAACACTGCCAGCAGGCCTATTTGCCACCATCCCCGGCGGGTCGGGCGCAGCCGCCACGCACCATGGCGAGATGGCCTACGCGTCTGGCAGCTTTGCCGCCGCCGGCGACGCGCAAACGTCCGTCTATGTCTTGCGAGGTGTTAGCACCAGCGGTTCGGCTGAATTGTTCCTGGATGGTGTGGGTCAGCGGTTGACCATCGCGCCGGGGCGTACCATCGTCTTCCACGCCATGATCGTCGGGCGGGCTGCGAACGGCGAATCTGCCGGCTTTCAAATTCTCGGAACGATAGAAAATGTCGGCGGAACCACCGCGTATGTCGGCATACCGGTTGTGCCTCTGGCAAATATAGAGACTGTGGGCTGGAACGCGAGCATCAGCGCCGATGACACCAGTGACGCGCTGAAGATTGAAGTTATCAGCAGCGCTAACCCTGTGCGCTGGGTCGCCTTCGTGCGGACGGTAGAAGTGCAAAGCCCATAAGGAGACAGGCCATGAAGCGCATATTCAGTCTTCTTGCGGCGCTGCTCTTGCTGAGCGCCGGTGTTGCTGTAGCGCAGACGGGTGGCAGCTACGACCTGACGTGGAACACGATTGATAGCGGCGGGGCGACGTTCAGCACGGGTGGCGGCTACAGCCTGGGCGGGACGGTCGGTCAGGCCGATGCAGGTGCGACGCTGAGCGGCGGGAGCTACACGCTGCAAGGCGGGTTCTGGACGCGGCCGGGCGCGCTGGTATTTGCGCCGGCAGTGAGCAAGCCGTGATGTGGCGGCAGCGCTCAACGTGTGCGAACGCGTTGAGCGCTGTTCATTCGTTCAGCCGGGTGCAGTTGCCGGTTGGCCCCGTTGGCTGCGCCATGGGCAGCCGGCGCACTCCAAACAGGTCAAGCGCGGCAAGAGAGCAAGTTGACCCATCCACACGCCATTACTTCCCGCGCCACGCGATCGAGTTCTGCGTCCATCCGGGCGTGCCAATCTTGTGCCTGGCCGCGCCAGCCCAAGGACGACAACCACCACTGCCGGTAGGCTGTGTTCTTGAAGATGTCGTGCAGATACACGCCGATGACGTTGTCCTGCTGCCAACCCAGGTTGTCGCCGAGGTGAGGCCGGGCGCGGCTGCCCGCATGAGTAATGCCGTGATGAATCTCATAGCCGGTCACCTCGCCGCCCTCCAGCCAGCGCGCGGTGCGCTGGCGAGTGATCTTGTGCGGCAACAGCTCGGTAGTCACGTCCAGCAGGCCTAGCCCGGCCATGTCGCCGTCTTCTAGATGGTGAGGGTCGCGCAGCGCGATGCCGAGCATCTGCATGCCGCCGCAGATGCCGTAGATCATCACGCCGTGCCGGGCCGCGCGGGTGATCTCGGCGGCCAAGCCGGTGCGCAGCAGATACCTGAGGCTGGCAACGGTGTTCTTGCTGCCGGGCAGGAGGATCGCGTCGTAATCATCTAGCGGTTCGCGCTCGCGCACCGGCACCAGCGCTACGCCCTCCTCGTGCAGCAGCGGATCGAACTCGTCGAAGTTGCTTGCGTAGGGGTAGGTCAGCAGCGCCAGCCTGACCTGCGCCTTGCAAGGCGCGCCACGCCGGGCGATGGCCTGAATGTCGTCTTCTTCGGGCAACATATGGGGAATCATCGGCACGATGGCCACGGTGGGCACGCCGGTGCGCTCGCGCAGCCAGTCCATGGCGTTGCCCAGCAGCGCCGGATCGCCGCGAAACTTGTTCAACACGAAGCCTTTGATTAATGCTTGCTCACGCGGCTCCAGGCACAAGAAAGTGCCGAGCAAGTGAGCAAAAGCGCCGCCGCGGTCAATATCGGCCACGAGATACACGTCGGCGTTTGCCTCCAACGCCACGCGCATGTTGACGATGTCGCTATCGCGCAGGTTCACTTCGGCCGGGCTGCCGGCGCCTTCGATCACCACCAGCTCGAAGTCGCGCAACAGCGCATGTAGGCTCTCGCGCACCACGTCCCACAGCAACGGCTTGCGCGCCAGCCACGGCGTGGCGGTGATGACCGGGTCGTAGCGGCCCAGCACGACGACCTGCGAGTGGGTGTCGCCCTGGGGCTTGAGCAGCACCGGCTGCATGCGCGCCTCCGGCTTGACGCGCGCAGCCAGCGCCTGCACGTATTGGGCGCGGCCGATCTCCAGGCCGTCGGGCGTGACCGCGGCGTTGTTGCTCATGTTCTGCGCCTTGAAGGGCGCCACGCGGATGCCCCGATTGGCAAAATGACGACACAGGGCCGTGACCAGGAACGACTTGCCCGCGCTGCTGGTGCAGCCCATGATCATGATCGGCTTATAGCGGCGTGGGGGAGTTGAAGGGTCTGCCATGCTTCGATCAGCTTCTGGTTGTCCTCCGGTGTGCGCGTGGCGACGCGCACGAGGTGAGGGTGGCCAAAGGATGTGCAATCGCGCACGCGGATGCCCCACTCGCGTAACGCTGCCACAGCCTCAGCCGCGCTCCCAACGTTCACGGTAAAGAAGTGCAGGCCGGCATCGCTGCCGCTCAGGGTTCGGGACAGGGTGCGTGCCCATTGACGCACCGTCGGCAAGGTCTGCGCCAGAAAGTCCCCCTGCGTCGGCAACGCTTCCAGCGCGGCTGCCAGCGATGAAGGGATGGCCCAAGCCGGCTGCAGGTCGCGCAGCCGGCGCGCCAGCGATGGCTCGGCCAGCGCATAAGCCATGCGCATCCCCAGCAGGCCGTGTGCCTTGCCCGGCGAGTGCACCCGCACCAGGCCCGGCCACGGCGAGACGGCAATTGGATCGGCAACAAAGGGCAGATAAGCCTCGTCGGCGATCACCACGCCGTCGAAGGCGCGCAGCCGATTGAGGTCGAGGTAGTGGCCGGTGGGGTTGTGCGGATTGGAGAGGTAGAGCACGCGCGCATCCTTCGCGTCCAGACAGGCGCGCAGCCCATTGTCGTCCCGGGGTAGCACACGCAACCGCCCACCTTGAAGGGCCACCCCACGCGCAAACTCGCCGAAGGGGGCGCCGAGGCAAAGCACCGTCTCCCCGGGGCGGACAAGCAGACGCGCCAGGCGGTGGAGCAACTCGCTGGCGCCCACGCCGAGCACTACACCTTCGGGGTCCCAGTCGTGCCACGCCGCCAGAGCCTGCCGCGCCCGAGTGTAGTGTGGGTCGGGATAGCGATCGAGCGGCGCATCACGCCATACCTGCACCAACCCGAGGTTGGGGCCGAGTGGATTGGTGCTCACGCTGAAGTCGAGCAGCGCGTCGTCGGGGCCTTGCGGGCCGCCGTGGATAAATAGGTCAGCCGTTGCTGGGCGCATTTTCATCTCAATCATACTGTTGCCGGGCGAATATAACCTGCGTCGTGAGATTGTTACAGTGCCAAACGTGCTCCGGAGACATGTTCGGGTAAGAGTTCAGGCTTGCGGTAAAGGCCGTAACGCGCGCGCGAGCATCGCCTGACACTCGGCGCGCGCGGACTTGCCCTGGGCAGCCCAGGGGGCGAACAGCGTCTGCAGTGCCATGCGCGTGTCGTAGATCGATCACCTGCCGTCGCCGCGCCACGCTCTCCCCCGCAGCACATACCCGCAGTCCGGGCAGCAATCCAACGCAAGACGCCGAATCTCCGTCGGCGTCTTGCGCCGCCGTACCGCTTGTGCGCTCGGTTCTGCCGCCCGCTGCCGCTGCATCTTGCGCCGCCGATCGCCCTTCTCCTGGTGTGTGTTCGGCTTGACGAACCTCGGCGTCGACTTCGCCCCCTCACCCTCACGTATCGCCTCGTTCTCCGCTCGTAATGCCGCGTTCTCCTCGCGCAGCTGTTCGATCATCGCCCGCAGCTTGGCGATCTCGGCTTCCAGTTCGGCGATCCAGGTCTGCGCGTCTATGCCGCCGAATCTAGCACCGCTCAGGTTTTTGCCACAACCCTGAACAGTTACATGTTCAGCGCTTCTTGACATGTGGCGAAGCTTGCATTTGAATCTGCGTTGAAAGGTAAGCACGCACTTCGTCAACAAACCGCGGCGACGACCATCGCAGCCATCACCAACTTGCGTCTTTCTATTGCAGGAGGTGAATCATGCAGGGGCGTTTACGGGGAGGGGGCAATGCCATGGCGTAAGAAGCCTTTGGAAGACAAGGCGCCGGCAAACGCCTTACATTCGACTCCCATCATTCTGATCGACCGCAGTCCATTGTTTGTCCAAGGATGCGCCCGCTTACTGGGCGACGACGGCTATCGCGTTCTTGGCAGAGTCTGCAGCCTGAAAGAACTCGTTGGCTTGGCTGACAAGCTGAACACGTGCGATCAAGCGATCCTCGTCATCGGCCCGTTGATCTCCACGCGCGATGGATTCGCTGCCTGCCGGTGGGCATACAAGCAAGCGGTGGTGGTGCGCGTCATTTTCATCAGCGAAGACTTTGCCAACCCCATTCTGCAAGCTGATGCAGCGCGGCTGGGCGTGAGCGCATGTCTGCCCGTCGAAGCCAGCCCGGAACAGCTCCTCAGCGTGCTAACAGTCGTTCGGATGGGCCACTCATTGCTCCAACGCTCGCTGGAGGAAATCAATCCGCTGACCGAATGTGAGCTGCGCGTGTTACGGAAAATCGGCGAGGGCAAGACCTCCCAGCAAATCGCAGCGGAATCGGGCATCGCAACCAATACGGTGCGCAACCAAGCGCAACGGATCCTGGAGAAGTTGCACGTGCACAGCCGCAGAGAAGCAGTTCACCGAGCACACCATCTCGGATGGATCGGAGACGATAGTGCAGCTGAGCGTGATGCACCATTCAAATCGTAGTGCATGCATCTTGTAGTCAGGTAAGGCGTTCACTATGATCCACCGCAAATGCTTGGCTGGGACATGTTGTTCGAGGCTGTTTTCATTCTCATAGCAACGATAGGGCGCACTCTCGTTGGCGCGATACTGCTTTTAGCGGGAGTTGTCAAGCTGAAAACAGGTGCACAACTATTCAGCCAAGCTATTCTCGGCTACGGGTTGGTGCCACCTGCATTTGCGACATTGCTGGGCAGGATCCTGCCATGGATCGAAGTGGCAAATGGTGTATCGCAATTTGGCCCTGATGGGCATTCTCGTGGTGTCTGCACTGTGTGGATGCATGTCCGTGATCGATCTGCCAACATCACCAAGTCCGATCAGCCTAAATAGCCTCTTAGTCCCGGCGATATTGACTGCAGTATGGATTCTTAACCTATGCAGCGTCCTGGAAATAAACTTACTATTCTGTTGGAAGAACGAAACCGTCAACTCGGTCATCAAACGCAAATTCGGTGATGCGGTTCGCTCGGTCAAGCCCGCCTGCCAAAACCGTGAAGGCCGCGTCCAGTCTGTCGTTTACAACGCTCATCGCTGAGCGTGTCCTTGTGTCTGAAAGTTTTCAACTGGGCAACTGGAGGTTTTTGTCAGCAACATGATATGGATCTCCAGACCGGCGATCTATGTTGCGTGACAAGAAGCTCAAGTTTAGTCACGTTCGCTCTTCAAATCTTCAATTGAAGAGTAGCGGCAGGTAGGAGGAACAAACCATGAAACGAAAAACGTCTCGACGAAATGTTCTTAAAGTTGCCAGCGCTGGTTTAGGTGCGTTATTTGCGCGATTTACTATCCTTGAGCCAGAAACAACGATGGGCCAGAGCGGTGAACCGTCCGCGCCTTTCGTCGTTAACGACAAGCTTTCCATCAACGACTTGCAAGACCGGACCAGCTACCAGCACCTAAGCATAGATGAGACGGTCATGCTCTTTGCTGCAGCAACCGTTGACGCCAAGTATGTTGTGTTGGCAACGTTCTTAGCTCAAGGCGATGAGCTGAAATCGTCCGTATTGTCAGGATGGCAGATGGTCGTGGATGGCATGACATCAAGAATCTTGCTAATACAACTTAGGTCAAATGCAGGCGATCAGTTCATTGCCAATGTGCTATGGACGTCTTCAAGAGACGCGAATAGTCAAAGCGAACTGACTCATGTGGCTGCAGTCAGCGCGGCTAACGCTGTCTATGTTTCAAAGGCAACTGGTGAGATTGAGGCCATCAGCTTAAATGAGCAATCAGGAAATCTAGCAAACCGTCTCGAACAGTTACAGGTCAGAGCATCAGCCGTATCTGGTGGCGCGTCCACAACAATTGGGGGTGAGGTCACAACCAAGGACTGCAGTGGTCCGTGTTCAGCTTGTGCAATTTATGGGATGATATATGCATTTTGGGCAATATTCTGTGGACAGGGCGATCCATTTGCCTGTGCGATGATGGCGCTTACTTGTTCAATGGCTGGCAGCGCCTGTTACGAATGTGACCAATGCAACCGTTGCAGTTGCTGAGCTTGACTTGTAAGATGCGCAACATTCGTAACTTCCGCGTGCAAATCACGCCGCTGCTGATGATCTTTCTCATCACAGTCTATTTCATCAATTCACTGTCAGATCGCTTACAAGTCAGCCCGTCAACGTTGAGCCTGAACGACGCAGCGAATGCGTTCGGTTGGTTGCTCCTCGTTATCACCATACTGATGGCGCACCGCGTCACACCGCTATTTGCTCATGTCAGCGATCGAATCCCACGACGACTTCTAACGGTTGTGATGGCGATTCTCGGTGTGGTGTCCACCCACCTGCTGGTCTGGCCACGCGCTGGCATCGAGATTGCTATCGCTGCCATCGTCCTTGGTGCTGGGTTTTTGTTGCTTGTTAGGGTGAAAAACCGAATCGCTATCTTCATATTTCGTGCGCTCGCTTTGGCCGGAGTTGTCATCGCTGTCATCTATGCCGTTCGAGCGATGTGATTAGGCATAGCGTGCCTGCACCAACACATATTCTGCGGCCTGAGCCAACAGCACGGCAACCCATGCGGTGACGGTCGTCCAGCGCAGCGCTCGCGTCACAGTTGCGTCATCGGGCAAGGGAAATTCGCTGCCGAGCGAGTACAGCCCGCGCTTGGTCAGGTTGACCCGCAGCGCGCCGGCCGCCACGCTCATCGGCTGGCCGGCATTCGGCGAGGGCGTGCGGCGCCCATCGCGCCGCCACACGCGCCAGGCACTGCGCGCGTCCAGACCCAGCGGCTGAGCCATCGCCAACAATAGGAGCGCCGTCAGCCGGGCCGGCACGAAGTTCAGCACGTCATCGGCGCGGGCCGCCCATTTGCCGAACCGCTCCAGCTCCGGCGTGCGGTAGCCCCACATGGCGTCGGCAGTGTTAGCGAAGCGGTAGAGCGCGGCCAGCGGCAGGCCGCCCACTACACCATACAACAACGGCGCAACCAGCGAGTCGGAGAGATTCTCGGCCAGCGATTCAATCGTCGCGCCGTTCACCTCGCCCGCGCTCAGGTTGCGCGTGTCGCGGCTGACCAGATGCCACGACAACAGGCGCCGCTTCTCGTCCAGCGTCTCGGCGCAAGCGATCTCCAACACGGCTGCGCGCAGCGCACGCCACGCAAAAAGCGGCTTGAGCATGATGCCCATCGCAACGGTCGCCAGCATCGGCGGCAAGAAAGCGCCGGCGATGGATTGCAACAGCCAGGCGGCGCCGGTGACGAGCGATGCGCCAAACAGCCAGGCTGCCGCACCTGCGATGAACGTCCTGGGCAGATGGGCTTGCATGTATCGGAGCAGTTGACCCATCCACACCACCGGATGCAGGCGTGTCGGCGGCTCGCCGAACAGCGCATCCAGCAAAAAGGCGATCAGGATCATGATAGCCCTTCGTGCGCCACAGAAGGACAAACATTTAACCGGCGCACCCGCCAATAGCTATCCTGCCAGGCCAGTTCGCTAATCGAGGCGTTGTCGAAGGAGAACACCTGCCGCGATGTGGGCGGTAACCTCAGCGCCAGCAGCAACAGCGCATTCAGCACCGTGCCGTGTGAAACGATGACGAGATGCGCATCGCGTGGGTGTGACGCCTGAATGTCACCCAGCAGTGACTGCACGCGCGCCCGCAGTTGAACCGCATCTTCGCCGTTGGGCGATTGCCATTCGAGTACATGTAGATCGGTTGCGCCGGAGTGGGTGCGCGCCCGCATCTGGTCTGCATCGAGGCCGGTGAAATCGCCGGCGTCGTGTTCGCGCAGCCGATCGTCCACGCGCACGGGTAGCGACGGGTGGAGTGCGGCGATGGCGTTTGCGGTTTCCAGCGCGCGCGACTGCGGGCTAGTCAGCAGCAGATCGAAGGCGCAATCGGCCAGCGCCTGTGCCAGGGCTACCGCTTGCGCCCGACCGACATCGTCCAGCGGCGAATCGGTGCGGCCCTGGATACGTCCGTCAGCATTGTGGACGCTGCGCGCGTGACGAATGAGCGTGAGCGTCGTCATGCCTTGACCTCTCGGTATTCGGTTTGCGGTTCTCGGCTCAACATCCACGCGCGGTCCATGAAGCCCTCCAGGTCGCCGCTCAGCTCGGCCAGCGCATCCAGCAGGCGCCGGCGCATGTCCTCATCGGCCTGCCACAGGCCGCGTTGTATTGCCTCCAGCAGGCGCTGGATGATCTCGCGCAGCGCCCAGGGATTGCTGCGGCGGAAGAAGGCCTGTGCCTCCTGATCGAGGGCGTAGCGCTCGGCCAGAGTCTCATACATCCAGTCCTCAGGTTGAGCCGTGCCCATCTCAGAACTCGATACCGGGTTGGGCGCGGATGCCCTGATCGCGGTAGGGGTGCTTCACCTCGCGCATCTCGGTGACCAGATCGGCGAACGCGATCAGCGCTTCGGGCGCGTCGCGGCCGGTGATGATGACGTGGGTCATGGGAGGCTTGTGCGCGGCCAGCCAGGCCACTACTTCGTTGGCATCCAGCCAGCCGAAGTGCATCACGTAGGTGAACTCGTCCAACAGGAACACGTCGTATTCGCCGCTGGCGATCTTCTGCTTGGCTACCTCCCACCCGTGCAGGGCTTTGGCCTGCGTCTCGTCCAGGTTTTTGCTCGTCCACGTGAAGCCGTCGCCCATGGGCGTCAGCGCGATGCCCATCTTCTCCAGGGCCTTCAGCTCGCCGTAGGACGACTTCTCGTGCTTGAAGAATTGCACGCCGCCGACGCGCATGTTGCGGCCCCAAGCCCGCAACAGGATGCCCAGCGCAGCTGTCGTCTTGCCCTTGCCCTTGCCGGTGTTGACGATCACCAGGCCTTTGGGCCGGTGGCTGTCTCGCGCGGCTTTGCGCTTGGCTTCGCGTTCGGGGTCGCTGCGCAGAGGCGTGTTGGCCAGCTCGATGCCGAAGCGGTCGGTAGGTCGAGACTCGGTCGAGTCGGTCGGTTCCATGTTTGTCATCATCGTCCTTCCTCTGGGGTTAACCGGATGTGGCGATGTGCTCGGTTTGGGCGGTTTGCCGGCGCGCGTGCCACACGAACACCGCATTGAGCGTCGCGGCGCGCACCGCCCGGCCGATCATTGCGCCAACGTGTGAGATCGGGCCGCCGTATTCAAAGTGCGCGCCGCGTTCGGTGCTGGCGACGACGAGCGCATCGCTGCCGGTGCCGCTGGCCAGGTGGCCTTCGGGCGTGCGCACACTGCACTCGGCCATGACCAGACTCTTGGCCTCGGTTGCCGTGATTACGGCATTCACCTGCGCGGCGGGCGACAATTTGCCGTCTACCAGCACGATGGTGTTGATCGTGCCTGGGCCGGCGCGCCGGGCGCTCTGGCTTACACCGGCGGCGGTCGGATGGCTGATGCCCAGCGTGACGATGGCGGCCACCGTTGCAACATCATCGCGTTCGACGACCACTTGAGCATCCGCAATGCGCGCGGCCGTGAGCATGCCGACGAACGGGCCGATGATGTTGCGCTGCCGCGCAGCGTGTTGCAGGTCGGCCAGATGGTTGCCGCATTGATAGTCGGCCGGCACGCCTAAGTTGAGGATGTGATGTGTGCGCAACAAGCCGCCCCCCAGAACGGCCGAGCTGAGACAGCTCAGCGCATGTTCGCTCTCGACGTGCAGGACGGTCGGCAAGCGATACAGGCGTACGCCGGGCATCAGCCCGATAGGGGGTTCAACGGTTTCTCGATCGCGTGAGGTTTTCATTGGTTTCATGGGTGACCTTCGGATTGGCCGGCGCTCGACCATCGGCGGGCCGCCTGCACGAACCGCGCCGCCAGCTCCGGCTTGCTCAGGAAGTGGAGGTGCAGGTAAGAAGCGATCACGTTGTGCACTTGTGCGCCGTCGGGCTGCGCTTCCTTCTGATAGCGCACCGGCAGCAGGGTGTAGGCTGGCTCCGGCCCCTGGTCGGGCTTCTGCCAGGTCGAGTAGTGAAACTCGTGGCCGCGGATGGTCTCACCGCGGCGCCACAACCAGTTGTCCCGCGGCGCGCGAGCCAGACGATAGCCCAGGGTCAGCCGTGCAGTCATGACCGAGCGGCCGGGCAGCACTCCGCACATGGGGTGGATGGCGCCTGCCTGGTCCACCAGTGCCTCGCACAGATACATCAGCCCGCCGCATTCGGCGTAAATCGGCATGCTGTTTGCCGCGGCCTGCGCAATGGCCGCCCGCATAGCCGCGTTGCCGGCCAGTTGCGCGGCATATAGCTCGGGGAAGCCGCCGCACAAGATGACTGCGCCGGTGCGATCGGGGAGTCGCTCGTCATGCAACGGGCTGAAGCAGGCCAGCGCTGCGCCGGCCGCCTCCAGCAGCTCCAGGTTGTCGGGATACAAAAAGCTGAAAGCTTCGTCGCGGGCCACGGCAATGACCGGCCGTTGCGACGGCGTTCGATCTTCTGGTGGAAGATCGGCCGGTGATGGGTGCATTGCCTCTGCTGAAGCGGGAAGCGCGAGCTGCGGTGGCCGAACGCGCGCCAGCGCAACCAGCCCATCCACATCCACCCCCGCCTCCACCGCCTCGCGCGCGGCCGCAACCCAGGTCGCAGCATTGTGCTCGGCGGCCGGGATCAGGCCCAGGTGACGCTCCGGCAAGGCAAGTTGCGCGTGGCGCGGCAGGCTGCCGAGCACCCGCACGGCCAGGTGTTGCTCGACCGCCTCGCGCAACATGGCGGCGTGGGTTGGGCTGCCCACGCGGTTGAAGATCACGCCGGCGACGTTCACCCGTGGGTCGAAGGTGCTCAGCCCGTGCACGATGGCCGCAACCGTGCGCGCCATCGCTTGCGCATCCAGCACGAGGATGACCGGCGCGCCGAGCAACCGTGCGATGTGGGCCGCGCTGCCGGTATCGTCATCGCCTGCGATGCCGTCGAACAGTCCCATTACGCCTTCGATCACGGCGATGTCGGCGTCGCGCATGCGACGCGCAAACAGCGCGCGCAACGCCTCCTCGTCCAACATCCAGGCATCCAGGTTGTGGCAGGGTCGTCCGGCAGCCTGCGCCAGGAGCGAAGGATCAATGTAGTCCGGCCCGACTTTGAAGGGCGCTACCCGCAGCCCACGCGCGACCAGGGCAGCGATGAGGCCGGCCGTGACCGTGGTCTTGCCGCTGCCGCTGGACGGTGCTGCGATCAACAGCGCAGGCGACAAGGGCGATCCGTCGAACATCTCCCTGAGAAGGTTGAACAAGGTCTGCTCGCTAGAGTCGAAATGCCATCAATGACGCCGTCGCCGATCTTTTCGACAGCAAAATCGGGAGCAAGGGACTTGGCAACTAAGATGTCGTCCATCGTTGGTGTATCTCTTGCAAGTAGCGCCTGACCTCGGTGCCTTCATCGGCGAAGACGCGCAGCAGCTCACCCCGGCGATGCACCTGCTCGGGCGTCCCGGCGACGAACGTCCCATCGCCGCCCATGAGCCAAAGCGCGTCGGCGTAGCGCAGCGCCAGCTCCAAGTCGTGGGTGCTGATTAACAAGGCGCGGCCGGTCTGATGGGCCAAATCGCGCAGCAGGTGCATGATCTCGATGCGCCGCGGCAGGTCGAGAAAAGCCGTCGGCTCGTCGAGCAGGATGATCGGGGTCTGCTGCGCCAGCGCGCGGGCGATCATCACGCGCTGGCGCTCACCGTCGCTGAGCTGGGCTACCGCGCGCGCAGCCAGCGCCTCGCAGCGCGCCGCGCGCATGGCTTCTTGCACAATCGCCTCATCCTCCGCAGTGAGGCGGCCATCCCATCGGGTGTAGGGCGTGCGCCCCAGCGCGGCGAGCGCATAAGCCGTCATGTAGCCGACGTCCACGCGGTCGGTGAGCACCACGGCCAGCTTGCGCGCCCGGCGCTCCGGCGAGAGGGCGTGGAGCGGTTCGCCGTCAATCCATACTGTGCCGCCGAGCGGCGGCTGCAAGCCGCACAGCGTGCGCATCAGGGTGCTCTTGCCGGCGCCGTTCGGGCCGAGCAGGGCGGTGAGTTTGCCGCGCGACAGGCTCAAGTTCAGTCCGCGATGCACTACCCGCCGGCTCGTGCCATTTCGGTAGCCGGTGATCAGGTCTGTGGCGCGGATGGCGGACTCGTCCCCGTTCGGCGGCGGCGCGTCGGGCGCGCCGTGAATCGCTCGGGGGCGAGTGAAAGCGAATCGGTGGGTGATCATGCGCCCCTCACACCCGCCCGAAGCTCTGGCGGCGCAGGACGATCCACAGCACCACCGGCGCACCCACGGCGGACGTGACGACGTTGAGCGGCAACGCCGCGCGCGCGCCGGGCATCTGGCTGATCAGGTCGAAGATCAGCGCCAGCCCGCCGCCTAGCATCAGCGCGGCCGGCAGCAACACGCGATGGTCGCTGCTGCCAAAGAGGGCGCGGCACAGGTGCGGCACGGCGATCCCGATGAAGCCGATAGGGCCACAGAACGCCGTCACCGCGCCGGCGAGCAGCGAGGCGCTGGCCGTCACCCACCAGCGCGCTGCGCGCACGTTGATCCCCATGCTGGCCGCGTAGTTTTCGCCCAGCAGCAGCGCGTTCAGCGGCTTAGCCGTAAACAGCGCCGCCGCCAGCCCCAGCAGCAGCGTCGGCGCGAAAGCGCGCATCTGCTGCCAGGTGACCCCGCCGAAGCTGCCGAAGGTCCAGTTGAGGTAGGCGCTGACCTGCTCGGGGATGCTGAAGTAGATCAGCACGCTCACTACCGCGCCGGCCAGGTAGCTGATCATCAAGCCCAGCACCAGCAGCGTGATCACGCTCTGCACGCGACGGGCAATGGCCAGCACGAGCGCGAAGACGGCCGCCGCGCCGAGCGAGGCCGCGGTCACCAGCCCGAAATCACCCAAGTAGGCGGCGCGGCCGAACACGCTCACGCTCGCCGCCGCGCCGCCCAACACCGCCAGCGCCACGCCCAGGCTGGCGCCGCTGCTGATGCCGAGCGCGAACGGGTCGGCCAGCGGGTTGCGGAACAGCGTCTGCATCTGTAGGCCGGCCACGCTCAATGCCGCGCCGGCCAGCAGCGCCGTGATGGCTTTGGGCAGCCGGAAGACGAGCACGATGGTCTGCCAGGTGTCCTTGCTCGCCTGCACGCCAAGCAGCACGCGCACCACTTCGTCCAACGGGATGGGCACGCTGCCGACGGCCAGCGAGAGCAGGAAGGCGGCTACGGCGAAGACGGCCAGCCCGAGCAGCACGCCGCGCCGTATGCCGAGGGGCGGGAAGGACTCAGCTGCGTTGGTTGCAACGGTCGCACCGGTCAGACCGCTGGGAGCGGCCTGACCGGTAGATGTGGAAGAGAGACGCGCGACAGGGTTCACTTCGACTCGAGCTTGCGCCAGAACACGAACTCGTGATCGGCCATCAGGTCTGGGTGCAGGATTTTGGCGAGGTCGGCCAGCAGGATGTCGGGGTTGCCGACGCCGGTCTCCCAGTAGTCGTTGCCGCCGTTCTCGTTCACGCGCTTGTCGTTATTCCAAACGTTGCCGTTCTTGACAGCGGCCATCTCGGCGTAGCGCGGCTCGGCCGCCAGGATCGCTTGGATGGTGTCATAGCGCTCGAAGCTACCCAACAGCCAAACGTCGGCCGAGACAGCTTTGTCATAGACCTCCTCGAAGGTCAGAAACAAGCTGCCGGCGCTCTGATCGTCGGCGAAGGGATAAGCACCGCCGGCATCGCGGATGAGCTGCGCGACATAGCTGGCGCCGCCCGGCACGATCCATTTATCTTGCATCGCCATGTTGGGAATCACGACCGGCCGGGTTGTGGCTGCCTTCACCTTCTCGGCGATCGCCCGGTAGCGCTGCTGGGTCGCGGCATACGCTTCCTGCGCTTGCGCCTCTTTGTTGAAGAACAGCGCGGTGAATTTGATCCACTCGGCGCGGCCCAGAGGGGTTTCCTCCATATATTCGGCGTTGATCACGGTGGGGATTTTGGCCTCCAGCAGCTTGGGGTGAGCGTCGTACTGCGGGTCGCCCGAGCCGTAGGTCATCACCAGGTCGGGCTGGGCGGCGATAGTCTTCTCGACGTCAACCTGTGCGCCGCTGCCGATCTCCATCAGCGCGCCGGCCTCGATCAGCGCGCGCACCTTGGGGTTGTTCACGTACAGAAAGCTGTCCAGCCCAAGCAAACGGTCGAGCAGGTCGAGCTTCTCCAGGTGCGGCAGGTGCGTGGTGCTCATGGCGATCACGTCCTGGGCCGGCGCTTCGATCACTAGGGCGTCGCCCACGTCGGTCGGGGCCGGCGCGCCGCACTGCACGATGACGTACCTGAACTGCTGCTCCGCCCCACGCCAGGGGTTGAGCACGGTGACGACTTTGTAGTGCTTGAAGTACTCCACCGTGAAGCCGGTGGCATCTTCGAGGGTAACCTTCTCCGGGAAGTAGTCAACGTCCGGGCTGAAGGTCTCGATGCAGCCGTCGGTGAGGTTGGTGGCCGGCGCTTCTATGACCGGCGCAGCCGTAGCGGTAGGTTGAGGTTCTGGCGTGGCGGTCGGCTCAGGTGCGGCCGTAGGCGTAGGCGGGGCCGGCGCCTGCGGTTGAGCAGGAGCGACGGTCGGCACCGGCGTCGGCACAGCACAAGCGGTCAACGCCGCGGCCATTAGGGTTGTGGCGAATAGGCGATAGAAAGATCGGTTTGTCTTGTTGGTGCGTGACATGGTGAATCGTTCACATAGTTCATTCAACGCGCGTTACAACGAGCGCGCAGACGGGTTGACACAAGGCTGACAAACGAAAAAACCCCGCCTTCTCGGCGGGGTGATGATGTCGCTGAACCGAAGTCACACACCAGATTCACGGTGCATTCGGCATGCTCCACCTCCTTGATCACGAGAAGGTAACGCAACGCTCATCGAGGCAAGCATCCTGGCTCGTGCGCTTGGCAGCGCACTTACAGTTGCGGCACAGCGCCGGACTTTCACCGGCTTCCACCTTTAAGCCCTAGCTTCCGAGCTTTTCAGCCCGCGCGTCTGCGCAGGCATCGGGTCACCTCGATGTATTTGGTTGTGAAGCCGAGTATAGCACAGCGCTGACCAGGGGTGCATTTCAAAATAGGGGAGCGCGGACTGGCCGCAGCGGTATTCGCTTCAGTCGCGCCGGGATAAATCTCAGCGCTGAGCATACGGGCAAGCCGCGCGCATCCCGCCCCTTTCAGCCCAGGCGTTTACGCCGGGGCGGGTCTACGTTTGCCCCCATCGGCGAATGCACCCCTGACCATTAGGGCATTCGCCAACGAGGGCAGACTGCTCCATTCGCGTCGTAGATAGGCGCGGAACGAAGTCCGCGCCCGACGATGCAAATGTTGCCCCTATGCGCGAATGCACCCTTGTGTATCTCACCGGCGCATCGCGTTGATCTCGGCCTCCGCAATCGCTTTTACGCCGCGCTCTGTAACCCGCGAGCAGAGAACAAGCTACTCGACCGAGTAGCTGATTGTTCTCCTCAACGCTGTCGAAACTTTTAGCGATCACTCAAATAGTGATTCGTTCTCTCTAAGTGACCGTAGCGAATTCGCTGCCTTAGCCGTCTTACTTGTTGGACATCGGCGATGGGCTTTCATGGTGCATCTTGTTGAAAGGTTAACTATGTCCTACGACGATTATCAGCGCTGGAAGACAACACCTATCGAGGAGCCGCCTACTCTGTCTGTTGTGATCCCGGCCTACAACGAGGAAGCACGCATCGTTCCCACTATCGGCGCTATCGTCTCGCACGTCTCGAGCATGGGCATCCCGTGGGAGTTGATCGTCTCCGATGACGGCTCGAAGGATCGCACGGTTCAGATTGTCGAAGAACTGGGATTCGCCAACCTGCGAGTTTTGCGGGCACAAAGAAATGAGGGCAAGGGCAGCGCCGTCCGCCGTGGCATGTTAGCAGCGCGCGGCAAAATCGTGCTCTTCGATGATGCCGACAATAGCACGCCCATCGAAGAGATCGGCAAACTCCTAGAGAAGATTCGTGAGGGATACGACATTGCAATCGGCTCACGCGCAGCTCGAGGTGCCGAGGAAGCAAACAAAACCCCGCTGCGTCGCGCCATGAGTAACGGCCTACGCTGGATCGTCACTCACCTCTTCTCCGCCAACGCCCGCGACACACAATGCGGCTTCAAGATGTTCACTCACGAAGCAGCGCAACGTCTCTTTCGCGCTCAGACCATCAGCGGATTTTCCTTCGATCTGGAGATTCTCTACCTGGCGAACAAATTCGGTTATCGCATCGCTGAGGTGCCCATCGCGTGGGTAGATGCGCCCGGTTCAAAACTCGACCCGATCAAAGAAGCCCGGCGCTTTCTGCGAGACCTGATCAAGATCAAACTGAACGATTTGAAAGGCGTCTATGCTAATGCCTAAGCTTCGTCTAGCCGTCGTGACTACCCACCCACCGGGCAAAGGCTCGCTCAACGAATACGCCTATCACTTCGTGCGATTCCTGCGCCAAAAGGAGGAGATCGGCGAGATCATCTTGCTCCCTGATCAGCTCCCACCTGATCAGACTTATTGCTTTGAGGCGCGCCCCGGCCTTGCGCCGGTAAGTGTTATTCCTTGCTGGTCTTTTGGAGCTCACGACAACGCCTGGCGCATTCGTGCCGCCGTGCGCCAGGCCAATCCCGATGCTGTGCTGTTCAATATTCAATTCGCCAGTTTCGGCAGCAGCAAAGTCTCGGCCACACTCGGTTTGACTGCGCCTTACTGGGTCAAACGCACAGGTTATCCAACCCTCGTGCTTCTACACAACATCATGGAGACGACCAACCTGCGTAGCGCCGGCTTTTCGCGTAATCCGTTCATTGAGTCGTTCATCCGTTTTTTTGGCACCCAGGTGACACGTCTGCTGTTAACAGCAGACCTAGTGGCAGTAACAATCCCCAAGTACGTCGAGATTTTGGAGGCCAAATACAAAGCTACCAATGTTGTACTGGCCCCACATGGCGCGTTTGAGGATACACCTCAACCCTCCTTCGACCTTCCCCCTGGTCCTATAAAGATCTTGGCTTTCGGCAAGTTCGGCACCTACAAAAGGGTAGAGACGTTGATCGAGGCGTTTAAGCTGCTTCAAGATGGTAGCCGGCCGCCGCTAGAACTCGTGATCGCCGGGACGAATAGCCCAAACGCGCCTGGCTATCTAGAGAGCGTGCGCCAGCGCTACGCCGACATCCCCAACATCCGCTACACCGGTTACGTGGCCGAGCAAGATATCCCTCGTATCTTCAGCGAGGCTGCGGTGGTCGTCTTCCCATACAACAGCACCACCGGCAGCTCCGGTGTATTGCATCAATCCGGGGACTACGGCAAGGCCGTGGTCTTGCCTTACATCGGTGACCTCGCCGAAGTCATCGCCGAGGAAGGCTACAGCGGTGAGTTCTTCGCGCCCGGTGATGCCCACAGCCTGGCCGCTGCCATCGCCCGCGTCATTGACAACCCTGCTCGTCGCCGTGAGCTAGGCCGGCAAAACTGGATTGCCTCGCGCGGCCTGCCTATCGCCGAAGTTGTGGACTGGTACTTGCTCCATTTGGAGATCTTGATCAAGCAGCGGCAAGGAGATGCAGCCCGACGCTTACCTGCCACCTAAGAGGAGGGAATCAACAACGATGCAAATCAGCCTACAGCAAATCGCGCTCACACCTAAGACTGAACACGTAGCTGCAGTCATCGGCTTGTCAGGACGCTTCGATGCGCATGAAGTGCCACGGGTGCGCCAGGCCTTGATGCAAGCTGCGGATTGCACGAAGGGTCACGTCATTGTGGACTTGGGCGGAGTCAACTTCATAGATTCCAGCGGTCTCGCCTGCCTGGTACAAGGCATGAAATATTGTCGAGAGTGCGGTGCTGATCAGGTTCTTTGCAACCTGCAACAACCGGTGCGCATCATCTTCGAGCTGACCCGGCTGGATCGCGCTTTTAGGATCGCCCGATCGGTTGACGAGGCCACAACGGCTCTCGCTGCCTAAACGCGATGATGGAGCCTACGTCTCTCACCAGCCGGCCTACTCTGCTCCAAGCTCTCGCGACAGCCTGGTTGGCGAACGGCGCCGCGAGTTTCAGTTTGTGGCAAGGCGAAAACTTATTGGCCTGTTGGCCGGCTGAATCACCGCATCCCGCTGGGTTGATGGCACCAATCACCGACGATACGGGCACCTGGCTGGGAGAGCTGCGAGTCAGTGGCGTGCAAGGCGATGCCGCACTGGCGCGCCTGCAAGCGGATGCAGCGATGCTGGCTTCGCTCACCGTCTTAGAGGGCGAGGTCGAGAACCTGGCCGAAGCGCTGGCCGAGACCGAGGATCAATTGCTGGCGTTGTATGAGTTGAACAAGGCGGATTCTGCCCGGTTGGATATTGACCGGCTGCTTCATCGCCTGGTGCAGCAAGCCGTACGTCTGGTCAAGGCCCACGCTGCCTTTGTTGTGCTGGCGACGCCGGCCAAGGTTGTGCGTTCTCCCGGTTTAGCCGTGCCCGAACCGTGTCTGATCGAGCTATTTGAACGCGTGCGACAAACCGGCAGCGAGATCCTGCTATGCAGCACAGAACTCTCGATCGGGTCTATGAATGGCAAAGGCAATCTCTTCGTCATCCCCCTGCCTCTCCGCGAACGCCGTGAGATCGTCGCTGCATTCGGACTTTGGCTGAACCGGCCGGCGTCTGCGTTGTCGCCCGATCTGAAACTGGTGCGCTCGATCGCCGAACAAGCTGGGTCACAACTTGAGATCGCGTTGTTGCACGAGCAGCTCGTTGCCCAAGCCCGTCTGCAAACCGAGATGGAGCTAGCGCATACAGTACAACTTGGCCTGCTGCCACAACAATCACCGACCATCGCCGGTCTGGACGTCTATGGCGCTTTGCGGCCTGCGTTCCAGGTGGGCGGTGATTTCTTTGACTACATCATCTCTGACGAGACGACCGGCCAACCGTTTACGTTTGTCGTCGGCGATGTCTCGGGCAAGGGGCTCTCTGCTGCCCTGTTGATGGCCATGACGCGAACGAACCTGCGGAACAGTGCACTGCGCGCCGCCAGCAGTACGCCGGCTACGATCCTCGCTCAAACCAACGAGAATTTATACGATGACTTCACCAAAGTGGGCATGATGGCAACCGTGTGTATTGGCCAGTACGATCCGGCAAGGAGAAGACTTACCATCGCCAACGCCGGGCACTCACCGGTCATTCTTCGTTCTAGTGGCAACTCAGCGCGCTTGCTGGATGCTGATGGCCCCCCTATCGGTGTCCTGCCCTTTTCGCTTTGGCGGGATGAGAGCATTCCCTTCCAACCCGGCGATGTCCTGGTGGTGGCAACCGATGGCCTCAATGAAGAACGAAACAACAAGAGCGAACTTTTTGGCATAGACCGTCTGCTCTGTCAGGTAGATCTGCTGTCAACAAATTCGTCCAAAGATATCGCTCATGGATTGCTCGCTGCGGTAGCTCAGTTCAACGGCGATGATGCTCAGGATGACGACCAGACCGTGGTCGTGTTGAAAGCATGCGGATGAGGCAATTCCAGTTGGACATACAAGCTTAGGGGAGAGATAGCTGTGCACACTGAAAGAGTCGTCGCATTCGTTGCGCCTGCGACCTTCGCCACCGTACGGGCGATTGATACTGCGATCAGCGATTTGCTGAGCCGGGCAGGTGCTGACGAATTCAACGTCTACAACGTGCAGCTAGCCGCACATGAAATTTGCACGAACATCGTCAGACACGCCTACGCCGGACAGGATGACGGTGCGATCGCCGTTCTGCTCCGTGTGTCCCAGACGCCGCGCCTATCCATCCAGATCGAACTACGTGACCAGGGACAGCCATTTGATCCGGACTCGACGCCTAGGCCCGATCTCGATCAACCCCAGGAAGCAGGTTACGGCCTCTTCCTTGCCAGAGCGCTTCTGGACGAGTTGCATTACCACCGCGACGAACAAGGCAATCTCTGGAGACTATTCAAGCAACTTTGAAGTAGAGGAGCCCACCGATGAATCTCACGATGTGCGAACATGTGCTGCGTGTGGCAATCGTTGCTCCACAAGAGCGCATTGACATTGTCAACGCCTCCGAGTTGCGTCAGCAGCTCCTGCAATTGTTCGACAGCGGCATGATCAACTTTGTCATTGACCTTTCCGAAGTGCCCTTTATGGATTCTTCTGGGATGGCGGTGTTGGTCAGCATTCTCAAGCGCGCGCGCCAGGCAGGAGGTGATGTCAAGCTGGTGTGGCCGCGCATCAAGGCCGCCCGACGCATTCTTCACCTAACCAAATTCGATCGCGTCTTTGACATTGCTGATACGGCCGAGGCCGCACTCGCGCTCTTCTAAACGGTGGACGAACATATGGCGACCATTCTTGTTGTGGAAGATCACCTGGTCACCCAGTTAGTACTTAGCAAGCGGCTGCGCAACAGCGGATACACAGTGGTCACCGCCAGCAGTGGCCGAGAAGCTCTGGCGTATCTGGCCCAATCCCCGGTGGACTTGATTATCTCCGACATCTCTATGCCGGAGATAGACGGGCTGAACCTCCTGCGCTGCATGCGTGTAGATGAGTCGTTGCGTGATGTGCCGGTGATTATCTTGACCAACAGCGTTCTCGATCAGCACCGCCTCGAAGCCAGCGCTGCAGGAGCCGATGGCTTTCTCGAGAAGCCTGTCAGCTCCTGGGAGCTTGAGGCAACCGTAAAGCGCCTTCTATCCAGAAAGCACGCCCATGACTCAAGAGGATTATCTGCGAATTCGCATCAAGAGCGCACCGGAGCACTCTGACGCCGATGCATTGCTTGCCGCTTGCTTGCGGGCAGTGCTGGCACGCATTGACGGCCTGGAGCAGCCTGACGCTGTTGCCGCTGAGGTGATGGCTGCCGCCCAAAAACCCCTGGCCCAAGCTATCGCTCAGGAAGCCGGCACAGGCGAGATCAGCGCAACGTTGCAGGTGAGCGATTCGCCGTGGCGTTTCTCCCTCACGCTGTCTAGCGGTTGGTGCTATGAGTTCCTACTACCTGAGACGCCTGCACAGCCGATCCCGCCCGAGGCCGGTGTAGGGCCGGTCAACCTCGGGGTAGGACTCTTCCTAGTGCGCAGCTTGATGGATGAGGTGGTGTATATCCCTCGCCCCGGGGGTAACCGTTGGCGACTGGAGAAGACGCTGCCCATCAGCGTTGTCGGCTGCCCGAAGGAAGGCGAACGCCCGACTACGCTGACAGTAGACCTGCCTGCGAGCTATCGCTATCTCAGCGTATTGAGCGAGGGAATTGCTGCGTTGTTGACCCGCGCATCTTCGTCGCCTGCTCATGACCTGATCAACCCAATCCAATTGGCTGTGCAGGAGATCTGCATCAATATTGTCGAGCACGCGCTGAATGGCAGCGGCCGGCTACAGGTCACCCTGACGCTTGACCGAGCGAAGAGGCGTTTCGTGACCGAAACTTGGGATGCCGGCACGCGCACCTTCGACCTCACTACGCTGCCCAGCCGATTCGAGTTAGCCCTTCCTGAATCATCGCGCAGCAGCAGATTACTGCGCGGCAGCGCGGTGATGTTCACCAGCGCTACCATCGTCAACGCAGGCAACTACCTCTTCAATCTGATCATGGGGCGCTGGCTGGGTCCATCGGCCTTCGCCGACCTCAGCCTGATCGTGACCCTATTTCTGGTCACATCGTTCCTAACCACCGGTGTGCAAACGCCGGCAGCACGCTTCTGCGCGATCTTCGCCGCCGAGCGCAATCTGAAGGGAATCGCCAGCCTGCGCCGCTTCTCTCTGCGCCTTGCTATACTGATCGGGCTGAGTTTGACAGCTGTGTTTACCCTGGGCGCACCGCTGTGGGCCAGCTTCTTCTCGGTGAGTTCACCTCTCCCTTTCGTCCTGTTCGGCCTGTTCGCACCTTTCTTTCTGATGCAAGGCGTCGAACGCGGTCTGCTGCAAGGGCGCACCCGCTTTGGCCTCCTTGCTGCCACCTACCAAGTCGAGATGTGGTCGCGCTTATTGCTCAGCCTGGCTTTCGTCGCGCTGGGTTGGGGGGTGAACGGCGCTGTGGCGGGGATCGCGCTCTCTTTCGCCTTTGCCTGGCTCACTGCGCGTCGCGTGGCAGCCGACCTCCCGGCTGCGCAACCGATAGCGCCATCGCTCCTCCGCGAGGTAGCGATCTTCACCGGCCCTGCGCTGGCAGCTCAGTTCGGTCAAATCCTGATCAACAACAGCGACGTATTGATCGTACGACGCTTCTTCCCCACCGAGGAGGCGGGGCTCTACGCTGCACTGGCCTTGATCGGACGCGTCGTCTTCTTCGCCACCTGGTCAATCGTCACAGCGATGTTTCCCATTGTCGCGCAGCGCTACAGCCGCGGCCAACGCCATCGTCATTTGCTGGTGTGGTCGCTGGTGATCGTCTTGTTTGGATCGCTGGCGATCGTCACCTGCGCTTACTTCTTTCCAGAAGCCATCGTGCGGGCACTATTCGGACCGGACTATCTCCCCATTGCTCCGCTGCTATGGATGTATGCCTTAGCTACGACTGCCTATGCCCTGGCCAACGTCGTAATCAACTATCGGCTATCTATCGGCAGGGCCGATAGCGCCTATCTGGCTATTGGAGCCGGCGTTCTCCAAGGGCTGTTGCTCTGGATCTTCCACGACTCGCTACATCAGGTTGTTTCGATTCAACTCGTCCTGATGACTTGCTTCTTCGTCGTCTTACTGGCTTGGGACTGGTTACACGCACTTAGGCAAGTTCCCGCGCAACGTATCAGACCGTCGTTCACTCTGGACGAGAAGAAAGCGGCTCGACCGTGAAACGCTTAGTTCCATGATCATGATTCCCAAGAAAATCGTCTTTCTCGGCACGCATGGGCAGCACAACATCGGCGACGAGCTGCTGCTGGAGACATTTTTAGCTCAGCTGGGAAGCCACCATCACTACGAGGTCAACTCCTACGATCCGCCGTATACCGCTGCGCAACTGCACTCGCGCTTTCACGCTGACGTTTTCAACACCGCTCGTGAGCGCAGGCGTCTGTTGCATCGCTTACGGCAATGCGATCTGGTTTTCTTCGGCGGTGGCAGCATTATCAAAGAACTCTATGCCAGCGTTGGACGCAATCGCTACGCCACACTGCTCATGGTTCTGGCGATCGTCACTTTTGCGCGACGCATAGCACGTAAACCCATCGTCATGAGCAACATCGGCGTCGGCCCGCTGCAAACCAAACAGGGGCGACGCTTTGCCCGCTGGACGCTCCATCAGGTGGACGTGCTCTCGGTGCGTGACTGTAAGTCCTACCAGACCTGCCTAAGTCTCGGTGTGCCTGCTCATCGGGTGCAGCTTGTGCCCGACGCTGTATTCGCCCAATCGCCGGCTCAGTTTGCGCCGCTCACCTGTGAAGAGGTAGCTGGCTATCCTCTCCCTAGACCGGTGACAGGTGATGGTGCGCTGCAGCCTCCCTTACGCGTGGCGCTCAACTTGAACTACGACATCGAGAACTCGGCCAATTGGACGACCTTCCTACAGAATCTGGAAGATGGCCTGCGCGCGTTGCATGCCGACCGGCCGATCGAGATCCACACCCTGCCGATGCAATCCAGGTTCAAGACGCAGCACGACGCAAAGGTTCTCTCTGAATTCTGTGCACGTCTTCCCGAGATCGAAGTGCATCAGCGCTTGCCGACGACGCACAGACAAGTCGCCGCCCTTATCGCTGGGTGCGACCTGTTGGTGGCAGAGCGACTGCATGCCTTAGTGATTGCCGCGATCCTCGGCAAGCCCTTCGTCGCTCTCACATATGACGTGAAGGTGCGCGAGCTCGTCGCCAGCCTAGCGATGACATCCTACGCGCTTGATGTCAACGCACCATTCGACCCGCTGGCATTCAAGCGCGCAGCCGAGGCCGCCCTGGATGATCCAGCATCTATTCAAGCCCACCTACTGAAGCGCAGCGCGACGATGCGTAGTGAATTGGCGCGCTACTTCAGCCGGCTGCGCCAACAGTTGCAACTGTGACATGGAGTTGTTTCCGGCTCTTTCCAAGCACATGCAGACGGCATCGGGCGTCACCGTCGGCCGGATAGCGGTGACCCGCCGAATTGCGTTGGTCGTGGGAGCGATCTACCTTGCCTGTTCGCTGTTCATCTTTCGCGGCGTGGTAGCCAGCATTCCCGCAGTGCTGCGCGGCGAAGCCGTGATCAACGGTGACGAGCTGGTGCCTTTCTTCAACCCGAGCAGCCAGTTCATCGAACAGGCGGCGGGCAAATTCAACCAGTTGACCCATGGCTACGAGTTTCGCGTCCGTTACTCTTTTCTGACCACCTGGCTGCGCTACTACAAGATCCTGCCTTTCGCCATTGTCCTGGTCATCCCTGCGGTGACGTTTGCCGCCTACCTTGCGGTCAGCCGCTTCCTGGTCGCCAGCTTGCGGGCCGGCACAGCGCCGACAATCTACATCGCCGCAGCGCCGACGGTCGCCGTCATCTTCGCAATCCTCATCTATGCCAAGATCACTCACTTCTACACCTTGATCCTCGGCTTCAGTTTGTTCGTCATCGCTTCCTTGCTGGTGACGTTCGGCTTGATCTTCGCCCAACGCCGGCCCTACCGCTTCATCGCGGCTGCGTGCATCATCACGCTGTTTAATCCGGCGATTCATTACCTAATTCTCTTTGCGCTCTACTTGAGCATTACGGTCACCAGCCTGGTGACGCTCGAAGCGGTGAAGTTCATCCGTGGCGGCGGGCTGCACCGTCTAGGAGATTGGAGGAGACGTCGAGACACGCTGCGTCGTTACTGGGCTACGCTTCGCTCATCACGGCCCCTCCTTCCGAAGGGATGGCTGAATTGCCTCGTTGGTTGTAGCCTGGCAGGGTGGTCGCGCGTCGGCCACACGACGCTGGCGCGCTGCACTCTGGCATTCATACTGCTGGCTGTCTTGACCATCGTCCCTTATGGCCTCATGGTCAAGTTTGTCTTTCTGCGCGGTGTACCCAACATCTCGGAAACCGTGCCAGGTGACTTTTACTTCATCAGCGATGCTTCTGTCCCGCTGGGACACGTGCTCTCATTCGACATGGCCGGCATCATGGATAAGATCGTCAGCGGCGATTACCTCGTCAAAGAGCCGCGCTGGCCAAACGCAACCTACACTGCGCTGACGCTGCTGCCGTTGATATTGCCGGCCATGCGTCGCAGCATTTTCGACTCCTGGCCACGCCGACAGTTCCTCGTCGTCGCCTACGTCAACGTCTTCTTCTCCATGTGGGCCACTCTAGGTTATTCCGATCCCGCTTGGTTTCCCACCTTTCATCGCATGATCGCTGCCATCAGTTGGATGGCCGATGGCTTGCAGTCCGCAATAGGAAACGTGATTCTGCAACTGACCAGCACTATTGTGCAGGTTCTGCGCTTCCCCCATCGCTTCCAGTTGATCCTGTTCATGATGGCCTGCGTGTTGATGCCGATCAGCATAACCTGGCTTGGAGAAGGATTGAGCTTGCGAAAGCGGTGCCGAACAGCCTGGGGGAGACAGACCGCGCTGGTTGTAATCTCTGTGCTCTGCACCACGCCACTGCTGAGCAGCGCGCACTATCGCGACGCCTTCGCAAGCGGAAACTTGAGAGGCTTTCTGGCACCCTATCCGGTCGTTTACCTCAAGGAAGTCAAGAACGTACTACAGCGCATGCCGCCGGGCAAGGCTGTGGTGCTGCCGCCTACGGAAACTGCCAAAGTAATTGTGAGCCCCTCTGGAATCGAGCACAAGTTTATTGACAAGTTCCATATCTACTATTTAGACCTGCCCAGCTACTATTATGGCCTCACCGGCGACTCGGACAACAAATTCGAGTTCTTTCTCCTATTGCGCGCCATCTACTACGGTCAGGATTGGTGGGTCAACATCGCACGTGACTTGCACATTCGCTACATCATCATCAACCGCGAATTGATTGCCAGCACGGTGGGGGGTGCCGAGTACTTGCGAGAATTAGAACGCGTTATCGAACCACAACTAGACCGGTTGCCCGCGTATCTGCGTAAGCTTTACGAGAACGACAGCTACGCAGTCTATGAGTTTATTGATCTACCTCAGGCTGCCCGCAGGCCACTGTTGATTGATACGAGTTGGTCTGAATTCATCCGCTTACTCTCCAACCGGCTGGATCTAACCCGCTACTATGACTTGCGCCATCTCGTCGTATCGGATGACCTGACCGACTACGCCAATCTGGATCTGGTCACTGACGACCCACACCTGGCTGCGCTCAATCTGTTTATCAAAGCTCATCCCGACCGATTCTTCGTCCCAAGCAGCCGAATCTTCGCTTTCAGTCCGGACATCATCCCCAGTTCTTATTACCTCTCACCCATGTTTCGTCTGTTCCAGTTCTTCTCGGATAGCAAATGGAATCGGTTGAACATGATCACGCCGGGTCTCTACGGCACTATCAAGGGTAGCTTTATTGGCCTGCCCAGGCCCGCCCGCTTTCGAATTGACGCGAAGTTTCCCGAAGACGGTAAATACCGTCTATTGCTACGAGGGGCAGCAACATGGAATCAACTTGCTATTCGCGCCAAAAGCCTGGGGGTGGCGACAACAACCGAGTTACGGGCGACTTCGGGAATGCTGGATCTCTACGATCAGCGGACAGCCTTCAGCGCAGATCGGAAATCGGTAGATATGGAACAGTACTCATCCGAGGAGCTGGAACGACTCATCCCCGGCAATGTGGTAGCCATCAACAACCGTTACCAGTATTTCGACTTAGGAACAGTGGACGCCGTGAAAGGCATACATTCTTTTTACTTTGACAAGCAGGACGGTAATCCTCTACTGGTTGAGGGCATTCTGGTTATGCCTGAAGAAACGTACCAGAATCTGAAGCTGCCCGAGAACGTTCGCTGGGTGAGATCTATTCAGGACTTGTGCTGCCAGACGCTGCTGTTGAACGACATCGCACCATGACCGAGCAACCAGACAACCGCAAGCGCCGTGATTGAGATCCAAAATGATAAGCGAGAGTTCGAGCTGGTCAATTATCGCTAAGCTTCCCTCCGACAGGGTGCGGAAGTGGTTAGCGCGCGTGTTGCCGGCGCGCCCGGTTGTTAGGATAGCGCTACTAGGACTGGTTTTGCTGATCTTGGCATTCGCTCTCAGCCGAGTCCTGAGCCCACGTCAACGCTTTGCCAGCTTTGAGCTGCCCTACGTGCAGGACTTCAGCGATGTTGACATCAAGCTTTGGTTCAGCGATCGGGGAGTATGGTCACTCCGCGAGGGTATGCTGGCGCAAACGGCGAATCTAGAGCAACCCGCGCACATTTTCGCACCTTACCGCTTGGCGGCGGACCAACCCTACCACCTCAGCGTTTATCTCAGATTGGCAAAGAACACTCGTTCGGCTGGCATCAGTTTCAATGCTCAGTATCCTCACCTGACTGATCAACTACATCGGGTGACGATTAACCGAAGTGAGGGCGAGGGCGTGAATCTGGTGGCTGGGTACACCGACCCAGATGGCAATTTCGTGAACCAAGTGACGGTGTCCTTGGATACAGACGCACAGCAGTATCGCCTCGATCTCTACGTGCTGGACAAGACCTACACCGTGCAGCTCAACGGCCAAACTCTGATCGAACGACGCCCCTTGTTTTACCCGAACGGCCTAATAGGCTTCTACAGCCTTGGGCCAGTACGATTCGATACACTCAAAATCACGACAGCGAAAGCAGAGCAGCCCAGCGAACAGATTTATATCAGCGACTTCGACAGCAAACCCGGTGGCGCCGGATGGGTTCCCTTCTCTGGAGAATGGAAGATCTCCCAGGGGGAACTCATACAGGCCAATCCGGCTGCTCAAGATGCCGGCATTGGTTATCAAGGTGGCGCCTTCGAAAACTACGTGCTGAAAGTCAACCTGCGCCACCTGATCGGCGTAGGCGGCGGCTTGCTCTTCAACATGGCATCGCCTTATCAGCTCAACGATGCCCACATGGTGCGCTATTCCGATCAGACGAACTCGCTGTTTTGGGGCTACTTCGACGCCGCCGGGATGTTCTTCCGCCAGGGCGCTCAAGCGTTGCCTGATCCCGGCCATGAACCTCGCCAGATTCGCGTCTATAGCGGCGAGAGTAGCTATGACATCTTCGTGGACGATACACTTGTCGCACGCAACGTGCCTCTGCAGCGTAGCAACGGCCACATCGGGTTGATCACCTCGCGCAGCAGTGTGGCCTATGCCCTGGTAGAAGCTTTCCCATTGTTCGATAACACACCGCTCGTCCTGGTCAAAACGGATGAGCGCCTCCCTCCGTCTCCTACATCTGTTCCGCAAACGCTCCCCCAAGATGCAGCTCTGCCGAAGACCAAACCTGCGGCGACGGCAACGACTGGCGCAGTGGCAACGCCTGGCCCAACTGCCACACCGCTGGTCGCCAATAGCCCGCTGGTGACCAGCGGAGCTGACAGGCCTTGGCGCGGCGTCTTCAGCGGCGACTTGCGCACATCGGGCTGGCAGGTGATCAGTGGCCGGTGGCGGTTTGCCAACGAGGCGCTCCTGCAAGAAGACTCAACCGGCTACGACCTGAGCATCGTTTACACCGGCGGTGCGTTCCGCAATTACACCCTCGAAGTCGCATTGAGCCATCGTGCCGGCAACGGGGCAGGCGTGCTTTTCAACATGCCCTATGCCAATCGGCTTGCCGGCGCCTATATGTTCCGCTACTCCGATCGCCGGCCGGGAGGCGTGTTCTGGGGTTACTACGACAAAACGGGCAAGTTCGTCGGTCAGGGTTATGCGAACGTTGATCCGCCTGGCGCGAGCCGACATGTCATCCGCATTGTCAGCAGCGATGCGAGCTACAGCATCTTTCTGGATGGCATCTTGTTGGCGAGCGACGTCCCCTTCATCAACGGCCAAAACTTCGGCTACGTCGGCCTGATCACCGCTCGAAGCGCATCAGTGTTCGAATCTGTTGGCGTAAGCGCTGTGGGACGCGCCGCCTCGACACCCGTTCCATCCGCACCGGCGGTCATACCGCCGTTGACTGCCCCCGGCCGCTACGGTGGAGTGTCCGGCTTTCCCGACCAGCGCATCGTCGGCGGCAAATGGAACATCACCCAGGGTGTCTTCACCCAGGCCGTCCCCAATCCGGCCGATTACATGCTGAACACCGGTATCTATGCCTCGAACTACACCATTCAAGCCGATATTACCCTGCCTGACACTCCAGACTCCGGGGGTGGGTTCATGATTCACATGCCGGAGCAATCACGCAAAAGTGGTGCTGCAATCGTGCGCTTTATCCGTGGCGGTGAGGGTGTCTTCTGGGGCGTCTACGACGAAGCCGGCATCTTTCGCGGCCGCGGCTCCGCCAAATTGAATCCCAAGTTGCAGGGAGGCAGCCAACTTCGGTTAGTCGTGCGTGGTAACAACGTAGATATCTTTGTGGATGATCGGACCATTGCCTCAGGCGTGCGGCTACCACGCGCCGAGGGGTGGATTAGCTTGGTTGCCTACGGTGGACCGGTCACCCTGGCCAACGTCGAGATTACAGTGGGTCTGGATCAATGAGCAGTGCACCCAGCAATCCACTCACTTCTGCGCTCTTCATGGGTCGGCGCCAAATGGAGCGCGGCTTGACAACCCTTGCCGAATTGCTTGCGCGGCTCGACTGGCTGGTGCAACCACTCCTTGCATTCGCTGTCTCGCGCATAGCGCTCTTCGCCGCTGGCATTGTGGGCGACGTGCTTCTCCCCACCAAAGAGGGCCACTGGGTCGCCGATCCGAGCAGCTCCTTCCTCAGCCTCTGGGCGAAGTGGGACAGCCAGTGGTATGTGCAAATCGCACGCGATGGCTATTGGTTTCAACCTTTGCGTCAAAGCAACGTCGCTTTCTTCCCTCTGTATCCCCTCACGATGCGTCTGCTAGCGCCCCTCACCGGTAACAACTTGGTGCTAGCCGGATTCTTGATCAGCAATTTGGCTTTCGTGATAGCGTTGATATTCCTCTATCGCTTGGCCGAACTGGAACTGGCCGATCGGGAGGCTGCCCGCCGGACGATCTTCTACCTGGCACTTTTCCCCACGGCGTTTTTCTTCAGCGCGGTCTATACCGAAAGCCTATTTCTATCGCTTGCTGTGGCGACCGCGTATTTCGCTCGCCGGCAGCATTGGGTAGCGGCGGCGATCACCGGCATGATGGCCTCGATCACCCGTAACCTGGGTGTCGTGCTCTGGGCGCTGGTGATGTGGGAGTGGCTTCGCCAGCATGAATGGAGTCTCCGGGGCATGCTGCACCGCCAGACTTGGTCTCTGCTGTTTAGGAATGTCAAAGCGCATTGGTCGGAACTGTTCATCATCGCTGCTATCCCGCTGGGTCTGCTGCTTTACATGGCTTTCCTCAAAATCAACTTTGACCGACCGTTGGCTTTCATCGAAGTCCAGGCCACCTGGGGCCGGCAAAACGTCGGGCCCGGCGCTGTCATCGCTCGTGAGTTGAGCGCACTGGCCGATTTTCAGCTCAACCGAGGCAGCTTGATCCGCGTACTCAACTTCAGCGTGGTGCTGGCGATGCTGGCTATGACGCCTTTCATCTGGCGACGGCTGGGCGAAGGCTATGCCATCTACACCCTACTGCTCATTCTCGTGCCCCTGACGAGCTCGGTCGCCAGCATGCTGCGCTACGTGCTGCCTCTCTTCCCTGCATTCATCGTACTGGGCTGGTGGGGACGGCAGACGATCCTGGATCGGATCTTGCTGGCCTGCTTCGCTGTTGGTCTTGGCCTACTGACTACGGTTTTCGCGAATTGGTACTTTGTCGCTTGATGTCAAGAGAGCAACGCCATGGATGATATTCGACGAGAATCCCCTGAAGCTTCGATTGATCAGAAGAACAATTCAGAACGGCCCCTACGCGAACCGCCAGTTCCCCTGGAGATGAGCAGCGCCTGCCTGAGCGCCATCATGAACTTAACGAGCGATGCCATCATCGTCATTGACGCAGAGGGGCGCATCTGCCTTTTCAACGCCAGTGCAGAGCGTCTCTTCGGCTACCGAGCTGAAGAGGTCATCGGCCAACCGCCAACTCTGCTGCTGCCACAGTTCCGTTGCAGCGGCCAACAGGACGTCGTCGCAACCTATGAAGCCGCAGAAGCCGCTATGCGGCCATCGGACGAGGTCCGAACGATTGCCGGGCTGCGCAAAGATGGTGAAGAACTCTTTCTCGAAGCAACGATGAGTGACCTTCGGGAGAATGGGAAACGGGTCGTGCTTATCAGCTTGCGGGACGTCACCAGACAACGCCACGCCGAGGAACACATCTGCGCTCTGGCTCGCTTTCCCGATGAAAATCCCAATCCCGTCCTGCGTGTGGCAGCCGATGGATCGGTACTTTACGCCAACCGCCCGGGTCTGACGCTGCTGCCTCTGAAAAACGGTGCCCAGCAGTGGTGCGCGCCCCAAGCCTGGCGGGCTGCCATCTCAACCGCGCTGAGCACGAGTCGAAACGAAGCGCTGGAATTCACCAGCGACGGCCGCCTCTTCACTGCGCTCTTCGTGCCCACGGATAGCAGCCATGTCAACGTCTACGTCCACGACATCACTGCCCATCGCGTAGCCGAAGAGCAGATTCAGCAAGAACTCACCGCGCGCCGGCGAATCGAGAACATGCTCCGTCATCGAATTGCCTTTGAAGAGTTGGTGACGGGTCTCTCAACACAATTCATCGCTCTAGCCTCGGCCGAATTAGATAAAGCAATCAACAGCAGCTTGGCATCCATCGGCAACTTCTCCGCGGTGGATCGCGCCTATGTTTTTCTGTTCTCTGCTGACGGCGCTTACATGAGCAACACCCATGAGTGGTGTCGTCCCGATATCGAGCCGCAGATTGCAAACCTCCAAAACATTCCGACGGATACATTCCCTTGGTGGGTGAACAAACTGCGCCGTGGCGAAAATATCTACATGCCATCTTTGGATGAGTTGCCACCTGAGGCCAGCGCCGAGCGAGAAATCCTTGAGCTGCAGGGCATTCGGTCACTGGTCGTTGTGCCGATGATGTCGAGTCACAAGCTGATCGGGTTCCTCGGCTTCGACGCTGTGCGTGAAGCAAAAACTTGGTCCGAGGACGACATCGCTTTGCTCAGAATCGTCGGTGAGATCCTGGTCAATGCGTTGGAGCGCAAGCGCAACGAAGAAGCGCTGCGCAAGAGTGAACAGGTCTACCGCGCATTGTTCGAACGCACCAATGACGCCGTATTCCTCATCAGCTTGGAAGGTCGCCATCTCGCCGTCAATCAACGAGCTTCAGAGCTGTTGGGTTACACGCTGGACGAGCTGTTGAACATGACGGTGCACGACATCGTTGTGCCGGATAAGGAACATGGCGATGCATACCAAGCATTGGCTACCTTGAGGGCCAACGGTCAGTTGCCGGTGTACGAGCGCACGCTCCGCCGAAGAGATGGCAGCTTGGTTCGCGTAGAGATCAACGCTGCTCTGGTACGGGACGTTGACGGCACTCCACTGCACTTTCAGAGTATCGTTCGCGATATTACCGAGCGCAAGCGGACAGAAGAAGCGCTGCGCCAAAGTGAAGAAGCGATCCGAACGCTTTACGAGATCGTCTCCGCCCAAGAATTGAACTTCTCGGCCAAGCTCAAGGCACTGTTAGCGATGGGCACGCAGCGCTTCGATCTAGATATCGGCGTGCTGGCCCATATCGAGGGCGAGCGCTACCAAGTCATTGAGGCGCTGACACCCAATGGAGCAATTCGGCCAGGCGACGTTTTCGATCTAGGGCGGACTTACTGTCGCGAGGTGCTGCGCATAGGCGAGCCAATCGGCTTCGCGAACGCGGGGGCTTCCGAGTGGGCTGCCCATCCTTGTTACGCTGCCTTTCAGATGGAAGCCTTTCTCGGAACGCCGGTTACCGTGAATGGTCAGATCTACGGCACGCTCAGCTTCGCCAGTCCTAAACCGCGTGCCCAGCCATTCAAGCCCGCTGACAAGGAGTTTCTGCGCTTGATGGCACAGTGGATCGGCGGAGAGATCGAACGCAACTTGAAGACCGAGCAGCTTCAGGCCTATGCCGCCGAAATCAAAGCGGCGAATCAGCAGCTCGCGCAGGCGCGCGACCAGGCATTAGAGGCGTCGCGGCTGAAGTCTGAGTTTCTGAGTACCATGAGCCACGAAATCCGCACGCCGATGAACGGCATCATCGGCATGACTGAGTTGTTGCTCGATACGCCACTGAGCGACGAACAGCGCGGATATGCCAACATCGTGCTCAAGGAAGCAGAGCATCTGCTCACCATCATCAACGACATCTTGGACTTT
The DNA here is from genome assembly GCA_025998955.1 of Candidatus Roseilinea sp. NCBI lineage: Bacteria > Bacillati > Chloroflexota > Candidatus Thermofontia > Candidatus Roseilinea > Candidatus Roseilinea sp. Next base: position 765,904 of record AP024676.1, read on the forward strand.
TCGAAGATCGAAGCCGGCAAGATGGTGCTCGATATTCATGACTTCTCTCCTCGGGATGTCATGGAGAGCGTAGCCGACTTATTCTCGCCTCAAGCCAACGCCAAAGGACTGGCAGTCATGACGTATGTTGCTCCTGACGTGCCGATGGTCGTGCGTGGTGATGCCGTGCGTCTGCGTCAGGTGCTCACCAACCTGGTAGGCAACGCCATCAAGTTTACCGAGGTTGGTCATGTGACGGTCAGGCTCGAGCTGCAAGAAGCTGATGAGCGTTTCGTTGTGCTGCGTGGATCAGTCAGTGACACCGGCATCGGCATTCCTGAGGCAGCGCAGCGCCACTTATTTCAACCGTTTACTCAGGTTGATGGTGGCATCACGCGACGGTATGGCGGCACCGGTCTCGGGTTGGCCATCGCCAGCCGCCTGGTGCAAATGATGGGTGGCGAAATCGGCGTGCACAGCCGCGAAGGCGAGGGCACGCTATTCTGGTTCACGTTGCGTTGCGAGCGCTCTGCTCATGTCGAAACTTCCCAGAAGCCGCCCGACGTTTCTCGATTGAGTGGACTCCGCGTCCTGGTCGTGGACGACACCAAGACGCACCGGGATATCCTCCTCAGCTACCTGCGCAACTGGGGGCTACAAGCCGATAGCGCAGAAAACAGCACGGAAGCTATTTTGAGTCTGGTTCGCGCGGCCACATCCGGCAAGCCTTATGATCTGGCCATCGTTGACCAAGTCATGCCTGTCATGGACGGCCTGACGTTGGCACGCGTGGTGAAGGGAGATCGCTCGCTCACCCACACCAAGTTGATCATGTTGACGGCCTTCAAGGAGAAAGTGCCATGGGAGCAGTCGCAGGAAGCAGGATTCGTCGCTCACCTGACCAAACCCATTCGTCAACAACGTCTGCTCACCACTCTCTTGCAAGTGCTTGACCAATACGAAGCCGACCCCCCTTCCTCATCTCAACTGGCGCCGGCAACCCAGGAAGATGATACAAGTCCTCAACCCACCGGTGCGCCGACCAAGGCGGGCATCCTACTGGTGGAAGACAACCCATCAAACCAAGCCGTCGCATTGCAGCAGTTGAACAAACTAGGATATGCAGCTGACTTAGTGACGAATGGTCAGGCGGCCGTAGCACGGCTGACCCGGGCAGAACATGGCTACCGGTTGGTGCTGATGGACTGTCAGATGCCCGGTATGGATGGCTTCCAGGCCACCAAAGCCGTGCGAGATTGGGAACGCAGCAACGGAGGGCACGTGCCAATCATCGCCATGACAGCTCAGGCCATGAAGGGTGATCGAGAGCGCTGCATCGCTGCCGGCATGGATGATTATCTGAGCAAACCTGTTCGTCTCGATGAGCTCCGTCACATACTCAACCGCTGGCTACTGGATTCACTCTCTACAACGGAGTCAGCAGATCAGACGAAGCTGGATTTCGGATTAACGCAACGAGACACCGATTTGATCTGCACCGGTTGACCGACCCACGAGAGCAGCTTGCGAATTCGTGAATTCACCCTTCGACAGGTTGAGGGGCGCCTCCGGTTTAAGAGACATGCGGAGCCTAACTGAGGGTGCGCAAAAGTATCTACTACTCTAACGCGTCGCTACGACAAGCCTGCCGGGGTAGCAACACGCCGACTCCGGAGTGAGCGATGCGCGCATGCCCATCACGCATTCGTGTCGCTGGTGAAGATCGGCAGATGGCCGAGCGCGATCACGTTGTTCCAGCGGGCGCGGTCGCCCTCGGTGAAGATCGCCGCTTCGGCGACCACTTCTGCGCCGGCCTTCTGCATGATCAGCCGCATGCCTTGGAGTGTGCTGCCCGTGCTGATCACGTCGTCCACCAGCACGACTTTCTTGCCCTTGATCGCCTCGCGATCCTTCTCATCCAGGAACAAAGTCTGCGGCTTGTTCGTGGTGATGGAGAGCGTCTCGGCAGAGAGCGCATCGCCCATGTAGGGCTTGTGCGATTTGCGTAGCACGATATATGGCAGGCCGGATTCGACCGATAGCGCGTGCGCCAGCGGGATGCTCTTCGCCTCGGCGGTGACCAGATAGTCTACGCCGGAAGGCAACCGGGCCGCCAGCGAGCGCGCCGCGGCCTGCACCAGCTCGGTGTCGCCTAGAATGTTGAGCACAGCGATCTTCACGCCGGGCGCGACCTCCATCAGCCGCAAGCGGCGCTCCACGCCGGCAACGTTCACGGGATAAAACTCGTTGTCGTTCATACAGACAGATTCGATCGCTGGATTCGTTCGATGGTGCGCTTTCGTTTCGGTTCGATGGCACGCCTACCCAGGACATACCAGACGCGCTGCTCCTCAATCGCGTCTAGCGCTTGTGGCGTGATCCGATCGCCTGCAACAACCGGGATGTGACACGCCGACCGGAGCGAGCCAGTAATGCAGCACGCCGCGCCGCACGCTCCACATCGTCTGGGCCGATGCCCCACGAGACTTCAGCCACCAGATACGTTTCCATATCGCCCTCGCGTCCGACAGCGACGACATCGCTCTCAATGACGTCGTGTAGCTCATGCGCTGCTCGTCGAAGTCTCGAACCGTGAAAGCCATACCTCGCAATTATCGTTCATCTCAGAGCCGCCGGGGTGCATTCGGCAACGGGTGCGGACGTAGCAGGGCGCGCTCTACCCCATTCGGGGCACGAGTCCGTAGCGCGACATGCGCGCCCTACCGCGTGAATTTTGCCCGAATGCGCGAATGCCCCCCATTTTGAAATGCCCCTAGCGTTAGGGGATGAGCAACACCTTGCCGCGGGTCTGGCGCGCCTCCATGTAGCGATGGGCGTCAGCGGCTTCGCTCAGTTTGAAGGTGCGATCCACGCGCACGCTGAGTTGGCCGGCAGCTATCCAATGGAAGAGATCGCCAGCACGCCCGAGCAGTTCGGCGCGCGTGAGCGTATAGTGGCCCAGCGTCGGCCGGGTAAGGAAGAGCGATCCCTTCTGGCTGAGCAACTGCGGGTCAATCGGTTCGACCATCCCGCTGGATTGGCCGTATAGCACCATGTAGCCGCGAGGACGCAGCACGTTCAGCCCCTTGAGGAAGGTGTCCTTGCCGACCGAGTCGTAAACGACGTGCACGCCGGCGCCCTCTGTCAGACGCTTGACCTCAGCCTCGAAGTCTTGCTCGCGGTAGAGGATCACGTCGTCCGCGCCGGCGGCTTTGGCCAGTTCGGCCTTGTCTGCCGAGCCGACCGTGGCGATCACACGCGCGCCCAGCCGCTTGGCGATCTGGATGAGCAATTGGCCGACGCCGCCCGAGCCGGCATGCACCAACGCCACGTCGCCGGGCTTGAGCGGATAAGTGGTGAGTGCGAGGTAGTGTGCGGTCATGCCTTGTAGCATCACTGCCGCGGCCTGCTCGATGGACACGCTGGGGGGGATGGGCACCAGCCGGCCCACCGGCACGATTGCATACTCCGCATACGCGCCCATCACCATCGCGTAAGCGACGTGATCGCCCGGCTTGAACTCGGTCACGCCGCTGCCCACCGCGTCTATGACGCCGGCAGCTTCCTGGCCGGGCACGAATGGCAATGGCACCTTGTACCAGCCCCGCCGCTGGTAGATATCTATGAAGTTCAGGCCGGCGGCGCCGACCTTCACGCGTGCTTCACCCGGCCCTGGTTCCGGGGTCGGCATATCTTCGTACACCAATGCGTCTGCATCGCCATGGGCATGAACTCGAACTGCTTTCATTGCGATATCGTCTCCTTGTCGTTGCGATGAACGTTGCGCCGATCAACGAACCAACGCGATCAGGCGCGCCACATCCTGCTTGAGATTGCGCCCGTGCGCTTCCATCGCCGGATCCACCGGGCCGATGCACGAGGGACAGCCGTGCTCGCAGGGGCATTCGGCCACGCGCTGAGCGGCCATCGTCATCAATTCTGCGTGATGCGCCATCAGCTCGTCGGCCAATCCGGTGCCGCCGGGCACCAGCTCATACAGCGTGATGGTTGGCAGGCGGGTATGCGGGCTGGCTGCATCGAACGTGGCAGCAATGTCACTGGGGTCGCACATCACGAACAACGGCGCCAGATTGCCGAGCAAGTAGCACAGGCCGCTCAATGCCCGGTTCACCGGCGCTGCCGTCTCGATCTTCGCGTGACACGACGGGCACACCGTCATTAGATTATCCAGATCGTTGGCTTGCAGGTAGCGATCGTTTTCGCCACGCACATAGCCGAAGCTCCGAAACGGCCGACGGTGATGCACATGGTGCGGTTGCCCCGGGCTTTCGGGCTTGCCACAAATAACGCACCGATAGCCGTCGCGCGCACGGGCAGCCTGGCGCTGCTGCTCCCAATTCGGGCCGTAGTTATTCGGCAGCCCGATGATGCCCTCTTTCTCCAACTGCCGGCAAATGGCCTCCGGGATGGCAAACCAGTAACCGAGGGTGAGCAGTTTCTGCGACGGCAAGTCCACGTCACCCCAACCCAGCGTGCGGTGCGTGTTGAACTGCACCTGGCGATAACGAGCGACCGTCGTCGTGATCTCGATCTCGCCGCTCGCCAGGATGCAGTTGCTCGCCAGCGCTTGGGCCGATTCCGGCCGGTCGAACTCGCGCAGCACGATCACCTCGGATACAGCGCTCGCCTGAGTGTAGTAGTCCACATCCACGCGGCGGACCACAGCCCGGCCCATCTCCCAGTTCAGCTCGGTGACGAGATAGGTCTCGGCCTGATGCAGGTAGATCGCGCCGGGATGAACGCGGGCCGGCGCAGTGTGGCGCTCGGTCTCGCCGATCAAGTTGCCCCGATCGTCCACGATGCTGACGCGCTCTCCCACGCCGCGCAGGCTCACCCGGTCGGCCGGATAGCTCTCACCGACCCACGTGTAGCGCGTCTCGGGCTGCGAGGCGTCCGCGCCCTTGAACAGCGGCAGCGCGCCAACACCGCTGGCATGCACCTCGCCTTCTTCGGCGAGTGCATCGAGCAGTTCGTCTATGTGCGCGTTGCCGAACCGCTCGCTGCGCGTGAAGGGCAGCTCGAAGGTGGCGCATGCAACGTGCGCCGCCAATACGCCCAGGTTGTCCGGCGCAATGCGTGCATGCTCGGGCGATTGCCGAAAGAGGTAGTCAGGATGCACGGCAAAATACTGGTTGAGCGGATCGGGCGTGGCGACCATGACGGCAACGCTGGCGCCGTGCCGCCGACCGGCACGCCCGGCCTGTTGCCAAAAGCTGGCGATGCTACCCGGATAGCCCAGCATCACGCAGGCATCCAGCGCGCCGATGTCAATCCCCAACTCCAGCGCATTGGTCGCCACCACGCCGCGGACGCTGCCCTCGCGCAACCCCTGCTCGATGGCGCGCCGCTCCTCGGGCAGGTAGCCGCCGCGATAGCCTTGAATCGGACGTGGGGAGGGGGAAGTAGGATATTCCGACTCCCGACTGCCGACTCCCGACTTCATATCACGCAAGTAAGCCAGCAGAATCTCCGCCGTGTTCCTCGATCGGGCGAAGCAGATCGTTTGTAAGCCTTCGGCAATGAAGCGCGCCGCAATGTCGCGGGCGACGAAATCGGCGCTGCGGCGCAGACCGAGCTGTGGGTCGGTGAGTGGCGGGTTGACGATGATGACGTGGCGTTCACCGTGCGGGCTGCCATCGTCGTCCACCAGCGTCACCGGCGCTTCGATCAGTCGCTCGGCGTGCTCGCGCGGATTGGCGATGGTGGCCGACGCCAGGATGAAGCGGGGGCTCGACCCGTAGAACGCACACACGCGCTTCAGCCGGCGGATGACGTTGGCGACATGGCTGCCGAAGATGCCGCGATAGGCGTGCATCTCGTCAATGACGACGTAGCGTAGATGTTTGAAGAACGCTGCCCAACGCGTGTGATGCGGCAGGATGCCGACGTGCAGCATGTCGGCGTTGGTGATGAGCACGCGCGCGTCGCGGCGAATCTCGGCGCGCTTGGCCTGCGGCGTGTCGCCATCGTAGGTGTTGATCATCCCCGATCTTTCATCTTTCATTCGGATGCCCTCCCGCGATGAAAGGTGATCAATGAAAGATGAAAGATTGAATTGTTGGTCCTGCGACAGCGCTTTGGTGGGAAACAGGCACAACGCTCGAGCGTTTGGATCACGCAGCAGCGCATCGAGGATGGGCGCATGAAAGCACAGCGACTTGCCACCGGCAGCATCGGCAACCACCACGACGTGCTCTCGCTGCAACGTCGCCTCAATGGCTTGCGCTTGGTGGGTGTAGAGTTGCTCGATGCCCCGTCGCTTTAGCGCTTCGCGCAGGCGCGGATCGAGTGCAGTGGGGAATTCGGCAAACCGCGCGGGACGAGCCGGTGCACGCTGCCAGTCGCACACGTCGCGCATGAACTCGCGATCGGCGCGCAAGCGGGCGAGCACCTCGCTAACGTCGGTGACGCCGACAGCCGTGGTAGCGCTCATGAGCAGCGATGATTGTAACGCCCGCTCCCTATAATCGCCGGCGCCATGATGGACATGCGCGCGCTACTCTCGTTGGCAAGCGGGTTGCTCCTGGTGGCTTGCTCGGTCACACCGGTCGAGACGCCGACCCCCGACCCGGTTGCGATGCAAACGCGCATTGCGCGCGAACTGGCCGGCATCCCCACGGCTGCACCCGCGCCTGGTCGAACGCCGCTGGCCGGCCCCACGCCTGCGCCGGCTCAACCGCTGCCTACCGTCGCAACCCTCACGCCAACAACGACGCCGAGCCGGCCGGACCTGCGCGCTGCCGGAGAATACACCGTGCAGCCCGGCGATACTCTGTCCGCCATCGCCGTCAGGTTTGGCACGTCCATGGCAGCCCTCCAGCTTCTCAACGGCCTGAACGACGCACAAGTCGTCCGGGCCGGACAAACGCTGAAGCTGCCGGCGGGCAAGCTCCACCCCGACGAAAGCCCCTGGTGGTTCATCTACGTGGTGCAGCCTGGCGAGACGCTCAGCGAGGTTGCAGTCAGGTTCCGCGTGCCGCTTGCCGACCTGCTGCGCGTAAACGAAATCGCTAACCCTGGTCGGGTGCGCGCCGGTCAGCGATTGATCATCCCGGCGAAAGGCCCGCGCGCAAATTAGTCGCGTATACTTGCAGCCATATTGCCGGAGTTTGCGGCTGTCTTGCAGCAGGCATCCTCGCCCCGGCGCGAACTGCATATGAAGCGATACTTCGTCTTATGCGCAGCGCTCACCTTGATGGCGACAGGTACCCTCGGACCGGTCAGGATCGCACACGCGGCCCAGCCCGCGAACACCCCACGCGAGTATGTCGTGCAGCCGGGCGACACGTTGCTCGGCATCGCACTCGCCTTCGGCGTATCTATGGCTTCCATCCAGGCACTCAACAACTTGGAAGACCCCAGCCTCATCCGGGCCGGGCAACTACTGAAGATTCCGGCCCAGCGATCACAACCTGGCGAGAGTGCGCTCTGGATACTCTACGTCGTCCGGCCGGGCGACACGCTCAGCGCGATCGCCGCCCGCTTCCAACTGAAGATAGCCGACCTGACCCGCGTGAACCAGATCTCAGAAGACGCGCTTATTCGGGTGGGCCAAACGTTGGTGATTCCGGCGAGCGGCGTAGTTCAGGCGGCGAATCCGTCCGCTCCGGCCGTCGAGCTGATCCCGCTCATCCCCCTCGCCGAATCGGCGTCAACGAGTGAGGCAGTGCAGCCATCTCCGACGAGCGTCGAACCGAGCGCCCCGCCGACGGCGAACTCAGTCGCAGAGATCGAAGCCGCGCGAGTGCGCTTGTTGGAGCTATACAACCAAGTGCGCATCGCGAACGGTGTGCCGCCGCTGACCTATTCGTTGGTCCTGCAAGCTGCTGCGCAGGCACATGCCGAGGACTGTGCTGCACGTGGCGCCGGCAGCCATATCGGCTCGGATGGCTCAAGGTCAAGCCAGCGCATCGCCCGCGCCGGCTACGCCGGCCGGATCACCGGCGAGAACTGGGCGCTGGCGCGCGGCGCCGACCAGGCCTTCGAGATGTGGTACACAAAGGAGATCCCCAGCCAAGGCCCGCATCTGAAGAACATCCTCTCGGCGCGCTACAGAGAAGTCGGGTTCGGCATTGCGCCCGCGCGCAACGGCTACCTCTTCATCATCGCCAACTTCGGCGGCTGAAGCTAACGCCGCGTGCGATTCGCCAGCCATGCGCTGATCGGCGGCACCAGCAGCAATGAGACTACGAGCACGATGATCAGCTCCAGCGGGCCTACCTTCACGAAGCCCAGGAGAACGAGGCCGAGTAGCGCGACGGCAATGATGAGCAACATCACGACCGAACGCGCGTTGATCGGCCTGCCCTCTGCTTCGCACGCATCCGGTGGTGGCGGAGCTGTGTAGGTTGCATTCGGCGCGCTCCATTCGTTGGAACGAGGCTGCGGTGACGGCGAGAGGTTTTCGGCGGCCAGACGCCGGTCGTAGGCCGCCCGTCGAACCGGATCGCTCAACACGGCATAGGCCTCGTTGAGCGCCTGCATGCGCGCCTTCGCTTCAGCGCTGTCGCCGTTCGTGTCCGGGTGATATTTCATCGCCAGCCGCCGATACGCCGCCGTAATGACCTCCGGCTCGGCCGATGGGTCTACCTGAAGCAGCTTGTAATAATTCTTCATCGCTGCGCTTTATTATGGGTGCATTTCAAAATGGGGGAAGCGCGAACTAGCCCGCAGCGGTGTTCGCTTCAGTTGCGCTGGGATAAATCCCAGCGCTGAGCATACGGGCAAGCCGCGCACATCCCGCCCCTTTCAGCCCAGGCGTTTATGCCGGGGCGGGTCTTCGCGCGGTCTCCACATGTTTGGACCGAGCTGCGCGTTATCGTCTCCCGCCCTCTTGTCGTTGAATCAGAAACGACAGCGCCTCGCTGAAATGTATGTCCATGGCGTGGCCGGCGCCGTCGGAGTTGCGATAGCCGATCTCGGTGACGATGGCCTCGTGCAGCACGTGCACCCGCTCAAGTTGCTGACGGTTGCGCCGGCGATAGAGCGCCTCATGCGTCAGGTCGTTGAGCGCGCCGCGAAATGCACGCACCAGATGCGCGATGATGAGGTTGCCCGACGCGTCGGCAATCAGCGCATGCAGATCGTGATCGAGATCCACATACACGTCGGCGTTGCCGATGTTGCGCCGCATGCGCTGGATGATGTCTCGTAACGCGTCGAGTTGGTCGGGGGTGCGCCGCTGGGCTGCGAGGCGCGCGCTCTGGATCTCAATGGGCTTGCGCGCCTCCATCAGCTCGCGAAACGGCACGCGCTCCACAGCGATGGCATGGGTGAAGTAGGCGCGCAACTGCCGTTCGCTCAACGGCCGGACGCGCGAGCCGCGCCCGTTGATCACTTCGACCAGCCCCTGCCCCTCTAATTGCTTGATCGCCTCGCGGATGACCGGACGGCTCACCTGGAAGCGGTTGGCCAGTTCGCCCTCTGAAGGGAGAAGGGCGCCTGGCCTCGACTCCCGCTGAATCAACTCGGCCAGAATCCGCTCCGCAATCTGAGCGGGCAGGGCGTGAGATGCTCGATGCGATGTTGATCGCATAGGACAACCTGTCTGACAGGTGACCATTGTAATCGTTGACATGGCGGAAGACGAACGGTATAAAGGTAGCGTTGAATATGAGCGGTTTGCTCGTCGTCATCCTCGTCATTGGCGTGCTCCTCGTCCTTAGCGGCTTGGAGCGAATTCCGTTTAGGATGGCGGCCGTGCGAGCCTAGCGCATATGCACAGATCGAAGAAGCCCTCCTGAACGGAGGGCTTTTTTGTTGGCCTGTGCTCCGCTGTGCCGGAAGCGCGGGCTGAATAGATGAGGAGACGAATATGAAACTGACCGGCGCACAAGTGATTTGGGAGACGATTCTTCAACACGGCACAAACGTTGTATTCGGTTATCCCGGGGGGGCGATCTTGCCCACCTACGATGCCCTGGTTGACTATCAAGATCGGGTGCATCATGTTCTCGTCCGCCATGAGGAGAATGCGGCGCTCGCTGCGGACGCCTACTTTCGCGCTACGGGCAAGGTCGGCGTGTGCATGGCCACGTCCGGGCCCGGTGCAACCAACTTGGTCACCGGCCTGGCCAATGCCATGATGGACTCGTCGGCGGTGGTCGCCATTACCGGCCAGGTCGCCTCGCATCTGGTCGGCTCGGATGCCTTCCAGGAGACCGACGTGACCGGCGTCACGCTGCCGATCACCAAACACAACTACCTGGTGATGGACGTGAACGAGTTGCCGCAGGTGATGGCGGAAGCGTTCTACATCGCGCGCAGCGGCCGGCCTGGGCCGGTGCTGGTGGACATCTGTAAAGATGTTCAGCAAAAGATGGTGGACTACGAGCCGATCACCAGCGTGCAGATGCGTGGCTACCGCGCCATCAAGCCACATGGCCGCCAGAACATTCCGACGCTGTTGCAGCGCGCCAAAGAGCTGATTGACCAGGCGCGTCGGCCGGTCATCTTGGCCGGCCAGGGCATCAAGCATGGCAACGCGCACGAGGAGTTCCGCGCGTTCGTGGAGAAGAGCGGCATTCCGGTCGCCACCACGTTGCTGGGCATCGGTGTGTTGAGCGAAGACCACCCGCTGAACCTGCGCATGATGGGCATGCACGGCGAAGCATACGTGAATCAGGCCATCGCCAATGCCGACCTGCTGATCGCCCTCGGCATGCGCTTCGACGACCGGGTGACCGGCAACCTAAAGACCTACGCCAAGAACGCCCGCGTGATCCACGTAGATATCGACGCCGCCGAGATCAACAAGAACGTGCCGGCCGATGTCGGCATCGTCGGCAGCGTCAAAGACATCCTGCGTGAGCTGACGCCGATGATCGAAAAGCGCAGCTACCCGACCTGGATGGAGCAGATCAACGAATGGCGCGCCGACACCAAGGCGCGCGACGTGCTCAACGTCGAGCTGCCGGACGACATGCTGCTTGCGCCGCACGTGATGCGCGCGATCTGGGAGGAGACGAAGGGCGAGTGCACAATCTGCACCGATGTCGGCCAACATCAGATGTGGGAGACGCAGTACTTCCAACACACGCGCAAGAACCAGTTGATCACCAGCGGCGGATTGGGCACGATGGGCTTCGCGCTGCCGGCAGCCATCGGTGCCAAGTTCGGCCGGCCCGATGATGAAGTATGGGCCATCGCCGGCGATGGCGGCTTCCAGATGAGCATTCCCGAATTGGCTACCGTGATGCAGGAGAACCTCAACATCAAGATCGCCATCATCAACAACAACTTCCTCGGCATGGTGCGCCAGTGGCAGGAGCTGATGCACAACCATCGCTACTCCGCCGTAGAGATGTGGACGCCGGACTTCGTCAAGCTAGCGCAAGCCTACGGCATGTGCGGCATGCGCGCGACCAACTTGAAGGAAGCCCGCGAGGTCATCCGTCGCGCCCGCGAACACGATGGTCCGGTGCTGATCGAGTTCGTCGTTGAGAAGGAGACGAACGTCTTCCCCATGATCCAGCCCGGCAAGTCGCTCAATGAGATGACGCGGCGGCCGATCCAGCCGGCGGCGTTGGGCGGCGGGATGGAATTCATGAAAGAGAAGGCGCACTAAGCACTGGTGCGCGGAAGCGCGTTTAAACCACTGAGATCGCAAACCAAGGAGAGTTATGCTGATCGATCGAGTCGAAGCCCAGAAGAATCCGACCAAGCACACGCTGGTGGCGCTGGTAGAGAACAAGCCCGGCGTGCTCAACCGTGTGGCCAGCCTGATGCGCCGGCGCAACTTCAACATCGAGAGCCTGGCCGTCGGCACCACCGAAGACCCGACCATCTCGCGCATGACCTTTGTCATTGACGCGAGCAAGACCAATGCCGCGCTGGTGGAGCGCAACCTGTACAAGCTGGTCAACGTGATTGACGTGCAGGACGTGACCGACCTGCCCACCGTCGTGCGTGAGCTGGCGCTGATCAAGGTGCGGGTGACCGACGCACAGCATCGCGGCGAGATCAAGCAGATCGCCGACATGTTCCAGAGCCGCGTGGTGGATGTAGCAAAGGAATCCGTCATCATCGAGGTCACCGGCGAGGAGCAAAAGGTGGATTCGATCCTTAACGTGCTGCAGGACTATGGCATCCTCGAAGTCGTGCGCACCGGTCGCATCGCAATGACACGCGGCTAAAGCTCAACCACGAAGAGCGCGAAGGGCAAAAAGAGAACGCTTTGCAGACGTTCGCGCTCTTCGTGTTACTTTGGGGTTCAACATTCACATCATGGCCAAGGTTTACTACGACAACGACGCAGATCTCGAATTGCTCAAGGACAAGACCATCGCCGTTATCGGCTTCGGCAGCCAGGGACACGCCCACGCGCTGAACTTGAAGGACAGCGGGGTGAATGTGGTCGTCGGCTTGCCGGAGACCAGCAAGAGCCGCGAGAAGGCGCAAAATGCCGGCTTGCGCGTGATGAACATGAGCGAAGCGGCTGCGGCCGCCGACTTCATCATGATGCTGGTGCCCGACGTGCCGGCAGCACAAATCTACAAGGAGCACATCGAACCGCACCTGACCAAGGGCAAGACGCTGATGTTTGCTCACGGCTTCAACATCCACTTCGGGCAGATCGTCCCGCCCAAATATGTGGACGTGAGCATGGTCGCGCCCAAAGCGCCCGGCCATACCGTGCGCGGCACCTACCAGGACGGCGGCGGCACGCCCTGTTTGGTCGCGGTGCACCAGGGCGGAACGCGCGCGTTGAAGAACGCGCTCGCTTACGCCAAGGCGATCGGCGGCACCCGCGCTGGCGTCATCCGCACCACGTTCAAAGAAGAGACCGAGACCGACCTATTCGGCGAGCAGGTCGTGCTGTGCGGCGGCGTCTCGCACCTGATCAAGGCCGCCTTCGAGACGCTGACCGAAGCCGGCTATGCGCCGGAGATGGCCTACTTCGAGTGCTTACACGAACTCAAGCTGATCGTGGATCTGATGTACCGCGGCGGCCTGAATTTCATGCGCTACAGTGTGAGCGACACCGCCGAGTGGGGCGACTACATCAGCGGCCCGCGCATCATCAACGACCGCACCCGCGCCGAGATGAAGAAGATCCTGGCCGACATCCAATCCGGCAAGTTTGCCCGCGAGTGGATCAGGGAAAACCAGACCGGGCGCAAGCGCTTCAACGAATATCGCCAGCGCGACATCAATCACCCTATCGAGAAGGTTGGGCTGAAGCTGCGCCGCATGATGCCCTGGCTCAACCCGCGCGAGGTGAAACCCGGCGAAGGCGGCGCGTGATTGAGGACAAGGAGACCGGGGGACGATGGGACGGGCGATGGCAGCAACTGACATCCAATCGCTGCGAGATGAAAGCATAGTGTCAGCGGGGCACTACATCTCCCTATCGTCCGAACGCTCCTTGTCTGCGTCAATGAAGGCTGGGGATGAATTGATTCGGCTCGAGCACGTGAACGTTGCGCTGAACGGCGCGCACGTGCTGCACGACATCACCTGGTCGCTGCGGCGCGGCGAAAACTGGGCCGTGCTGGGCCCCAACGGCGCCGGCAAGAGCACCTTTCTGCGCTTGCTGCGCGGCGAGGTGTGGCCGGCGCCGGTGAACGGAGGCGTGCGCACGTACGCCTTCGACGGTCGGCCCACTCCATCCCCCATCGGCGTGAAGCAACGCATGGCCATCGTCAGCGCCGAGCAACAACAGCGCTACCTGCGCGCGCATACCCGCAAATACGGCGACGATTTCAGCCCGCGCATCACCGTCCGCGAGATCGTGTTCACCGGCTTGCTAGACAGCGAGCTGGTCACGCGCAATCCGACGCCGGCCGAAGCGGCGCGCGTCGCCCAAGTGATGCGCGACGTCGGCATCGCGGCCTTGGCCGACGTTCCGCTCGACAAGCTATCTCAGGGGCAATTGCGCAAGGCGCTGATCGCGCGCGCAGTGGTCGGCCGGCCTGAGGTGCTGATCCTCGACGAAGTGGGCGTCGGCCTGGACGCGCATTCGCGCCGCGCCTTGCTCGACATGATCCAGCGCATCGCCGAGCAAGGCATGCAGGTGCTGATGACCACGCACCGCCGCGACGAATTGATCCCGGCCATCACCCACGTGATGGAGCTGAAGCACGGCAGGATCACTGCCGAGACGCATAGAGGCGGGACGGCGCATCGCAAGTTATCCGAACCGCCTCAGTTTCGACCGATCAGCAATTCCAGATTACGCGAAGCCCAGCCCTTCCTCATCAATATCGAGCATGCCGACGTCGCGCTGGATGATGGGGCGCAGATCGTGCTGCGCGACGTGAACTGGCGGATGAACGCCGGCGAGCATTGGATGATCGTCGGCGACAATGGCGTCGGCAAAAGCACGCTGCTGCGGCTGATCCTAGGTGAGTTGTGGCCGGCACATGGCGGCAAGATCGAACGCTTCGCGCGCAGCGGTTTCGACAACGTGTGGGAGATCAAGAAGCGCATCGGCTATGTCTCATGCGAATTCCAGGCGCACTACGCTGCCGACCTAACCACCGAGCAGGTGATCGCTTCAGGTTTCTTCGCCAGCGTCGGTTGGTTGCAGCCGCTGAATCGTGCGCAACGTAGGCGAGTGAAGGAAGTGATAGAGCGGTTCGACCTGCAAGCGCTGGCCAAGCGCAGTATCTTGGAGATGAGCTATGGCCAGGCGCGCAAGGTGCTGACGGCGCGTGCGCTGGTAAACGCGCCGCGCCTGCTCATCCTGGACGAGGTGTTCGACGGACTCGACGCGCAGTTTCGCGCCGAGCTCGCGGACATTCTGGAGGATGTGTCACGGGATGCCGGCATCATCCTCGTCAGCCATCACGAGGACGACTGCCTGCCATGCATCACGCATCGCATGAAGATCGCGCAGGGGCGCATCACGGTGCAAGAAGAGCGCGTAAGAACCTAAAGGTCTGTGGAACGCATGAACACGCAAGACTGGAACGTTGCCCTCTACGACGGCCAGCATAGCTTCGTCACCCAGTACGGCAAAGCGCTGCTCGATCTACTTGCGCCGAGACCCGGAGAGCGCATCCTAGACGTTGGCTGTGGCACCGGTCATCTAACCAAGCGAATTGCTGATTGCGGCGCAACGGTGATCGGGCTGGACAATTCGCCGAACATGATCGCCGCGGCCCGATGCGCGCACCCAGATGTCACGTTCGTGCTGGCCGATGCGAGAGACTTCACCTTCGACGAACCGTTCGACGCTGTTTTCTCGAACGCGACCTTGCACTGGGTCACACCACCCGAAGCCGCAGCACGCTGCATTGCAGATGCTCTCAAGCCCGGCGGGCGCTTCGTAGCGGAGTTCGGCGGAGCGGGCAACGTAGCACACATCACCAACGCCATACGCAATACGCGATACGCGCTTACGGGTGAGGACCATCCCCACGGTTGGTTCTTCCCGTCCATTGGTGCGTATGCCTCGTTGCTAGAAACGTATGGCTTGGAGGTACAGGCAGCTTGGTTGTTCGACCGACCGACCCCACTAGAGGGCGAAGACGGCCTGCGCCATTGGCTCACCATGTTTGGTGGCGAGATGCTCCGCGGCTTGGCCGCGGAAGAGATTGCCCACGTGACCGCGCAAGCGGAGCGCACTCTGAGGACGACGCATTATCGAGACGGACAGTGGTTCGCCGATTACCGGCGGATCAGAATCGTAGCAGTGAAGACCGGTGTTGAGTTTTGAGCTTGCAATCTACAACTCAAACCTTAAAACCAAGAACCGATAAGCCATGAACGACCCAAATCGCGTGCTGATTTTCGACACGACGCTGCGTGACGGCGAGCAATCGCCCGGCGCGACGTTGAACCTGGCCGAGAAGCTGGAAATCGCGCGCCAGCTCGCCCGGCTGGGAGTAGACATTATCGAGGCCGGCTTCGCCATCGCCTCACCGGGCGACTTCGAGGCGGTCACCCGGATTGCGCAGGAGGTCGGGCAGCTCGACAACCCGCCCGTCATCGCCAGCCTGGCCCGCTGCGCCAAAAAAGACATTGATCAGGCCTGGGGCGCCGTGCAGTGGGCCAAGCGCCCGCGCATTCATACCTTCCTGGCCACCAGCGACATCCACCTGCAATACAAGCTCAAGATCAGCCGCAACGACTGCATCGAGCAGGTGGGCGAGTTTGTCTCATACGCTAAGCGCTTCTGCGACGACGTGGAGTTCTCGCCGGAGGACGCCGGCCGCAGCGATCCGGAGTTCCTCTGGCAAGTGCTCAGCGTCGCCGTGCAGGCCGGCGCGACCACGTTGAACATCCCGGACACGGTGGGATACTGCACGCCGCAGGAATACGGCCGGCTGATCGAGGGCATCATCAACAACGTCCCCGGCATCAAAGAGGGCAAGGTGATCGTCAGCGTGCACTGTCACAACGACCTGGGCATGGCCACGGCCAACACGTTGGCCGGGATCAAGGCCGGCGCGCGACAGGCCGAGGTCACCATTAACGGCATCGGCGAACGCGCCGGCAACACCAGCCTGGAGGAAGTGGTCATGGCGCTCAAGACCCGGCCGCAGTTCTTCGGCGGGCTATACACCAACGTTGACACCACGCAGTTGGTGCGCACCAGCAAGATGGTGAGCAGCCTGACTTCGATTCCGGTGCAACCGAACAAGGCCATCGTCGGCGCGAACGCCTTCGCCCACGAGGCCGGCATTCACCAGGACGGCATGCTGAAGAACCCACTCACCTACGAGATCATGCGACCGGAGGATGTGGGCTGGAACAGCACCAACCTGGTGCTGGGCAAGCACAGCGGCCGCCATGCCTTCGCCGACCGGCTGCGGCAGATGGGATACGAACTCAACCGCGACGAGCTGGACAAGGCGTTCGAGCGATTCAAGGCGCTGTGCGACAAGAAGAAAGTGGTCAGCGACGCCGACATCGAAGCGCTGATCACCGACCAGTTCGAGAGCCTCGGCAACGATGTGTTCAAGCTGGACGAGCTGCACGTCGCCACCGGCACGGGCAACACGCCGGTAGCCAGCGTGCGCCTGATTGACGAGGATGGTGAGCCACACGAAGACGCCGCGCTCGGTAACGGGCCGGTCAACGCCGTGTGCAACTGCATCAACCGCATCACCGGCGCCAATGCCAAACTGGTGGAGTTCCACGTGCATGCCGTGACCGAAGGAATTGACGCCATCGCCCACGTGACCATCCGCGTCGAAATGAGCGACGCGGAGGGCAAGAAATACATCTTCAGTGGGCGCAGCGCCGACACCGACACGCTCGTCGCCAGTGGCAAGGCGTATCTGGCTGCGGTGAATCGCGGGCTGCAGCGGACTCGACTGGCGCGCAAGCAAGTGGCCGAAGCCGTTTGAGGTGACGCTCACGCTCTTCCACACCGCCGCATCCAACGTCGCGCTGTTCGACGCGCTGATCAAGCAGGTCGCGCCGGACATCCCTGTGAAGCACGTGGTGGATGAGGCCATCTTGTGCGAGGTGCGCGACGCCGGCGAAGTGACACCGGCGGTAATCGAGCGCGTCCGCGCAGTCCTGGCGCCGATCCTTCAGCAGGATGATCTCGTGCTGTGCACCTGCTCCTCGATTGGCGGGCTGGCCGAGCAGGCGAGCGACCGTGTGATGCGCGTGGATCGCCCGATGGCCGAGCGTGCCGTGTCGCTGGGCCGCCGCATCGGCATCGCAGCGACGCTGCAAAGCACGCTGGCGCCGACGCAGGCGCTGATCCACGAAGTCGCGCAACAGGCAAGCAGACCGGTCGAGACGATCCCACTGTTCATCCCATCGGCTTGGCCGTTCATGGAGCGCAGCGACCAAGCCGACTACGCCCGCGAGATTGCCGCACGCCTGACCGAAGCCTGCGCGCGCGACCGGTTCGACGTGATCGTGCTGGCACAAGCCAGCATGGCGATTGCCGAGCCGTTGTGCGCCGGGCTGCCTTGCCCGGTCTTGAGCAGCCCGCGGCTGGGGGTGGAAGCGGCAGTGAGCAAATATAGAATGAAATCATGACCAAGGTGGATCGCTACCCATGGGTCTGGGACTGCGATCTAACGAGGCAGGAATAGGAGTCATAGACCTATGCCAAAAACACTCTTCGAAAAGATCTGGGACGCGCACGTTGTAGCGCAAGAGCCGGATAGCCCGGCCGTCCTCTACATAGACCTTCACCTCGTGCACGAGGTGACTTCGCCGCAGGCCTTTGAGGGCCTGCGCCGGCGCGGCCTCAAGGTGCGCCGGCCCGACCGCACCTTCGCCACGCTCGACCACGGCATCCCTACGCACGACCGCAGTTTGCCGATCATGGACGAGATGGCGCGCAAGCAAATCGAGATGATGGAGCGCAACGCCGCCGAAAACGGCATCACGCTCTACGGCATCAAGACCGGCGCCGATAAGCAAGGCATCGTGCACGTGATCGGCCCGGAGCTGGGCCTGACCCAACCCGGCATGACCATCGTATGCGGCGACAGCCACACGGCGACGCACGGCGCGTTCGGCGCGCTCGGCTTCGGCATCGGCACCAGCGAGGTGGAGATGGTGCTGGCCACGCAGTGCCTTTTGCAACGCAAGCCCAAGACGATGAACGTGCGAATTGATGGCGCGCTCAAGCCCGGCGTCACCGCCAAGGACATCATCTTAGGCATCATCGCCAAGTACGGCGTGGGCGTAGGTACCGGCTATGTGTTCGAGTACACCGGTGAGGCCATCCGCCGGCTCTCGATGGAAGAGCGCATGACCATCTGCAACATGAGCATCGAGGGCGGCAGCCGCGCCGGCATGATCGCGCCCGACGACACGACCTTTGAGTGGGTGGCCGGTCGCGAGTTTGCCCCGAAAGGCGAGGACTGGGATCGCGCGCTGGCCTATTGGCGCACCCTGCCGACCGACGAGGGCGCAACCTATGACGCCGAGATCTCGCTCGACGCCGGCGCGCTCGAGCCGATGATCACCTACGGCACCAACCCCGGCATGGGCATGCCCATCACCGGACGCGTGCCCGATCCCGATCGGATCAGCGACCCGGCGCAGAAAGCAGCGCTGCAGAAGGCGCTGACCTACATGGACTTGAAGCCCAACCAGCCGCTGCTCGGCCATCCGGTGGACGTGGTGTTCATCGGCAGTTGCACCAACTCGCGCATCAGCGACCTGCGCGAAGCGGCCCGCATATTGAAGGGTCGCAAAGTGAAGGAAGGCCTGCGCGTGATGGTGGTGCCCGGCAGCGCCCAGGTGAAGAAGCAGGCCGAACGCGAGGGATTGCACGAGATCTTCCTGGCTGCCGGCGCGGAGTGGCGCGAGCCCGGCTGCAGCATGTGCATCGCGATGAACGGCGACCAGCTCGATCCCGGCCAATACGCCATCAGCACCAGCAACCGCAACTTCGAGGGCCGGCAGGGCAAAGGCGGGCGCACCTTTCTCGCCTCGCCGCTCACCGCTGCCGCCAGCGCCGTCACCGGCGTGATCACCGACGCGCGGACGCTGATGCAATAATCATCGCGCTCTGTGGCGATGCAAGTATTCGAAGTCGTCCCGCAGTTTCTGGACGACACGCGATTCTTGCTGATGCGCCTGGAGGAGCGATCGCTATGACGACGCCGCATCTTGAGCCAGGACACTTGACGATTGTGCTTGAAATCCTGCGTCGCCATGCGCCCAATGCGCAGGCCTACGTCTTCGGCTCGCGCGCGAGCGACCATGTCAAGCCGCACTCCGACCTCGACTTGCTGCTGCGCGAGGCCGGCCCGATTGACCCTTATCGCTTCGCCGCCCTCTGCGCGGACTTCGAGGACTCCGACCTGCCCTTTCGTGTGGACGTGCTGGACTATCACCAGACCGACCTAGACTTTCGGCAACGCATCGCGCCGCAATGCATCCCACTCCCGATTCTCGAACCTCAACCAGCAACTAGCGACCAGCAACCAGTAACTAGTAACCAACCGTCATGACCCGCTTCACCACCCTCACCAGCAAAATCGTTCCGCTGCCGGTGGACAACGTGGACACCGACCAGATCATCCCGGCGCGTTTCCTCAAAGTGACCGACAAAGCCGGCCTGGGCGACAACTTGTTTGCCGACTGGCGCTACGATGCCGAAGGCAAGCCGAAGCCCGATTTCGTGTTGAACCGGCCAGAGATGAAGGGCCGCCAAGTGCTGCTGGCCGGCGACAACTTTGGCTGCGGCTCATCGCGCGAGCATGCGCCCTGGGCGTTGACCGGCTACGGCTTCCGCGCGGTGATCAGCACCTCGTTCGCCGATATCTTCCGCAACAACGCGCTGAAGAACGGTCTGCTGCCGGTGATCGTAGATAAGCTGACCCACCAACAGCTCTTCAGCCTGTGCGAAGAAGACCCTGACGCCGAGGTGACGATTGACCTGGCTGCGCAAACGCTCATCCTGCCCGATGGGCGCGTCGTCACTTTCCCCATAGATCCCTTTAGCAAAACCTGTCTGCTGAACGGCGTGGACGAGATCGGCTATGTGTTGAATATGACCGACAAAATCCTGGCTTTCGAAGCGGCGAACCGCAAGTGAAGCGTCATGACCGCCGGTGCTGAATTTGTGCAACTGCGCAGCGCGATGTTTGCGCATTACGCTCAGGGCCAATACGCCCAAGCCCTAAGCCTGCTTGACACAGCGCCGGCGCGCTTCCCCGATCAGGTCGCCCTCATCTACTTCTGGCGCGCTTGCCTGCTCTCTCGGCTCAGTCGTACCGAAGAAGCCGTTGCTGAGCTGCAGCATGGCCTGGATCAGGGCGCATATTTCAGCGAACCCCAGCTCCGCGGCGATAGCGACTTGGCGCCTTTGCAGGGCCGGCCCGACTTCGAGCGCGTCGCGGCTGCTGCGTTCGCGCGCTACCGCCAGGCGATGCGCAACTTGCGTCCGGAGGTCGTGATGTTCCAGCCGGAGCCAACCGCCGAGCGGCACCCGCTGCTGGTTGCGTTGCACGGGCGCAGTGGCAACGCTCGCCTGGAGGTCGAATACTGGCGCAGCTTGTCTGCACAGGGATGGTTCGTCGCCGCAGTTCAGTCCTCACAAATGTTTGGGGGAGGCGCGTTTTGTTGGGATGACCAGACGGTGGCCGAGCGAGATGTGACTACCCACGTCGAGGCCATCTTGGCTACACAACCGTGTGACCCTGACATGGTCGTGTTGACCGGCTTCTCGCAAGGCGCGCAGGTGGCGCTGCGGCTGGCGCTGAGTGGCAAGGTCTCAGCGCACGGCACGATCCTCGTCGCACCCTCCATTCTGCCCTCCGAAGCTGAGGCGATGATCGGCGAGAGCGACCCGGCCACGCGCCAAGCGTTACGTTGCTTCATCATCGCCGGCGAACAGGACGTTGCCCTTCCGCGGATCAGGCAACTGCAGGCACTGTTGACTGCGGCGAGCGCGCCTTGTGAACTGCTCGTCCTGGCCGGCTTGGCCCACGATTACCCAGAGCCCTTCGAGCCCGTACGGGCCCAAGCCATCGCTTTCGCGACTTCGGGTGGATAATCGGCA
Organism: Candidatus Roseilinea sp.; assembly: GCA_025998955.1. Lineage (NCBI taxonomy): Bacteria > Bacillati > Chloroflexota > Candidatus Thermofontia > Candidatus Roseilinea > Candidatus Roseilinea sp. Next base: position 787,337 of record AP024676.1, read on the forward strand.
TGCACGACGATTGCATGGACGCCGTAACTCATCCACCTGTCAGCCGCGAGGAGCTGGTCGCCGCGCTGCATGCGCGCGGTTTGTGCTACCTCGCGCCTACCCCTCACGGCGACGAGCGCCCGCTCGGCGACGACGAACTGATCGCCGGCCTGGCGGCGTCGCCGGACGCGCGGCTGCGCTTCGCATTAGCCGCGCTGCTGCTGGCGCACCCGGCGCTGGCCGAGCGCGCCGCAGCGCTCATCCAGGGCGAAGCCCCTATTAGTCTCTCTGACGCTGCGCGCGCCGAGATGAGGAAGCAATACCTCGCTGCCATGTATCTGCAGCGCATGTGGCGCACGCGGCTGAAGATGCACTTCGGCGAGACGCCGCTGATCCAGGAGCGCTTCGCGAAAGAGATGGGGCTGCCGCCGGCCGACGCGATGTTCGGTGAGTTGGGCCTGCGCGCCCTCACCGAGCGCAGCGCCTACAACGATTGGTCATCCTATGAACAGGTAGTGGATTTGTTGTGCGAGCAACCGTGCGCGACGCCCGACTTCCCACTACCGAATCCCCATACCTCTCTTGCGAATCGGGAGTCGGGAGTTGGGAGTAACACCCCTCAGTAACATGCGCCCGCCAATTGATCGCCTGCGTGTGCACTACTTCTTGGTGAAGCTCGGCATGGAATTTCGCCATCCGGCGCGGGTGTATCTCGTCGGCGGGACCACGCTGGTCTACGAAGGGCTGCGCGATCAGTCGCTGGACATTGATATTCACTACGAGGTGGCCGATGAACACGAGGCGGAATTCGCGCAGGTGGTGCGTCGGCTAAAAGAGGAACTGCAGATCAACGTCGAGCAGGCCTCGCCGGGCGATTTCATCCCGCTGCCGCCGGGATGGAAGGAGCGCGCCAAGCACGTCGGGCGCTTCGGCCAGGTGGACGTGTTCCACTTCGACCTCTACAGCACCGCGCTGAGCAAGATCGAGCGCGGGCGCGAGGGCGACTTCCAGGATGTGCTGGCCCTGTTGCAATCCGGCCAGATCGAGATGAGCGAACTGCGCCAGGCCTTCGACAACATCATGCCGCGCGTGGAGCGCGAGAGCTTGAAGCGCAACCCCGAACGCTTCCGGCGCAACTTTGCGGCGCTGGAGGCGATGTTCGCCGCGAATGGTGTGCATGGCGCGACAGGCGACTGATGCGGAAGAGGGAGAAAGGCAATGGTCTTTTTACGACTCTTCGGCCTGCTACTCGGTTTGTTAGGCATGATCCTGCTGCTGATCGGCATCGTCTTCGGCGACGCCGCGGTGCAGAACGTGCCGTTGACCTACGCGCTGTTCGCCATTCTGGTTGGACTGCTGCTGGCCGTCGGCGCGAATGCCGGCGAGCGCATGTCCGAGAAGCAGAAAGAACAAAAGGCCAAAAAGGAGAAGAAGTCTTGAAGGCGGTTGACAACTTCCTCCAAAGCGTTAGACTTCAGGCCCGAACGATGTACTCGATCGCTCCGCAGATCATCGCCATTATTTCGATTCGCGTTTCGATCATTCGAGGCGCGAATCTCAAGCACGGGTCGAGGTTGGCGAGCTGATCGAGTCAGTTGCGCAGATCGAGCAGGTAAAAAATCACAGAGCCTTCCGCAGCCCGGAAGGCTCTGTTCGTTTTACCGACTCACACGAAACCGAATCAGTGGAGAGACCGATCCTATGACAACGATGCTTTACGACACCACGTTGCGAGATGGCACGCAAGGCGAGGGCGTTAACTTATCCGTTGAAGACAAGCTGCGCATCGCCCGGCGGCTGGATGAATTCGGCATGCACTACATCGAGGGCGGTTGGCCCGGCAGCAACCCGAAGGACGCCGAGTTCTTCGCGCGCGCGAAGACGCTCAGCTTCAAGCACGCCCGGCTGGCGGCATTCGGCAGCACGCGCAAGGCCAACACCTGCGTCGAGCACGACCCGCAGATTCAACTCCTGCTCGACGCCGGCACCCCGGTCGTGACCTTGGTTGCCAAGACCAGCACGCTGCACGTCCGGCATGTTCTGGAGACGACGCTGGAAGAGAATCTGAGGATGATCGGCGACAGCGTTGCGTTCTTCAAAGCGCGCGGCAAAGAGGTGATGCACGACGCCGAGCACTTCTTCGACGGCTTCAAACTGGACAAAGACTATGCGCTGGCCACATTGCGCGCCGCGCGCGACGCCGGCGCCGATTGGCTGGTGCTGTGCGACACCAACGGCGGCACGATGCCGTGGGAGATCGAAGAGATCACACGATTCACGATCGCCGAGTTGCAACGAGGCGAACGTCAAGTCGGGAGTCGGGCGTCGGAGATGAAGTTTGGGATTCACACCCACAACGATGCCGGCGTGGCCGTTGCCAACGCACTGGCCGCCGTGCGCGCCGGCTGCACGCAGGTGCAGGGCACCATCAACGGCATCGGCGAGCGCGTGGGTAACTGCGACCTGGTGACCACGCTGGCCAACTTGAAGCTGAAGATGAACGACGACTGCGTGAGCGATGAGCAGTTGCGCACTCTCACCGAACTCTCGCGATACGTCTTCGAGATCGCCAACCTCACGCTCGACATTCGCCATCCCTACGTCGGGCAGGCGGCCTTCGCGCACAAAGGCGGCATCCACGTCGCCGCCATCCTCAAGGTGGAAGAGAGCTACCAACACGTTGACCCGGCGCGCGTGGGCAACCAGAAGCGCGTGTTGGTGAGCGAGCTGAGCGGCCGCGGCAACATCGCCTACAAAGCCAGAGAGTTCGGCCTCAACCCCGACGGCGTCGAGGTCAAGCAAGTGCTGCAGCGCATCAAGGAGATGGAGAACCGCGGCTTCTTCTTCGAGGGCGCCGATGCCAGCGTGGAACTCATGCTGCGCCGCGCGCAGCCCGGCTACGTCAAGTTATTCGAGCTGCTGGATTACATGGTGGTCGTCGAGCATCGCGACGGGCGCGGCGTGCTGGCCGAGGCGACCGTCAAGATCAAGGTGGACGACGAGATCACCCATACTGCTGCGGAGGGCGACGGGCCGGTGAACGCGCTCGACCTGGCCACGCGCAAGGCGCTGTTGCCGCACTACCCCAAGCTGAAGAAGATGCGCCTGGTGGACTACAAGGTGCGCATCATTGATAGCGACAAAGCCACCGGCGCCACCACTCGCGTGACGATTGACTCGACCAACGGCCATCGCACCTGGACGACGGTTGGCTGCTCGTCCAACATCGTAGATGCCTCATGGCAGGCGTTGGCCGACTCGATGGAATATGCGCTGCTCGTAGCGTAGCGTGCTAGGGGCGATAAGGGTCAGACCGCCTGAAGCGGTTTCACCCGGGTGCATTTCACAATGGGAAACGCGGACTGGCTAGCAGCGGTATTCGCCTCAGTCGCGCTGGGATAAATCCCAGCGCTGAGCGTACGGGCAGGCCGCGCGCATCCCGCTCCCCTTCAGCCCAGGCGTTTACGCCGGGGCGGGTCTGTTACATCTGTCCCCGTCGGCGAATGCACCCCGACCCGTGCAGGGCGTACAATTCGGTCGCCGGAGGCGAGCATCACCGCGACCCATCGCTCCAACGCTCGATGAGCGATGATTCGATTCGAGAGAACGGTTTACTTGCTGTGGGCGCTCCACGCCGTCGCAGTCGGCCTGGTTGCATGCACATCGCCACCGGAGACCCTCGAGCCGACGCCGCAGATCTCGGTGACCTACTACCCGGCTGCTACACCGACGCCGCAACCCATGCCCATCGCCGCATCTTTCATCGAGCCGGAGGGTACTTCGACGCAAACGTCCGGCCTCGCCGCGCCTGCAGTGCCATCGTCCACCCCGGCCCCGTCCTTTCCGCTGCCGGGCCCATCGGCGCTGCTGGCCGGCATCCGCCACGAGCACCAGACGTGGAACAATTGCGGCCCGGCCACCGTTTCGATGCTGCTGTCGTACTTCGGACGCACCGAGACGCAGCGCCATGCCGCGCGCTTCCTCAAGCCCGACCGAGAGGACAAGAACGTCAGCCCGGACGAACTCGCCGCCTATGCGCGATCACTCGGCTTAGAGGCGCGCGTCATCGCCGGCGGCGACCTGAATCTGATCCGCACGTTTGTCGCCAACGGGCTGCCGGTCATCGTCGAGACCTGGTTCATCCCCGAGCCGAACGACGAGATGGGTCACTATCAGCTCGTGATCGGTTACGACGAAGATGAGCTGATCTTCTACGACTCCTATCAAGGGCCGGACGTGCGCGCGCCTATTGCACAGTTCGATCCGCTGTGGAAGGTCTTCAACCGCACCATGCTGGTGGCCTATACCGCGCCGACGCGGCTGCTGGTAGAGGCCATCTTGGGCGAGCGTGCTGACGAGCGCATGATGTACGAGCACGCGCTGGCGCAGGCGCAAGCCGAGGTCGCCGCCGATCCGCGCGACAAATTCGCCTGGTTCAACGTCGGCACCAACCTGCTTGCACTCGGCGACGTCGCCGGCGCAGCCGACGCCTTCGACAAGGCGCGCGCGCTCAAACTGCCGTGGCGCATGCTGTGGTACCAGTTCGGCCCATACGTCGCTTACTTCGAGCTGGGGCGCTATGCCGACGTGATCGAGCTGGCGACGGCCACGCTGCGCCGGACGAAGAACCTGGAGGAGAGCCTGTATTGGCGCGGGCGCGCCTATGCAGCCATCGGCAACGTCAAAGCTGCGCGGGCCGATTTCCAGGCCGCGCTGCGCTTCAACCCGCATTACGCCGCCGCCCGCGAGGCGCTCGACGCAATGGGGATGTCGAGGTAACACGCTCGCGGGCGAACCCATGGGACGCTCGGAGTGCGGCGTCACGCTGTCGCTTGCGCAAGGGAGGTCAATTGCCTACCCACAATCTTAGCTGCCGCCCGCACGCTCACGGTGAAACCGAAGAACGGGCCGAAGTCCCGCCCGGCGGCGAAGCTGGTGAAGAACAGACCGGGCACACTGCTTTGGAAGTGCGCATCCAAGCAGGGGTAGCCGTTGACGATGCACAGCCGGTCGAGCAGATTGCCTGCTGCTAAGAAGGGCACGCGCTGCACGTCCACGGCATAGCCGGTGGCGACGATGATGTGGTCTATCTCGAGGCGCACGCCATCGTCCAGGGTCACGATGAGCGCGCCGTCCGGCGCAACTTCGGCGCGCACGATACAAGTGCGCGGATGGAACGTGACGTTGGGCTGATGCACGCGCGCGTCCAGCCATGGCTCGACTTTCAATCGCCCTTCGGCCCACAGCCGGTAGCGGTAGCCTTCCTGCTCTTCGCTCGACAGCCTGCGGAACCACGCCGGATCGTCCACCATACCCTCGACGAGGGGCGACACCCATGACCAATCGGCCTCGACGAAGCGTGGCGTATCGTGGCGATAGCTCAGGTGCACGTGCTGCGCGCCAGCTTCGCGCAACAAAGCGGCCCACTCGAAGGCACTTTGCCGGCCGCCGATGATCAACACGCGCCGGCCGGCATACGCGTCCAGGTGGACGGCGTCGCACGTGTGCGCATAGCGGCCTGCCGGCAGGAGGGTCGCCAAGTCGCGCGGCACATTCGCGAAATAGCGAAAGCCGATCGCGACGACGACGTTGCGAGCGACGATCCGGCTGCCGTCATCCAGCTCGGCGGCAAAGGCATCGCCGGTTCGCTCGAGTCGCGTCACGTAGGCCGGCCAGATGTCAAGGCGTTTGCGCTCGATGAACCAGCGTGCGTAGTCGAGGTAGCGTTCCAACGATAGCGGTGTAGCCTGCGCAACGGTGATGCTCCGTTCGGCAAGATAGCGCTGGATGGTGGCTTCATCGTCAGGGTCGAGGTGCCAGTCGCACCCCGAGCGCAGATACATGCCCTTCGGCATGTGCGCCGTCCAGAATTCCATCGGCCTGCCGACGATGCGATAGTCGAGGCCGCGGGCGGAGAGATAAGCCGCCAGGCTCAAGCCGAACGGCCCGGCACCGATGACGAGCGTCTGGGTATCGGACATAGGGTCAGAAGTCGGTCGAGTCGAGAGTTCGTCCACGATCCATGATCAATGACCCATGATCCCACGACTCTCCTTACAACATCTCGACCGCCAGCGCCACCGCCTCGCCACCGCCCAGGCACAGTGTGGCAATGCCGCGTTGCGAGTTGCGTTGTCGCAGCGCGTGCAGCAGCGTGACGAGGATGCGCGCGCCGGTCGAACCGAGCGCGTGGCCAAGCGCAATCGCGCCGCCGTTCACGTTCACCTTATCCCAATCCCAGCCCAAATCGGCCAGCGCGTAGCCGTTGGCCAGCACCTGCGCGGCGAAGGCTTCGTTGATCTCGATCAGATCTACTTGGGCGAGCGTCCAACCGATCTTGTCTAACAGGCGCGGCACCGCTTTGGCCGGCGCATCGAAGATGAACTTCGGCTCGACGGCGGCCTGAGCATAGCCGGCGATGCGCGCTATTGGCTGCGCGCCGAGCTGACGGGCTTTCGATTCGCTGGCAATGACGAGCGCAGCGGCGCCGTCGTTCAGCCCGGGCGCATTGCCGGCCGTCACCCGCCCGCCATCTTTGAAGGCCGGCTTGAGCTTCGCCAGCGCTTCGAGCGACGTGTCGCGGCGCGGGCCTTCATCTTGCGAGACCAGGATCGGGTCGCCCTTCGTTCGGTTCACCCGCACCGGGATGATCTCGGCATCGAAGCGCCCGGCATCCATCGCGGCGATGGCTTTCTGATGGCTGCTCAGCGCGTAGCGATCCATTGCCTCGCGCGTGACCTCGAATTCGTCGGCGATGAACTCAGCCGCGTTTCCCATGGCCCAATCCTCGAAGGCGCACCACAAGCCGTCCACCACCAATGCGTCTTCGAGTGCCAGATGGCCGAAGCGCATCTGGCCCAGCCGGCCGCGCACCAAATGCGGCGCGTTGCTCATACTCTCGACCCCGCCGACCACGAACAGCGCGCCGTCGCCGGCCTTGATGGCCTGTGCTGCGAATATCGCCGCCTTGAGGCCGGCGCCGCATACTTTGTTGATCGAACTCGCGCCGACGGTGTGCGGCAAGCCGCCGAGGATGGCCGCCTGACGCGCCACGTTCTGGCCGACGCCGGCCGAGACGACGTTGCCCATGAGCACCTCGTCAATTTCATCCAAGCGGGTGAGGCCGGCGCGCTCGACCGCCGCGCGCACGGCGATCGCGCCCAGTTCGCCCGCTTTTAGCGGCGCCAGCGCCCCGCCAAGCTTGCCCACCGGCGTGCGCGCCGCGCTCAGGATCACAGGGGTGGTTTCGGCGTTCGCTGTCATATTTCATGTGGTCGTAAATGGCTGGCGGGATTCTCGCGATCCAATGCCCAGTTCATTGGATTGTTCTCGATATACTCGCGAATGGCATGTAGCTCGCGTTCATTGCGGATAATGCGCTCGTAGTAGTTACGTTGCCAAACTGGCATGCTTGGAGTATTGCGGGCTACATTGATGCGCTTGGTTGCGGCAGCCTTGAAACCAGCCATTAACGCCGACAGTGATTTCGGCACCGGACCTATTGGTAGAGGCGACCGGCCGGTCGCCCCTACGCTGGTCACATCTATCTCCTCGCCCAAGATCAAGACGACAGCATGAAAGTGATTGGGCATGACCACGTAGACATCTAACGCGATCTCGCGACGAATCTCGGCGGACTTGAGCCACTCTTCTTCGACAATGAGCCCAAAATCGTTGAGTTGCACTTGACCTAACTCGGACACACTGCCGAACAAACACTCGCGGCGATGCGTGCAAACTGTGACGAAGTACGCGCCGGGCTGGCGGTAATCGTAACCCCGAAATCGGATCGAATGGCGCTGTAATCGTCGCATAAACCTGCTGCGTTACCCTAGATTCTAAATCTACGTCATGCAGGTGTAGCTCTTCGCTCGCAGCTCACCGCTCCTCCGCGAACGCCTGACGCACCATCGCGTCGCCACCCTCACGCGCCAGCAATACGATCAGATGTGCGCTGGCGCGCGAGCACGCTACATATAGCAGGCGCGGCACGTCCTTCATCCAGTCGCCGATCCACGAGACATCCACGTTGGTCAGGATGACCACCGGGCTCTCCAGGCCCTTGAAGCTGTGGACGGTGGCACAGTAGATCGCTTCGCCGCGCCGGGCCGGATCGTCGGTCAGGTGCGGACGAAGGACGGTGGCGTGCTTCATCAGCCATTCCAATCGTGCGCCGGCCAGCACGGTGATGTGCTCGGGCGGCACCCGCTCTTCGCCGATAAGGCGGTCGAGCACGCGCTGCAATTCGGGGATGAACGGGCGCTTGCCCTCGCACCATACGATCTCCGGCGGCACGCCCTCCGGCCCGCCTGATAGCGGCTGCGTCTGGCCCTGATAGAACTTCATCACCTGGGCGTGGATGCGCTGCGTGCTGCGGCAGTTGACGGTGAGCTCGAATGGCTCGCCGGAGATGGGCAACTGGCGTGAGCGCGGATAGAGCTTCTGGTTGTCGTCGTAGAAGATGTAGAGAATGCCGCCGTCGGGATCACGCAGAGTCATCTGCAGCGGCACCCACCACTCGTCGGCGAAGTCTTGGCCCTCGTCGGCGACGATGGCATCGAAGCGGGGGCCGAGCCTTTCCACGGCGGCCAGGAGCGCCTCGGGCAGTTGGCGATCGTAGAAGGCTTGCTCGTCGTCGCCCATCACCGGCAGCACGCCGGCCTCTTCTGCGAACCGCGCGCACAAATCGTGAAAATTGAGCACATCCAGATTGGCACGGCCGGCCAGCCGGCCCTGTAACTCGGCGGCCAAGCGTTTATTGAAGCAGGTGAGCAACACGCGCATGCCCTGCTGCGCCAGGCGGGTCGCTTTCTCGACGGCGAGGAGGGTTTTGCCCGAGCCGGCGCAGCCGCAAATCTTCGCGCGGCGTTGGCGGTTGAGCATGTTAAGGATGGCGAATTGCTGGTCGGTGAGGCGAATGAGTTCGTGCTGCCATCGGGCGATCTCGCCCCACAGCGCCGGTCGTAGCTCGCGCGGCGCGGCCAGCAGCTTCATCAGTGCGTCGTGGGCGGCGAGCCGAGCCACGGCGTCGCAGCGCGACTCCCCCTGACAGTGACGCATGGCACGGGCGACCCAGCCGGCGAGGTCGGCCAGGTCGGATCGGTCGAGCACGATGGCGCGCGGCTTGTCCGGCCCGAGCAGATCGTCGCCGACTACGACATCAGGAAAAGCGACGGCGTGGCCGAGGAGGAACTGCCGGAGCCCCGGCGCGGAACGCTGCAGCGCGTCGCGCAGGGCGTATTTGCCCTCCCTGGCTTGGGCGAAAGGATCGTGGATGCGCGAGACGCGCCCGCTGCGGCCGGTGCTCGTCCACTCACCGGTCTGGGGATTCCAGGCGATCGCGCCGCCCTTGACCTCGATCACCAGGATGCCGTTTTGGGGATGGGCGATGACGAAATCGGCCTCACCGTCGCGCGGGCGGCCGTCGGCGGTCACGCTCTGCCAGGCCACGCTATGGAAAACCGCGTAGTCATCGCCGAGCGACTGCCGGAAGCACTCATAGAGCAAGCGCTCGGCGTCGCTCTTCGTCTCCACCGCGATCGGAGCAGGAATCATGCGGGCCATCGTCCATCCGTCTCCCTGAGCAAAGTTCTAGTCGCACCGGTGCACGTAATATGCACTATCACCCGCGCAATGCGACTAACCATTCAAACCCTAGGGCAGGACGCTGCGGAGTGCGTTCCCGACGTTAGAAAGCGATGTCACAAATCCTAGTCGCCACCCTCAGCACCGAGCCGCAAGGGGTGACGCGCGTGCTCGACGCGCTGCTCCGGCGCGGCTACGACATCCGCGAGGTCGCCGTTATCCATACGACGGGCGAGGCCATCCGTCAGGCCATCGCGCGCTTGGACGCGGAGTTCGAGTCCGGCGTTTATCCAAATATCCGATACCGACGCATTCCCCTGATCTGCCAGGCGCAACCGGTGACCGACATTCGATCCGAGGCCGACGCCGGCGCGCTGTTGCAGGCACTGTATCGCACGCTGCGCGCCGCGCGGCACGCCGGCCAGACCATTCACCTCAGCATCACCAGCGGGCGGAAGACGATGGCCGTGTATGCCATGGTGGCCGCGCAATTGGTCTTCCGCGACGGCGATTACGCCTGGCACATGCTCTCTTTGGATCGTTGGAGCGGCGAAGAGAAGCGCATGCACCTCGAACCCGGCGAGCGCGTCGAGTTGGTCGCCGTGCCGGTGTTGCGCTGGTCGGATGCTTCGGCGGCGGCCATTCTCGATGCGACCGATGACCCGTGGGAAGCGATTCAGCGCCAGCGTCGGCTGGCGCAGGCGGACGCGGCGCGCCGCCGGCGCGAGTTCCTGGAGCACTACCTCACGCCGGCCGAGCGCCGGGTGTGCGAGCTGCTCGCGCGCGAGGGGCTGGACAACGCGGCCTTGGCGCGCCGCCTGTCGCTGAGCGAACAGACGGTCGCCAACCACCTGTCCAAGATCTATCGCAAGTTCGGCGAGTGGCGTGGGGAGGCCGGCGGCAGCCGCGCGGCGCTCATCGCCGAGTTCGCAGGCCATTTGGCCGCGCAGAACCCGGAGTAGGCGAAGGCTCAGATAGTAGAGATCTACTACGAAAAATGGTAATTTCACATGATGCGATTTCGCCGCGAAGGCGCGAAGATCGCGTTGCGCGAGCCGTGCATTTGCGCGCCGCATGCGCCGGGCAGCCGCTCGCGGGAAGCGCAAGGGAGGACGTATGAGCGAAACACCGAGTTTGACCGTGACTCTGGAGACGGTGACGCCGATGTTTTTGGGAGGCGCAGACCCGCGCGGCGCGCCGGAGCTGCGCCCGCCGAGCTTCCGCGGCGCGATGCGATATTGGTTGCGGGCGCTCGTAGGCGCTGCTGGCGAACAGGCAATGCGCGATCACGAAGGACGCCTGTTCGGCGTCGGCGGCGATGCGTCTACTGCTGGCGCAGTCAGCTTACGCTTGTCGCAATCAGCTAGACCTCCGAGCCAGTCCTATACCGGTTTAGCCAACGGACGCGCAGGAACCGGCTACTTGTGGTTCGCAGCGCGCAGAACGAGGAACGAGGCTGAACGCTATGCCATCATGCCGACCGCCTTCACTCTGACGCTCACCGCATCGCGAAGCAATCAGCTAGGGCGGGATTTGGAGCAAGCCACAGCCGTGTTGTGGCTGTTAACGCGATTGGGCGGCATCGGCGCGCGCAGCCACCGCTTTGCCGGTGGCGTGCAGGTGTCTAAAGTGCAGTCGCCTCACCATGCCGACAGCCTGATTGTCCGTCTGCCCGTCCGCGCTAACTCACCGCAGAGCTTGGCTCAGGAGATTACCGAGGGTATTCGCGCAGCGCGTCGCGCTTTCGATATGCAGAATCCAGTGGTGCCGGCGCCAGACCAATTCGATGTGCTGCACCCGGACCGTTGCCGGATCTTTGTGCTCGATCGCGTTTTCTCCTCCTGGAAGCAAGCAGTTGAGCAAATAGGCCAGGTTTATCAGCGGTTCCGCTACCTGCGCCGGCCAGACTACACCGTGGTAAAGCAAGCAATGATCAGCGGTCAAGACTTGCGCGGCACGGTTGAGAGAGCTGCGTTCGGGCTGCCAATTCCCTTCTTCTATCGCTCGCTGGGCAATCGCACGGGCACGCTTCAAGCTAAGCAGAAGGATGACACGTTGGATCGTCGCGCCTCACCACTGTGGATGCGCACGGTCAAGCTTAGCAATGACCAATATGCGGTCGTGTTCACGTGGTTCAAGAGCCAGTTTTTGCCTCCGAATGCAGAGTTGCTGTTGACCGAGCGCAATCAGCCTAACCTGCACGGGCGACAGCTCCCAACCGATCAACTCATCTCAACTTTCCTACAAGGGAGCGATAAGCAAAACCAATCTGCCCTCAAGGACGTCGGCTATAGCCTGCTGGAGGTGGATCTGAAATGACCACCGCTGTTCTCATTTTCACCTTCAGTCCCGTGCAATCCTTCATCGCCGAGGCGCGGCGGGCCGCCGATTTGTTCGTCGGCAGCCGGATTTTGTCAGAGCTGGCCAAGGCGGCGGCGAGCGCCATCGGCGCGGACAACCTGGTCTATCCCGCCTCGCTCGATGGCGACGTGCCGAACGTCATCGTCGCGCGCGTGTCGGCGGCGAACGCCGCGCAGATCGCAGATTCCGCCAAGCAAACGATGCTGGGCAGATGGCGCGAGATCGCCAAGACGGCTAGAACCAAGTTCAAAAATCGGGGTTTTGCCGATCAAACCTTCGACGACATCTGGGAGCGACAGATCAAACATCTCTGGGATGTCTTCTGGGTCGCGGCCGAGGAAACGTCCGGCTACCGCGACGCTTACGAGCGGGCGCGCCGCGCCTTGGACGCGGTCAAACGCAGCCGCCTCTTCGCAGCCTGCGACGAACCCGGCATCAAAGATACGCTCTCCGGCCAGCGTGAGGCGCTGCATCTGAATGGTCAGGCGACCTACGGGGTGGTCAAGACATATTGGAAGGGCATTGCTAAACACTACGCCGTTGGGCCATCGAAACTCCGTCCCGAGGGCCGCGAGCGGTTAGACGCCATCGGCGCAACCAAGCGCTTCTGCGATCTCGCCGACCGCCAGTTTCCTTCCACCAGCACCGTTGCCGCGCTGGACTTCATCGCGCGCGCCAAGCAGCAGGCGCGCGAGGCGCTTCGCGCCTACAAAGATGCCGTTGCTGGCTTGGACGCTTATCGAGTCGCAGATGACGCCGATTGGCCCTACGACGGCGACCTGTTGTTCGAGGAGACGCTCGCGCCGGATCGCCTGAAAGATAGCTACGACCTCGAACGGCTGGATGAGCAGGTGTTGTCCGGGGCACGGCAGGCGCTCAAGAAGCTGCACAAAGCCGCCGGCGGTCCACCTTCGACTTACTACGCTTTGCTGGTGCTAGACGGCGACGGCATGGGCGAGCGCATCAGCCGGTGCCTGAAGCAGCACGACCCGCAGGCAGCGCACACGAAGCTGAGCTGGTCCCTGGCGCACTTCTCGCAGCGCGTCGCCGACATCCTCCCGGCTGACTGCCTGATCTACAACGGTGGCGACGACGTGTTGGCTTTTCTGCCGCTGAGCTGGGCGTTGGACAAGGCGCAAGCGCTGGCGCTGGCATTTGAGGAAGTCGCTAACGACTCTCCTGCGCCCGGCACGGCCTCGGCCGGCGTCGCGCTCGTCCACCACTTACACCCGCTCGATGCCGCGCTGCGCGCTGCCCGCGCCGCCGAGCGCGCGGCCAAGCGCGTGGACGGCAAAGCCGCGCTATGCGTCACCGCCCTCAAGCGTAGCGGTGAGCAGGAGACGGCCGTCACCAAGTGGGATGGCGTCAACACCCTCAAGGACCTAGTTGCGCGACTTCAGCAGGATGACTTGGCCGCGCGCTTCGTCAGCGACGCCGCGCTGACCCTGCGCGCCATCCCGGATGGTCGGCCGGACATGCTGGAAGCCGAGCTACGCCGCCAGGTGCACCGGCACGGCAGCGAACGTTGGCGCCAGACCGGCGCCCCTGACGCCTTCGCCAAGCAACTGGCCGGCTGGGCGGCGCAGCTCCCTGGCGGCGTTGATGAGCTGCGCCGCTGGCTGGGCATCGCCCGTTTCATCGTGCGCGAATCGCAGGAGGCAACCGCATGAAGGCCAAGGCGCTCTTTCTCACACCCGTGGATGTGTGGCTGTTCCGCGATGGCCGGCCGTTCGACGCCGGCGACGACCACTACGCGCGCAGCCTCTTCCCGCCATATCCCAGCGTGCTGCAGGGCGCGATCCGCTCGCATCACCTGGTCGTGCAAGGCGTGGACTTGCGCAACCAGGACGCGATCAAGGCGACCGTCGGCACCGCCGAGGACTTCGGCAAGCTGCGCATGTGCGGGCCGTTCATCGCCTGCCGCGAAGCCGACGGCCGGCTCACGCGCTACTTTCCGGCGCCGGCCGATGCCGCCCCGTGCGACGACGCGCACCTGAAGGCGATCGCGCCTCAGCCCGCCGCCCACCATCAGGTAGTCACCGGCGCCGACGCGGTGCTGCCGCGGTTGTTCTTCCCGCATCCCGGCGTCGAGGCCGAAAAGCGCGAGATAGGGAGTTGGCTGACCGAAGCAGACCTGCATGCATGCCTAAACGGCGCGGCGGTGAGGCCGGAGCGTTCCGACGCGCTGTTCGTCTCCGAGCACCGCTACGGCATCGGTCTGGATAGCGACCGGCGCGCAACGCAGAGGGGACAGCTCTACGCGGCCGAGTTCGTCCGCGTGTGCGACGGGGTAGGGCTGTATGTCGAGGTGAGCAGCTACGACGGCTGGCCGCCGGCGGGCGTGATGCGCATCGGCGGCGAGGGACACGCCGCGCACTTTGCCCAGGTGGACCCCATGCCGTGGCCCGCGATACCCGCTCCTCTGCCGTCGCGCTTCAAGGTGTACTTTGTCACGCCGACCTATTTCGAGGATGGATGGAAACCGAAGAGCGGTTGGGGCAGGTTCTTCGATGGCCAGGTGAAGCTCGAAGCCGTCGCCCTGCGCGGCTACGAGTCGCGCGGCGGCTACGACTGGGCCGGCGGCGGCCAGAAGCCGGCCCGCCGCTTTGTGCCGGCCGGCAGCGTTTACTACTTCAGCCATGACGGCTCGGCTCGTCTCAAGTCGGACCTGGTCAACGGCGCCATCACCGAACTCTGGCCGGAGATCGGCTTCGGCCAGGTCATCATCAGTGAGTGGAAGGAGTGATCCTATGTTCGAGGCAAAAACGTTGATGTTCATCTATGTGGAGACGCCGCTGCATGCCGGCAGCGGGCGCGGGCTGGGCGCGGTGGACCTGCCCATCCAGCGCGAGCGCGTGACGCACTACCCCATCATCCAGTCCAGCGGCGTGAAAGGCAAGATCCGCGCCGAGGTGCGACAGCGCAACGGTTGGCGGGACGATAGCGCCGAAGTCACGGCGCTGTTCGGCAAGGCCGGCGAGGAAGGCGCCAGCGCAGCCGGCGCAATCGCGCCCGGCGACGCGCGCGTGTTGTTGTTCCCCGTGCGCTCGTTGGCCGGCGTGTTCGCTTGGACGACCAGCCTGCACGCGCTGGCCCGCTTTCAGCGTGAGTGCGCCCTGGTCGGCCTGAACTTCCCGTGGCTGGACGGCTTGAGTGAGCCGCCGGAAGATCCCGCCACCGCCCTCATCGGCATCAACAGCGCCCTGAAGGCAGGCGAATCGGTGGTGCTGGAGGAGTTCAGCTTTCGGCCACAGCCCAATGAGGCAGTCGCTCGAATCGGCGAATGGATCGCCCAACATGCGCTGCCACCAGAATACACCTACTGGCAGCAGGAGCTGCCCAGGAAGCTCATCATTCTGCCGGAGGACTATTTCCGCGACTTCATCACACACGGCACCGAGGTGCAGACGCATGTGCGGCTCGACCCGGACAAGAAGACGGTGCAGACCGGTGCGCTCTGGACGACCGAGAGCTTGCCGGTGGATACGCTGCTCTACGCGCCGCTCATGGCGACGCGCTCACGGGTGGACGGGACAAAGTGGAGCGCCGGCGACGTGCTGAATGTGCTGAGGGAGACCTTGCACGGACAGCGTGTGCAATTCGGTGGCGACGAGACGACCGGTCAAGGCTGGACAACGGTCACGCTTGCAGGAGGTGGGCAATGAGCAACGTGGGTCAACGCCAATCGCTTGAGCAGCAGCGCGCGGCGGCCGCCTGGCGCGCCGTGCAGGATGTGCCCGTGAGCAACGGTAAAGAGTTCAAATCGGTCGCCACCGGACTACCCGCCGACATCCAGTCAAGCGGCCTGGGGCAAACCATGGCCTTTCTTCGGGCGAAGGGTAAGGAAGAGCACAAAGCCGTTTTCAATGCTGTAACGGGCTGGATTAAGCAGCGACTGAACATCACCGATGGAGACTTCATGGAGTGGCTGATGACGAAGGCTTCGACCGAGCAGTATCGCTATGCCACTTCCGAGGCCATCGCCTTGGCAATTTGGATAAAGCGCTTCGCCGAGGCCCGCTTCAAGGAGTAGGGACCAATGCCGAACCTGCTTGACATCCCGATCCCACTGCAGTCGGCACAGACCTTTCGCGACCACAAAGGCATCACCAACCCCGGCCTCATCTTCGATCGCTTCGCGCCCGATTGGTCAGGTCAGGCAACGCTGAAAAAGGACGGGTTGGAAGTGGTGCGCAGTGCAGCCGAGAAAGCAGATAGTGCTTTGTTGCAAGGCTGGAACGCGCGCTGGGAGGCGGTGGTGCGCGCCGCTAACGCCGAGCCCTTCTCCCTCAAGACCGACTGGCGCTTCATCGCCGGCCTGGGGCGCAAGGGATCGTTGGAGGTGGGCTTCACCTTCCACCGCTACGGCTTCCCCATCCTGCCCGGCAGCAGCGTCAAGGGGATCGCGCGCGCCTGGGCGTTGATCGAAATCGGCCAGCAAGTCAATCCGGCCAGCCTCAAGAAACTGGATGAGATCCTGTCCGCCGACGGCGACCGAGACAGTGCAGAGCGCAGGCAGTATGAGGCATGGAAGGCGCAGCAACCCAAAGTGGTCCAAGGGTTGGCCGACGACTTTCGCGGCATCTTCGGCACGACCGCCGCAGCCGGCCGGGCCGTCTTCTTCGACGCCATCCCGGCGCGCGTCCCGAAGCTGGAGCTGGACGTGATGAACCCGCACTTCCCGCAATACTATCGAGGCGAAGCGCCGCCCACCGACTGGCAAAGCCCGGTGCCGGTGTATTTCCTGACCGTCGCGCCCGGCGTGTCGTTCTGGTTTGCCGTCGGTTGGCGCGGCGCGCTCGACGCAGGCCAGCAGTTGCGCGACCGGGCGAAGACATGGCTGGTTGCTGGCCTGACCGAGCTAGGCGCCGGCGCAAAGACGAGCGCGGGGTATGGGTACTTCGTGCCCCCGCCGCAGCTGGCCCAACCCGCTGCGGTCACATCCCCATCGGTTCAGACTGCGCAAATGGTTCAACCTGCGCCCACCATATCGTCTGCCACGCCGACCCCGGTTCCAGGGGCGCCCTCGATGCCGTCGGAAGAACCCGTTTGGCGTACGGGCACGGTCCGAGAATATCAGCCGGGGCCGGGTCGCGGCCGGCTGATGGATGATGAAACCGGAGACGAGCTCCGCTTCGATCGCGAGGCTATTACCGAAAAGGGCTGGTCGCCGGGGAAGAAGCACAAGGTGCACTATGCGGTTGTCCATCGCGAAGGACAGACGCTGGTTGTCGAAGTACGACGAGCATAGGACGTCAGGAGAATTGCCATGAAGGACAGACGATTCATAGTGAGTACTGTGGGTATTTCCACCTTCTTGAACGTTCTTGATGATTCAGAAGAAGACAACTGGCGTTCTCGCCTGAACCGAGCCGCCAACGATCAACACTTGAGTGGCGAGCTGGCAGACAAAGCCGACGAACTCGCCGAAAGAGCAACGGTCAGTCTAAACCAGGGTGACGTCTCAAGCCGACGACGCATGAGCGCGGAGCTGAACGGCCTGTATGGTATCTACGAAGGCGACCTATCGGTGGGTAAAGCGGACATGCACTACTTGATCGCCACCGACACGGCTCTCGGCCGCAAAGCCGCCGATGTGATCTGTGCTTTTCTACGAGAAAGCGGCTTGAGCGTGGATGTCTACGTGCCCAACGACCTATCCACAGCGACTCCTGCGGCGTTCTCCAAAGGGATGAAGCAGCTCATCCACTGGTGCGAAAGCACCATTCCCGGCTATCGCGACGCCGGCTATCGAGTGGTCTTCAACCTGACGGCGGCGTTCAAGAGTTTGCAAGGATATCTCAACATCATGGGGATGTTCTACGCGGATGAGATGATCTACATTTTCGAGACCGGAAGGCAACTGCTTTCCATTCCGCGACTTCCCCTGCAGGTAGACATCGGAGCTTTGCGCGAGCACCGACTGGAGCTGGCCATGATGGCGCAGGGTCATATCTTCGCACGCGAGCAGGTGACCAGCATCCCAGCTAGCCTACTGGACATAGATGAACAGGGTAACGCTTCGCTATCGGACTGGGGACTGCTAGTCTGGAATCGGGTGCGTCGGGAACTTCTGGGCGAAGACTTACTGCCGTTTCCGCGACTGCAATACACCGATCATTTCCGTCACGACTTCAAACGAGCGAGTCAGGCGGAACGGGCTGAACTTCAGGAAGTCCTGGCCAAAGTTTCAGGATTGCTCGAAGATAGCCATGGTGATACGGCGCCTCTTAAGCGCGATGGCGGCCTGCAATACGACATCTACACAGGCAAATCAACTAAGGATGGCCAACCTATCGGCCACTTTAGGGTCTCACAGAGCCGTCGGGTTAGTTGCACGGCTGAAGATGGCGCGTTGCGTCTGCGACGCTATGGCGAACATTCTATCAACGACAATCCTTGAGGCAAGCCGCGACTCTAACCCATTTCTCCTCCCTGCCTTCGTCCACCCTCACAACCTCAGCCATGAAGTTCAGAACCCATCTGCCCAAGTACGAGATCGGCGCGCACTTCCTGACGGCCCGGACGTTCGACCGCGCTCCGTTCTTCGGCGACCCGGCCTGCGCGCGCATCTTCTGCGAGGAACTGGAGGTGTCCAGGCAGAAATATCACTTCTGTGTATTCGCCTTTGTCGTGATGCCCGACCATATTCATCTGTTGTTGTGGTGGGATAGGGATCAACATCCCGACTTGACCATCTCCAAAGTTGCCTGGGCCGTCAAGGGGCTGACTGCTAAACGCGTTGTGAAATATTTGCAGGATAGGGTAGACGAAGGCACTGCCTTCGTCTACCCTGAGTTGAGGCAGGTCATCGAGCCGCAAGACCTCCCTCATCGGCGCAACTGGCGCTACAAGGTCTGGCAGCAGGGCGCCGGCTATGACTTCAACGCTTACACCCCGGCCAAACTGAGCCAAAAAGTCGCCTACATTCACGCCAATCCCGTCCGAGCCGGGCTGGCCTCCACGCCGCAGGCCTATCCCTGGTCCAGCGCGGCCAATTATGCGGCTGGTGGGGTGGGCGAAAGCATTGCCTTCGCCCACCCTCATCCTGTGCAAATCACCCCCTACACGGAGATGCTGTGATGATCCTTCTCAACTTCGCTCACCCCCTCACGCCCAATCACCTCGAGCAGGTGGAGGCGCTGGTCGGCCAGAAGATCGAGCGCGTGGTGGAAGTGCATAGCCAGATTGACCCGCAGCAACCGCTGGCGCCGCAGGTGACGGCCATGGCCGACGCCGCCGAACTCACCGCGCAGCAGTGGCAGAACGCGCCGATCCTGGTCAACCTGCCGTCGCTGAACTACAGCGCGGCCCTGCTCGTTGCCGAGCTGCACGGGCGGATGGGCTACTTCCCGCCTTGCCTGCGCCTGCGACCGGTCAAGGATGCGCTGCCGCCGCGCTTCGAGGTGGCGGAGGTGCTGAACCTGCAGGCGGCGCGCGATGCCGCGCGCGCCTGGCGCGACCAATCTCCTGCAACTGGAGGCTGAAGCATGATGCAATGGACCGGTGACCCCTACGTTGACGTTGGCCTGGCAACCATCCTCGCTTTTCGCAACAAGGAGGATCCGGCGCAGCTCACCGACGACGACCTGCGCGCTATGGCCGAATGGATCGCGGAGAACTACGCACGGAATCCGCTCAAATCCTTCCTGACCGTCGCCTTCACCAGCAACGCCTGGTTCGCCCAGCCCTCCTTCACGCCTGAGAAACGCGAAGAGCGCGGCAAGGTGCATCTTTTTGCCTGGCAACAAGCCTCTTCCGGCACCGAACGCTGTGTGTTCACCGGCCTGCCGTCGGCTGCGGTGCCACTCTCGGACAAGCTGGCGCCCGGCCGCGCCGCGCGGGCTCAGATCCCACTCACCCAGGGCGACGAAGACATCAACTTCTATCCCAACGGCGACTCCGGCTTGGCCATCTCGGGCCAGGCGCTGCTGTGCCTGCAAGCCTTCCCGCTCGGCTGCGCTAAGCTGAGCGGCCGGCTGCTAGCCGTTCATGCTTCGCAGCCGGCCGTCACGTTGGCCTTCGCGCGCGAGTTCCTCGCCATCAATCGCAAAAACATCGCGCTTGCCCAGCAAGCCGGCGAGACCAAACTCCCCGAAACCCGCTATGGCATCGGCACGCTGCTGGTGGACACGCTGATGAAGATCATCGCAGAGAGCCGCTACTTGGCCGACGATAGCGCGCCGTTCTCGATCATCGCGTATCACCTGACCAACGGCCAAACGCCGGAGATCGCCATCTACCACCTGCCGCTCGGCGTGACCGGCTTTCTGCGCCTGGCGCGCACGCCACGCTATAGCGCGGCGTGGGGGCGCATCGCGCAAGCGGCCCTGCCGCGCCAAGCCGAGGATGATGGCGCCGCCGGCAACCGCAAGCGCTTGGCCAAAGCGAAGGGCGCAACAGCCAAGCCAACCATCCAACGCAATCCGCTCTACGAAGACCTGCTGAGCTTGCCTGAAGAAGCCCCGCGCTTCTTGCGCCGCTATCTGTTGCGCGACGCGCTGCACCAGGCCAAATCGCTGACCGCCACCCAATCTGATGCCGCCGTCCCTGCGGCCGGTTCGGCGTCGTGGGACTTGACCGAATTGTTCTTAAAGGAGGTGATGAGCATGGATAAAACACGCATCGAGCACATCCGCGCGCTGGGTGACCGGCTGGCGGACTACGTCGCGGCGGAGAACGACCGGCGCTTCTTCCGCGCGTTCTATAGCGAGCAAAACTACGCGCTGCTGCGCAACGCGCTGCTGAAGGCCAACACCAATGCCGTTCGCCGCGGCAAGCCCCCGCTGATCACCTTTGACCAGTTCATCGAGGTATTCGAAGAAGGCGAAGACATCGCATACAAGGACTGGAAGCTGGCCCGCGACTTGGTGCTGATCCGCATGATCGAGCGCCTGGCGGCCTGGCTGTCCGATAACGCCGATGCGCTCCCGGAGCCATCTGCGGATGGTTCGAGCCTGCCTGAAGATGAACAAACGTAACTGCCCGTTCCCGATTTGCAGCTTGTGACGCACAACACGCGTAGCCCGCAACAATGGAGGACTTGAAACTATGGCTTTCGTCACCGGATTACTTCTGATTGACGCGCCTGCCTCGGCCTTGAACAACCTGGGTCAGATCGAGGGCGAGCGCTACGAAAACGCCAGCGGCGTGAAGCACATCAAGACGCGCGAAGGCAACTATCCCTACGTCTCGGCGCAGGCCTTCCGCTATTGGTTGCGCACTACGCTGAGCGCCTATGTGCCGGGTTGGGTGGCCGCGCCGGTGTATCGCGAGGAGAAGGTGGCCTACACCGACGCCAACCCAATCGCCTATTGGGACGATGACCTGTTCGGCTATATGCGCGCGCCCTCCAAGAGAGAGTCGGCCAGGGCAGGGCGCGAGGCCGATGCGGCGCTCGCCACTGCTACGCCGACGAGCGAGACCGTTACCCGCGCTGCGCCCTTTCGGGTGAGCACGCTGGTCTCCCTTGCGCCGGTCACGCTCACCATGGACTACGGCACCATGACGCGCATCGAGGGCAACCCGGTGCCGCACGAGCACCAGTTCTATCGCGCCACGCTAAAGGGCTTGTTCTCGCTTAACCTGCGCGCCTCCGGCGTGTTCTCCTACGTCAACCGCACCGGCTTTCGCAACCTCGATGACGCGCGCATCGAGTTAGCAAAACAGCAAGGCCTCGAGCATCTGGCAGCGGAGAAAGCGTATCGCTTGCCGCTATCACAGCGCGTCGCGCGGGTGGCAGCCCTCTTCGAGGGCATGGCGAATCTGGAGGGCGGCGCCAAGCTGACCCTGCACTACACTGACGTGTCGCCTGCGCTGGTCATCTTGGCCGTGACGAAGGGCGGCAACCACATCTTCGCGCACGTCGTCGGCGCCGATGAGCGTGGCAAACCCAAGATCAAGGCCGACGCGCTGGCCGAGGTGCTCACGGTGTTCAGAGACCAGATTTTGTCGCCGGTGTACGTCGGCTGGGTCATGGGTTATCTGGACGACCAGCGCGCGGCGTTCGAGCAGGCGCTCGGCAAAGAGGGGGCGCTCCATTCGTTTGCCGACCGAATCACGATCTCACACCCGCGCCAGGCCTTCCAGGCGATGGCCGCCGCGTTGCGCGAGGATGCCAACCGGGGCTGGTTGGATTAGCTCGCGCGGTCAGATCAGCGGTCCGACTGCTGCTTCCAGTTCACGATGCGCGTTTTGAAGATCATCCTCGAAGGCGTCACCACGTCCTTCCGCTACCCGAACTTCATGCTGGGCGTGCAACCGAGCTACGAGATGCCGCCACCGGCCACGATCTATGGGCACATCTGCAGCGCGCTAGGTGAATGGGTGAATCCGGCAGACATTCAATTCGCCTATCGCTTCACCTTTGAGCGCAAGCTGAGAGACCTGGAACACATCCATGTGCTTGCGCCGTCCGGCGGCAGACTGCCGGGCACGCGCATGCCGAAAGTGCTGGAGGGCAACGTCAATCCTTTCTGGCGCGAAGTGCTCTTTCAGCCGCGCCTGACGCTCTACTTGAACAAGCCGGAGTGGGAAGCCGCCTTTCGCAGCCCGCGCTATCCTGTCGTGCTTGGTCGGTCGCAAGACCTGTGCGGCTATACCGACGTGCGCGTGATCGAACTCGTCGAACGCGGCGCGGCTTACTTCGAGCACACGCTCATCCCGTTCGATCATCCCTGGAAGACGGCGAAGGGCGTGGTGGTGACGATGCCGCGGCTGCTCGACTATGCCAACAACCGCCGGCCGACCTTCGCCCGCTACATCATCCTGCGGCAGCGCGTCGCCAGCGACGACGATAGCGTGCTTTACTTCGGACCGCCCCCACAGACGTACTGGGTTGACCCGGAATCTCCGGAATCGGCCGGCAAGCAAATGGGGTTGGTCTTTCACACGTTGGCGTGATCGTCATGAGTGCCCCTCAGCCTTGGCCCGACGCGTTGGATGACATCTGGGCGAAAAGCCCCGCCTCCGGCGAAGCGCGCGGCGAGACACTGGCCGAGCATACCTGGCAGGTGTTGCAGCGCCTGGGCGATCTGCGCCGGCTTCGGCCGTCGCTCGATCAGTCGCTCGGTGAGCCGGAACTCTGGTCGCGCTTGTTCTGGGCCTGCTTGTTGCATGACCTGGGCAAATGCGCGCCGGGCTTCCAGCATAAGCTGCGACCTGGGATGCGCGACTCGGCCCTGGCCAAAGCCTGGGCCTCGCACCATCACGAAGTCATGTCACTGGCCTTCGTGGACTGGGTCTTCCCCGGTTCGTCTGAAGCGCGTAACTGGGTCATTGCGGGCATTGCCTCGCACCATCGTGATCACGACGTCATCGAGCAGGCGTATCCGCTCGAAGCCGAGCCCCAACTTCGGGAAATCATCGCTTCGATTCAGGCGGATGTGGTCGGGCGAATTTACGACTGGCTGAGCGCATGCGCCGAGCCGTGGGCCGGCGCGCTGGGCATTCATATCGCCCCGACCGCGCCGGTCATGCCCAAGCCGGACGCCGTGAAGCACGTGACTCGATCCGGCGCGCCGGCCATCCTGCGCGCGTTGAAGGACTACACCTGTTGGTCGCGCGCGCTCGATCCCCGGTGGCAGCCGACGACGGCTCAGTTGCTCTTGCGCGGCCTGATCACTCAGTCCGATCACACCGCGTCGGCCCGTGCCGGCGTCATCCGGGGGCTAAGCTGCACAGCGGATGGGCTGCGCCAGAAGTGGTCGCACATCGCGCAATACAACGCCCACCAGGAGCATTCGGCTCGGGTCACCGGCTCGGCCTTGCTCGTCGCGCCCACCGGCAGCGGCAAGACCGAGGCCGCGCTGTTGTGGGCTTCGGCGCAGCGTGGCGCGCCGCGGCTGTTCTACGCGCTGCCGTATCAGGCCAGCATGAACGCGATGTGGCGCCGGCTGTGCAGTGCGTTTGAACCGCGCGATGTGCAGTTGCAGCATGGGCGCGCCCTCCTAGCGCTCTACCGCTTGCTGATGGAGGCCGAGCCAGATCCGGCAAAGGCAGCGCGGCAGGCGCGCTGGCGGCGCAACCTGGTTCGGCTGCACCATGCGCCGGTGCAAGTGTTCAGCCCCTACCAAATGCTGAAGGCCATGTTCCGGCTAAAGGGCTATGAGGGAATGCTGACCGACTTCTACGGTGCCGCCTTCATCTTCGACGAGGTGCACGCCTATGAGCCAGGCCGGCTGGCCATGATCGTCGAGACGATGCGTCATCTGCGCGAACACTACGCGGCGAGGTTCTTCGTCATGTCGGCCACCTTTCCCACTCTCATCCGCGACAAGCTGGAAGATGCGCTGGGCAATCCCGCCTTCATCCAAGCTGCCCCCGCGCTCTACCGGGATTACTGCCGGCATCGCCTCCATGTGGTTGAGGGCGACCTGCTCGACTCGCAGCACTGGCTTTGCATCGTGCAGGCAGCCCGGGAGGGAAATTCGGTGCTAGTGTGCGTGAACACCGTGGCCCGCGCTCAAGAAGCCTTCCGCCGCATGCGCAGCGACCTGCCGGAGGCGCAGGTCATCTTGCTGCACGGTCGCTTCAACATGCGCGATCGCAGCGCGCGCGAGCGGCGCATTCGCCTTGCGGTCGGCGCGCACAACGCGCAGCGCCGGCCGGTCGTGCTGATCGCTACCCAGGTCGTCGAGGTCAGCCTGGATATTGATCTGGACATCCTTTTTACCGATCCGGCACCGCTGGAAGCCTTGGTGCAGCGTTTCGGTCGCATCAACCGTCGTCGGCGCATTCGCCCGACCGCCCCGGTGTATGTGTTTGCCCAGCCGGTGGTGAATGGGCGGCCCTATGCCGCGCCGCTAGTGGACGCCGCGTTGTGCGTCTTGCGGCGCGAGCATGGCAACGACATCCCCGAAGATCGCATCGGCGCCTGGCTGGACGAAATCTACGTCGGAGAGATTCGCAATGGTTGGCTGAAGGCATACGAAGGCGCCAGAGCCGAGTTCCTGGCCGCGTGCGTGCAAACGCTGCGCCCGTTTCGGGGCGATGACGCCATCGAGGAGAGGTTCTATGAGGCCTTCGATGGTGTGGAGGTATTGCCGCAATCGCTGGCCGATGAATATGCCGAGTTCAGGGAAACGCGCCCCGTCCTGGCGCAGGAATTGTTCGTGCCCATCCGCTATGGGCAATTGATTCAGATCGAACGCGCGGGCCGCCTGAAGCGCCGAGCGCACCCGACGATTGTGGATGTGCCGTACTTCGGCGGCGAAGACGGCATCGGCCTCGACCTGAGCGCCCTGCGCGCCAAACCGTCGCCTTAACATCCCCCGTGGACTCTTGCGATGACCACCCAACCGCCAACTCATCCCGCTCCGCTCACCGCCCACCAGCTCTTCTTCGACCTAGAGGTGGTGGAACCGATTCACCTGCATGCCCACAACGGCAGCGCGCTGCGCGGCATGCTCTACCGCGCCGTGGTCGAGCTGGCCGACGGTGACTGCCGCAGCCCCGATCTCCGCTTCGTCTCCGACCCCATCATCCGCCGCCTGTTGGCCACCCTGGACGAAGACAACCCGCGCGGCCAGGACGTGCCCCGCCCCTATGTGATCGAGCCGCCGCAGCTCCCTCTCTTGTCGCGAGAGCGCCAGGGCGAAGGTCGTATCCTCACCCCAGGCCAAACTCTTACTTTCGGCCTCACCTTGTTCGGCAATGCAATCGAAGCCTTCTCCGTGCTGGTGATGGCCGTGAAGCACGCCGAGGCGCGTGGGTTGGGCCGCTTCTTCCCCTCGCCTCAATCCTTCTCCCGGGAGCAAAGAGATGGAGCGCGCGGCCGCTTCCGCCTGCTGCGCGCCTTCGCCCAGAACCCGCTCACCCGCACCACGCAGGAATTGCTCGCCCCCGGCGAGCGCTGGGTCGTCACCCCACAGGTATGCATCACCCACGACGACGTGGTGCGCCAGGCCGCGCTCGATGCCGAAACACGTCCCAACCGCCTGCGCATCCACTTCCATACGCCGATGACCCTCAAAGCGCGCGGCGAGACGATCTCATCGCCGGACTTCAGCGTGCTCATCCATCGGTTGATCGAGCGCCTCGCCCAGCTGAGCGCGACCTACGGCCATGGATTGCTGCCCTGCCTCCCGCCGGACCGCTCCGCGCGTAATGCGCTACTCGCCAAAGCCGACGCCGTGCAACTCGTCGCCGACCATACCCGCTGGGCCGTCGTGCGTGGCCACAGCGACCGCACCCGCGCCTCCACCAACCTCAGCGGCTTCATCGGCGTCGCCGACTTCGCCGGCGACTTCACCCCATTCTTCCCCATCCTCCGCTGGGGCGAGTTCAGCCACGCCGGCAACCACGCCGTCAAAGGCAACGGCCTCTTCCGCATTCAGGTACTAGATGAGCGGTGAGCTGCAAGCAACACCCCTGACCCCATCAACATTACCGACACCTATGACACCTTCCCTGACCTCCATCCAGCCGCTTCAGACGCTGATCGTCGAAGACTTCGGCGCACACGTCGGCAAACACAGCGAGCGCCTGCGCGTCACTGTCAAGGGCGAGCTGAAAGTCGAAGCGCCCTTGCTCTATCTGCGCCAGGTGATCGTGAAGGCGCGCGGCGTCAGCATTTCCTCGGACGCGATCCTGGCCTGCGCCGAGCGGGGCATTGCCCTGCATTTCGTCTCCGGCGTCAGCGCGCAATCCGGCGCTTCGCTCTACACCGCCGGCCTCACCGGCACGGTGCTGACCCGCCGGGCGCAGTTGCTCGCCTACACCGACGGCCGCGCGCTCTCCATCGCCGGCGCAATTGCCTCAGCCAAGATCAACAACCAAGCCAGCCTGCTGCTCTACCACGCCCGCAGCCGCAAGACCAGCGCGCCCAAGCTGGCTGCTGAACTGCGTCTGCTGGCCCACGAGGTGCTGGATCACGACGCCGAGCTGGACGACCTCCTCGCCCGAGCGCGCACCGCCAAGCCCTCCGACACCAACAACACCCCCGACGCCCATGACACAACCAACACGACCGACTCGAATGACACCGGCGACGCTCGTCCTGCCCCCCGGCCGGCCGTCGTTTACCCTATTGACCGTTATCGCAACGCCCTGCTCTCGATCGAAGGCCGCGCCGCGCAGAAATACTGGGCGGGCGTCAAGCTGCTCTTGCCGGCCGAGCTGGGTTGGGAGGGACGCCGAACACGCCACGCCCGCGATCCTTTCAACAGCGCGCTGAACTACGGCTACGCCATTCTCAGCCGCCAGATCGAACAAGCATTGGTGCTGGCCGGCCTCGATCCATTCGCCGGATTCCTGCACGCCGACCGGCCCGGCAAGCCCAGCCTGACGTTCGACTTGATCGAGGAGTTCCGCCAGGCCGTGGTGGACCGCACGGTGATCGGGATGGTGGGCAAAAACATGCCCCTCACCCTGCGCGAGGACGGCCTGCTGGACGACGATTCGCGCCGCTCGATCGCCGAGAAAGTCATCGAGCGCATCGAGCAAAGCGCCGAACGCTACGAAGGCAAGCGCCGCACCCTGCGCGAGATCATCCAGACCCAGGCCCGGCACATGGCCACCTTCCTGCGCGGCGACCGCGCCAACTACACCGGCTTCGTCGCCAGATAAGACTCCCGATGCAAAATGAACTGCATCGTCATCTACGACATCACCAGCACCCGCATTCGGAGCAAGATCGCCGATCTGTGCATGGACTACGGCATGAACCGCATCCAATACAGCGCTTTCGCCGGCGACTTGCTGCGCACGCACCAGGAGGAATTGATCAAGCGCGCTGCCGCCAAGCTCGGCAAGCATGCCGGCCGCATCTATCTATATTGCATCGGCGAGCGAGAGTGGCACCAACGTTTGGAGCACATCAGCTCAGGCGCGCCCGACCTCGCCACACAACTCCCCACTCCCGAAGCAAGACGCCCGACTCCCAGTTCCTGATTCCCCACCGTCCATGTTCATCGTCACCGATCTCAAACAACTGGCCTACTGCCCCCGGCTCGTGTATTACGCCTACTGCCTGCCCGGCGTGCGCATAGCACCGACGGCTAAGATGGTCATGGGCCGTGCAGCAAACGCAGCGACCGAAGACCTGGAGCATCGGCGCAGCCTGCGTGCCTATGGCCTGCGCGAAGGACAGCGTGAATTCGACCTCTGGCTGGAATCCGAAGCGCTCAACCTGTGTGGGCGGCTGGATATGCTGATCACTGCGCCGGCTGCGGAGGGCGTCGAACTGATCCCGGTGGATTACAAAGACAGCGCTCCGCAAGCAGCCCATTCACGACGCATCCCACCCGCGGTGCAACACAACTGGGCGGTGCAGTTGACCGCCTACGCGATGCTGGTCGAAACCATGCGGGGTCAGCCGGTTCGGCGCGGTTTCGTATACTACATTCCGTTGCGTCGGGCGCGCGAGGTAATCTTCAGCGATGATCTGCGCCGCGCAGTGCGGTCAGGGTTGCGCACGATCGAGGCGATGGTGACGACAGAACAACAACCGCCGCCCACACTATACCGGCAGCGGTGCGCCGCCTGCGAATATCGGCGACTGTGCAATGACGTGTGATCGGGTGAGGATTGAGCGGCGAAAACCTTGCGGTTTTTAGCGCAGAAAGCGATTTTCGCGAGTAGTGCCAACATGCTTGACTGTTGCTCTGTCATGGTTAGAATCGGCCTTAAAGAAAGGCCCGTAGAAAGGCGAAGGCGTGGATCCAGGTCTCAAATGACCTGCAAGGGCTTTCTCGAGGTGATCGGGTTGAGAAAGCTAACGTCCGCACGAGGACACTGAAACTGAGCGTCGCCTAGTCATGTACACCTCCTGGATTTCTAGGTTGAGAAAGCTAACGTCCGCACGAGGACACTGAAACGGTGAGCGATTCGTTCCGGTGTTCAACTAGCCAACGGTTGAGAAAGCTAACGTCCGCACGAGGACACTGAAACTAAAACATCAAGAAGGTTTCGCCACGCGCAGCTAAGGTTGAGAAAGCTAACGTCCGCACGAGGACACTGAAACTTCAACGGGTTGCCTGCGATTGTTGATTACAGCTACGGTTGAGAAAGCTAACGTCCGCACGAGGACACTGAAACGAAAATGCCCGTGGAGGAATTTGCGAAATACAACGGTTGAGAAAGCTAACGTCCGCACGAGGACACTGAAACTTTTATTCGGAATATCCGAATAAAAAGGTGTTTATGGGTTGAGAAAGCTAACGTCCGCACGAGGACACTGAAACCTGTCGCTATGGCCCTCTTCTATCTCGCCGAGGTGTCGGTTGAGAAAGCTAACGTCCGCACGAGGACACTGAAACCCACACAAACTCTGGCACTTCGTCTGGCGACACAGGTTGAGAAAGCTAACGTCCGCACGAGGACACTGAAACTCAGGTTGACGCGCCATCGGTGCACCGCGATACAGAGGTTGAGAAAGCTAACGTCCGCACGAGGACACTGAAACGCAACTCAATCCATTCTGCCCCCCACGGCTTACGCCGAGGGTTGAGAAAGCTAACGTCCGCACGAGGACACTGAAACTCCTCGTCCAGTTTTGCGTGTCCGAGGGTCGAATGGGTTGAGAAAGCTAACGTCCGCACGAGGACACTGACACTCGACGACCGCGCGGTCTTCAGTTCTGCGCATATGATAGGCTGCGAGGCGAACGTCTGCACGAGGACATCAAGTTTCGTGTGCTCGACGCGCAACAAACCAAAGGTCCGATGCCATCCCGAACTCCTACCGCCGCCGGCTTCCTCGCCGGCGCCGACCTCAGCGCCAACGCTATCGAGCGCGCGCGCCGAGCCTCGCCCGGCTACCTCGATCTGACCAGCAGCAACCCGACGCATCAAGGCTTGATCTTTCCGCCGGAGACGCTGCGCGCCGCCGCCGAGCCATACTGGACTTCGCGCCGTTACGATCCCGACCCACGCGGCCTGCCCGCTGCGCGCGCCGCGATTGCGAATTACTATGCAGGCCGCACCCCCGTGCTGTATGTCCAACCCGATCACATCGTGATCACCGCCAGCACCAGCGAAGCCTACGGCTTGCTGTTCACCCTGCTGGCCGATCCGGGCGACAACCTGCTGGCGCCGGACGTGACCTATCCGCTCTTCGAGCACCTGGCCGCCGCGCACCATATTTCGCTGCGCACCTATCGCTTGGACGAGTCGCGCGGCTGGCAGATAGACGAAGACGCGCTGCTCTGCGCCGCCGACGCGCGCACCCGCGCCGTGCTGATCGTCTCGCCGCACAACCCTACCGGCGTGATCGTGCAGCAGCCGATTGCCGCACTCGACCGGCTCGGTCTGCCGGTGATTTGCGACGAAGTGTTTGCCGAGTTCACCTACCGCGCGCCGCACACGCCGCCGCTCGCCACCTTGCACCCGTCGCTGCCGGTCTTCACGCTCAACGGCATCTCCAAGATGTTTGCCTTGCCCGATCTGAAGCTAGGCTGGATCGCCATGAACGCCCCGGCTGCTTCTGCGTTTGGTGCGCGCCTGGAGATCCTCAACGACCTCTACCTAGGCGCGAACTCGCTTACACAAGCAATGCTGCCGGCACTGTTCGAGAGCGGCCTAGCGTTCACCGCAGCGATGCGCCGACGCATTCATACATCGCTGGACATGGCGCTGGCGATGCTGGCCGATTGCCCCAACTTGCAGATTCAACCACCCGACGGCGGCTATTACCTCTTCCCGCGCGTGCTGGGATGGGACGACGAAGAGGCGCTCGTCCTACACTTACTCGAACGCGGCGTGCTGGTGCATCCCGGCTTCTTCTATGGCTGCGAAGACGGCGCGCACATCATGATCTCCTGCCTGACCCGGCCCGAGATGCTCGAACGCGGGCTTGGGATTATCATTCGAGCGCTGCATCGCAAAGAGGCCATCGGTTGAAAGCCGACAGCTGACCCTATGGCAAACCTGCGGAGCGCGGGTTGGGCCGCGCAAGCGGAAGTTGCGACGATGGTTTGGAACCCACGCGCCGCTTCTAGCGTGAACGCTTTGTGATGGATTCGGACCGAGCGAGGAAGATCACCGACGCGCCACCGGTTGCGCTGCGCCGATCGCTCGCCGCCTACTTCAGCGATGCCGAGCTACAAACGCTCGCCCATGATGTGGGCATTGACTACGAGGAGCTGCCCGGCCAGACCAAATCGGCCAAAATTGTCCACCTGATCCAAACCGCAGCGCGGCGCGGCACGATCCTTGACCTGATCGCACTGTGCCAGGCGGAGCGACCGAACGCCGATTGGAGCGCCATTCATGCCGCAGCAACGGCGAACCCGCAGCAATTCCTCCGTGCGCCCGACGAGACTCCGCCCTTGCTCACTGCATCGCCCGACCGGGCATTGAAGATCGGCATCGTGCTCGGCGCGCTGATGATGTTGTTGCTCGCCTGCGGCTTTGGTGGTGGGCTGCTGGCCGGCCAAGTCGTCCGCGTCACCCTCAACCCTATTCAGCCCGACCTGGACGCGCTCGGCCAGGTGATCATCCGCATCGAGAACCAGCAGTTCACACCTCAGGGCGCCGGCATCTCCTTTGCGCGTGCGATGCAGATCATCGGCAATTTGCCGGCCGGCGCATCGTTTGCGCTGCAACTGGACGACGTACAGGCCACCACCATCGTCGCCGAAGTGACCAAAGGACGCCCCGACGCGCCGGCCCGCGATCCGCACATACGCTTCCTCGCCAACGGTCAGATCACCGTCAACGTGCGTGTGCGCCAGTTAGGAGACAGACGCGTAGCGCTGGTGTATACTGCCCGTGCGGAAGGCGGCCGGATCGTGATCACGCCGGCATCGGCATGGGTGAACCTGGTAGAGGTGTCCAACACGACGTTCGGCTGGTTCCCCTTGCCCCAGCCGGACTTGGACGACGTGACGCGCTGGGCGCAAGCCCAGCTAGATGCCGCCACGCGTGATTTTTGGTTCGACGACGTGACGGTCGGAGAGGACAAGTTGACTCTCGCCGGCACGAAACGATAATGAGATGCGACGCCTGACCCAGACCGCCGCCTGTTTGTTATGCGGGGTCGGCTTGGCGTCAACGAAAGAATATGCCAAGATCGCGAATCAAATACGAGACCACACCCGAAGTTCAAAAAGCCTTTCTCGTCGGCGTGGAGTTCAAGAACCCCGCCTATCACGCCAAATACGGCGCACCTTTGCCCCTCGAATCCTCGATGGAAGAGCTGGCGCTGCTATGCAAGACCGCCGGCCTGGAGGTCGTCGGCCAAACCACGCAGACGCTGGATGTGCCCAACCCGAACACGTTCATCGGCCCGGGCAAAGTGGAGGAGCTGATCGCCTGGCGCAACGCGCTCGACTTCGATGTGGTGGTGTTCGACGATGAACTCTCACCGCGTCACCTGCGTGAGCTGGAGGAAGCGCTGGGCGAGGACGTGATCGTGCTGGATCGCACC
Source organism: Candidatus Roseilinea sp. (assembly GCA_025998955.1). NCBI lineage: Bacteria > Bacillati > Chloroflexota > Candidatus Thermofontia > Candidatus Roseilinea > Candidatus Roseilinea sp. Next base: position 819,629 of record AP024676.1, read on the forward strand.
GGGCTGATCCTCGACATCTTCGCCCAGCACGCCAGCACGCGCGAGGGCGCGCTGCAGGTGGAGCTGGCGCAGTACGAATACCGCAAACCGCGGCTGACCCGACAATGGACGCACTTGGCACGCCAGGCCGGTGGTGGCGCCGGCCGCAGCGGCACCGGCGGCGTCGGTCTGCGCGGCCCTGGCGAGACCCAGCTCGAAATTGATCGCCGGCGGATTGACGAGCGCATCGCCAAGCTCAAGCGCGAATTGGAGGAGGTGCGCAAGCAGCGCGCGCAACATCGGGCGCAGCGCAAACGTGCTGAGATCCCCGTCGTCGCCATCGTCGGCTACACCAACGCCGGCAAGTCCACCTTGCTCAACGCCATTGCCAAGGCCGACGTGCTGGCCGAGGACAAACTGTTCGCCACGCTCGACCCGACCACGCGCCGGGTGCGATTGCCGCACGGTCACTTGGCACTGTTCACCGATACCGTCGGCTTCATCCAGAAGCTGCCGACGCAACTGGTGGCTGCCTTCCGCGCCACGCTGGAAGAAATCACCGAGGCCGACGCGCTGTTGCACGTGGTAGATATCACCCATCCGAATGCCCTCGAGCAGGCGCAAACGGTGATGGACACCCTGAAGGAGCTGGGCGCCGGCACCAAGCAGGTTGTGACGGCTTTGAACAAGGCCGACCGACTCGCGCCCGAGCAGCGCGAGCACCTGGCGATCGGCGGCGTGCTGAGCGAGGGCATCTTCATCTCTGCACTGCACAAGGAGGGCTTGAGCGAACTACTGGCCGAGGTGGAGGCCGTGCTGTTCGAGCGGCTGGTGCCGATTCGCGTGCGGCTGCCCTACAAGGCCGGTGACCTCATGGCGCTCTTCCGACGCGAGGGCGCGGTGGACAGCGAGCTGCCCGAGGAGCGCAGCGTGCTGCTCAGCGGCCGTATCCCTGGTCGTCTGCTCGACGTGTTCATGCCCTACGCGACGGGCAAGTCAACACCCTGACCCCGCCGCAGGGTGTGAACTCGTTATTCCGAGGCACAATCTTGTCAATTCTGTAAATTTTGTCTAATCATGGGCTGGTCATTCAAAATCGCTCGCGTGCGTGGCATTGACATCAAGATCCACGCCACGTTCTTCCTGATCCTGATCTTTGGCGCGTTGCAGTGGGCTGGCAGCGTGCCCGGCAACCCGATCGAGGGCGCGCTGTTCGGCATCGTGCTGATGATTCTGCTCTTCACCTGCGTCACCCTGCACGAACTCGGACACAGCATCGTCGCGCAGATCTTCGACATCCCGGTGCGCGAGATCGTGCTCTTCCCGCTGGGCGGCGTGGCGTTCATCGCCAAAAGCCCGGAGAAACCGCTGCACGAACTGTTGATCGCCGTGGCCGGGCCGGCGGTGAACGTGGTGATCGCTGCCATCCTGTTCGTCATCACCGGCGGCATCGGCGTGGACTTCATGGACGTGAACGCGCTGTTGGCTGCGCTGCGCGAGCCGTCGCTCACCACCATGCTGATTTGGCTATTGTTTGCGAACATCAGCCTGGTGGTGTTCAACCTGATTCCGGCCTTTCCGCTGGACGGCGGGCGCATCCTGCGCGCCGTGTTGGCAATGGGCTTGGGCAACGCGCGCGCCACGCGCATCGCCGCCATCGTCGGCCAAATCTCCGCCGTGATCCTCGGCATCATCGGCATCGCCAACGGCCAACTTTTGCTCACGCTGATCGCGCTGTTCATCTTCTTCGGCGCCGGCCAGGAGCGTGGCCTGGCCGAGGCACGGACGGTGCTGAACACGTTGCGCGTCGGCGACGCCTACAACAAACATGCGCTTAACTTACAGGTGGGCGACCGCGTGAGCACCGTGGTGGAATACATCCTCACCAGCTATCAACCCGATTTCGCCGTGATGCAGGGCAGCAACATCATCGGGGTGATCACCCGCAACGACGTGCTGCGCACGCTGGCCACCGACAGCGCCGACCGCTACGTGACCGAGATCATGCAGCGCGAATTTCTGCGCGTCGAAGCGCACAAGTCGCTGGACGAAGTGCGCGAAGTCCTGATGGAGAATGGCGTGCAACTGGCCGCCGTGTTCGACGGCCCGCGCTACCTCGGCTTGGTCAGCCTCGACGACATCAGCGAGGCGTTCACCGTGCTCACCTTCGTCCGCCGTCAGAAAGAGCTGCGCCAGCGAGGCAGTTCGGCGTTCTGAGGACCAACAGCATCGAGACTCACTTTGAACACATGAACAGTGTGAAATCCTCTCCGCGCCAGGAACGCAAGTCGCCGATCCGGCGCATGCAGCTCACCTTCGCCGACCATCACGCCAGCCTGTCGTGGGAAGTGCTGCGCATCACCGCCGAATTCGTGCAGGGGTTCGAGTTCCTCTCCAACCTGGAGCGCACGGTGACCATCTTTGGCTCGGCGCGCCTGCCGGAGAGTGACCCGTACTACGCGCTGGCACGCGAGCTCGGCCGGCGACTCGCCCGCGCCAACTACACCGTCGTAACCGGCGGCGGGCCGGGCATCATGGAGGCCGGCAATCGTGGCGCAACCGAGACCGGCGGCCACTCCGTCGGGCTGAACATCCAGTTGCCCATGGAGCAGAAGCTCAACCCCTACGTCAAAGAGGGCATGGGCTTCCAGTACTTCTTCAGCCGCAAGTTCATGCTGGACTACTCGGCCCTGGCCTACGTGTTCTTCCCCGGGGGCTACGGCACGCTGGATGAATTGTTCACCATCCTCACCCTGGTGCAGACCGGCAAATCTAACGGCGCCGTGCCGATCATCCTGATCGGTCGCGAGTTCTGGCAGCCGCTGCTGGACTGGATCGCCGGCATGCTGGCGGCGCGCCGGCTGATCGGCTCCGACGATCTGGCGTTACTGCATCTGACCGACGACCTGGACGAGGCCATGCGCTTGATCCGCGCCGCCGGCGATTACGCGGACGAGATTTGAAGCGGGCGAGCCCTACGGCCGCAGGACGAGGCGGAAGCCGTAGTCGTAGCTGCGCTCGTGAGGGAAGTTGGCTGCGCGGTAGCCACAGCGTACGCCATCCTTGTTGAAGTCGAACGCGCCGCCGCGCAACACGCGCATGACCCCGTGCGCCGGCCCGCGAGGATCGTTCACCCGCGTCCCGGCGCGTCGTAGATACTCCTCGTCGTCATACCAGTCGGCGCACCATTCCCACGTGTTGCCACACATATCGGCAACCCCATATAGGCTGTCGCCGGCCGGTGAGTATCGGCCTACTGGCGTCGTGCCTTGGATGTTGCTCTCGCGGCTGTTCAGCCGCCTGGGGTCGAATTCGTCGCCCCAGGGATAGATGCGGCCGTCCGTGCCGCGCGCCGCCTTCTCCCATTCTGCCTCGGTCGGCAGCCCGAAGTTCAATCCGGTCGTCTGGCTCAGCCATTCACAAAACGCCACGGCGTCATTCCATGAAACGTTGACGACCGGATGATCCTCCTTCCCGGCCGGCATTTTGAACTCGCGCTGGGTGGCCTGAGCGAAGAAGGCATATTGCTGATTGGTGATCGGATAGCGCGCGATGTAATAATCCGACAACCGCACACGGTGGCGCGGCAACTCGTTCATCTGGGCCGCGCGGTCGCGCTTGACGTGGCTGCCCATCCAGAACGATCCGGCAGGGATGCGCAACAGTTCCAGTTTGATCGGCGCGGCGACCGACAGCCGGCTCGGCCAGCGGCGCTTGCCGCTCGGGCTGCGCAGCCAGCGCGTGACGCTGTCGGCGGCCACGCGCGCAGGCGACGACCCCAGCTCGACCAGCAACTCGGCCAGCGCCTGCTCATAGCGGTTGGCTGCCGGAATGATCTGATAGGACGTGAGGAACGATGAAAGGAGCGATGGATCGCACGCCTTCAGCATCATCGGCACTAGGCGCAGCTTGCCTTGATGCTCGAGCTGGATGGCCAGCCGGGTTTCGCTCCTAACCCAATGAGACTTGACCGCTGCTGGCGAGAGCAGGGCGAGGAAGACGCCGCTTTCATGGAGGCCGCGGTCAATCGCACTCACCCACGACTCGCCGGGCTGAATGCTCTCCGGCGCGATCCATACCGGGTAGTCATGCCGCCGCAGATCGGCTGCCAGGCGGCGCGCGATAGGCGCGTCTTCGCGGGCGTAGCTGATGAAGATCTGTCGCGGATCGCGGGCGCGCCTAGGCCGCTCGGCAACCGGCGTCAGCGGAAAGCGCTTGGCGAATGGCTCGGCGCGCTCCTTCTGTAACGCAGCGCGCAGGTTCATCAGCCTGTTCCGGCGCGCACAGTATTCGACGAGCCGATGTGCCCACTGGCTTCGCGATAGGTTCGACCCCTCATAATCCAGATATACGTCGCGAAAGTAGTCGGCGCAGAACAACTCTAGTTCATCCCTGCTGAAATGTTCCACAATGAAATTGCGCAATTCAGCAATCTCAGTGCGCTGTGTCTGGCGCGCCGATAAGGCGCTTCTCAAAAGCATCACGAGAGCGGCACCTCCCGAAAACGATCGCTTAAGGTGAAGGGTCAATTTCATTCTCGAAAATATCTATGTAATATCTCATTTTTCGATGAATTATTGTTTTTCAAGTCTAATCCGGTCACACATGACGATAGTCGCAAATATGCTATGTTCCACGCGATTGCATCGTAAAACAGCACTCAATCGTTCCCTCCACGTCAGGCAAGCGTGGCGCCGGGCGAAACCCGAGGCTAAACACCCGTGCCGAGCAAGCGCGTGCAGCTCACCCGCATCTTCAGCGTTGGGGTTTAGCCCGACGCAGCTTTTCTGCGCTATCCCCTCTGTCGCGAGGACGGGTATAGCGCAGATTTGTGGACGTCAGTCATCGCGCTGGGATGAATCCCAGCGCTGAGCATATGGCAAGCCGCATGCATCCCCTGTCGGCTCAGCCCAGGCGTTTGCGCCTGGGCGGGTCTTTGCCGCCTCCGCGCAAAAAGTCACCTACTTTTCTGCGCTACACCCCGCGAGGACAAATTTGATTGACATCCTCGCACCTTGCACCTTTAATCGGTCTTCGCCATGAAAATCACCGATATCAAGGTCTATCCCGTCTGGGTAGGTAGCCGCAATCAGTTGATCGTCAAAATCGAAACGGACGAGGGCATCTACGGCTGGGGCGAGTCGGGGCTGAGCGGGCGTGAACTGGCCGTCGAGGGCGCCCTGCGCCACTATCGTGAGCTGTTGATTGGGCAAGACCCGATGCGCAGTGGCTTCATCTGGCAACTGCTCTACCGCTCACAATACTTCGAGGGCGGGCGTGTGCTCACCGCCGCTCAGAGCGCCATTGACATCGCGCTCCACGACATCAAGGGCAAGGCGCTGGGTGTGCCGGTGTATCAACTGCTCGGCGGCAAGCAGCGCGACTACGTGAACTGCTTCGCCACCACCGGCGCAGAGCGCGTCGAGCAACTCATCGAGCGCTGCCGATTGTTGATCAGCCAGGGCTGGAACATCATCCGCATGTCGTCGGCCTATGCCGGCCAGGATGACGAACGCATCTGGGAGCCGTGGTCGTCCATCGGTATCACTGCCGACTGGTTCGCCCAGGTGCGCGCCGCCGTCGGCAGCGGACCGGTGCTGGGCGTGGACTATCATCACCGGCTGAGCGTGGCCGAGGCCGCGTCATTCTGCCAGCGCATGCCCAGGGGAACGCTCGACTTCCTGGAAGAGCCGATTCGCGACGAATGTCCCGAGGCCTACGAGCAATTGCGGCGCATGACCGACGTGCCGTTGGCTATCGGCGAAGAGTTCAGCAGCAAGTGGCAAGCCTTGCCTTACATCGAGCGCGGCATCACGAACTATATGCGGCTGGACATCTGCAACATCGGCGGCTTCACCGAGGCGATGAAGGTGGCCGGTTGGTGCGAGGCGCACTACATTGACCTGATGCCGCACAACCCACTCGGCCCGATCTGTACTGCGGCCACGGTGCACCTGGCCGCGGCCATCCCTAACTTCTTCGCGCTCGAAGTGCGCTATTCGCCAACCGAGAATTTGAACTTCTACAACGAAGATGTCTTCCCGGTGCAACTCAGGCTCGAGGGATCGCGCTTTCCCGTGCCCGAGGCGCCCGGCCTGGGCGTCGAGTTCAACGAGAAGGACTTCGGCGGCCGGCCGTTCAAATTCTGGGAGGCGCCCAAGCTGTATCGCAGCGACGGGAGCGTGCAGAACTGGTGAGCGAAGTGGCACGGTTGATCGGTCGCAAGGTGGCCGGGTCATGGGATGTGCACGCCCGGCAGCCTATCAACCCGGCAACTCATCAGCACCATGCAAAAGCTCCATGTCATTGACTCCCATACCGGCGGCGAGCCGACGCGGTTGGTGATTGACGGCGGGCCGGATCTGGGCGATGGAAGCGTGGCCGAACAACTGCGCGTCTTGCGCGAACGGCACGACTGGCTTCGCCGCAGCGTGATCCACGAGCCGCGTGGTAGCGACGTGATCGTCGGCGCGTGGCTGTGCCGGCCCGGTGACCCGACGTGCAGCGCCGGCGTGATCTTCTTCAATAACGCCGGCTATCTGGGCATGTGCGGCCACGGGACGATCGGTCTGGTGGCATCGCTGGCCTATCTCGGACGTATCGCGCCCGGCGCGCATCGCATCGAAACGCCCGTCGGGATTGTCGAGGCGACGCTGCATGCTGCGCCCGGCGAGGCGTGCGGCTATCCAAACCGCGTCTCCGTGCGTAACGTGCCCAGCTACCGCTACGCTAAGGATGTGCACATTCATGTGGACGGCATCGGCGTGGTGACCGGCGACACAGCCTGGGGCGGCAACTGGTTCTTCCTCGTCCACGATCCCGGCCAGATGTTGAGCGCAACGAACATTCCGGCGCTGACCCAATTCGCAGCGCGCATCAAGGACGCCCTACGACGCGACAACATCACCGGTGCGGGTGGCGCCGAGATTGACCACATCGAGTTGTTCGGGCCAAGTACGCAAGCCGACAGCCGGAACTTCGTGCTGTGCCCGGGCAATGCCTACGATCGCTCACCGTGCGGCACCGGCACCAGCGCCAAGCTGGCCTGCCTGTATGCCGACGGCCAGCTCTTGCCCGGCCAGGTGTGGCATCAGGAAAGCATCATCGGCAGCGTGTTCGAAGCCGGCTTCGAGGCGAATGCCGACGGCTCGATTACCCCGACGATCACCGGCGAAGCATTCGTCACTGCCGACGCGACGCTATTGCTCGACCCCGCGATCCATTTCGGTGGGGGCTGGTCTATTGAGACCTTGCAAATCATCGTAGGATTGTGCTCGCGCAAGCCTGCGCCTTCGGCTCACAACTGAGTTGGCAGTCATGCATCACGAGGGATCGCAAGCGTTTACTCCGCCACGCATGCTTGGTCAGTGTGCTTGTCGAAGAGCCACTGCAGACCGCTCTTGAGCATCGTGTTCGCCCGCCGAACATTGACAATTAAACTATGTGCGCATAGAATTTGACTGCAGTCAAACCAGAAGTTTGACAATACGCGAAACCATGTCAAAAGCGACTTACACCGACCCGGTCGGCGTGAACGATGCGACGTTGCATTACCTGGACGTCATCTACCGCTTGACCCAGCAGTCCGACGCCGCGAACACCACTGAGATCGCGGAGAAGCTGGGCGTCACGCCGTCGGGCGCCAGCGTGATGCTCAAGCGATTGGCCGAGCGCAAACTGGTGCAGCTCACACCCTACAAGGGCGCGACGCTCACGCCGGAGGGCCGACGATTGGCGCTGCGCACGATTCGGCGCCACCGCCTGCTGGAGATGTTTCTGCATCAGGTGATGGGGTTTGCGTGGCATGAGGTGGACGACCACGCCCACGCCCTCGAAACGGCCATCACCGAGCCGCTCGAAGACCGGATGGACGAGATGCTCGGCCATCCGACACGCTGCCCGCATGGCCACCTGATCCCCAACAAAGATGGCACCCTGCCTCAGGTGAACGATGTGCCGATCCTCTCCCTCGCGCCGAGCGCGACCGGTGTCATTCGCTGCGTGGACACCGACAACGGCGAATGGCTCAAGTACCTGGGCGAGCAAGGGCTCAAACCGGGCGTGCGCGTGACGCTGAGAGGGGTGGCTCCCTACGGCGGGCCGGTTACCATCGAAACGCCCGATGGTGCCGTCGCCATCGGACAAAACTTGGCCGAGCTGATCTACGTCGAACCCGACTAAGGCCATGGCTACATCGGCGCAACCTCAACTGTCTTCGACAAACGTCCGACCGACTCCCCCTGCGCCTTTTCTTGCGCGGGCACGCGCTTGGCTCACGCCGCTGCGCCTAGAGGCCATTTGTGTGGCGATCACCTTCGTCGCCATGATGGCCGGGCTGATGACGACGCACATGGGCGTGAATCCGACGGTGCCGGCGTTCTTCTATCTGATCGCCTACATCAGCGGCGGCGTCTTCGGCCTCCAAGCCGGCATCGAGTCGCTGCGCCACTTCCGCATTGATGTTGACCTGCTGATGATCCTGGCGGCGCTGGGCGCCGTCGTCGTCGGCTCGCCGTTCGAGGGCGCGATGCTGTTGTTCTTGTTCTCGCTCTCGAACGTCCTGCAGGCGTATGCCCTCGGTCGCACCCGCAGCGCCATCCAAGCGCTGATGAAGCTGCGACCGGACCGCGCGCTGCTCAAACGGGATGGTGAAACCGTGCTCACGCCGATCGAGCAACTCGCCGTCGGCGATCACATTCTAGTGCGGCCCGGTGAGCGCGTGCCGCTGGACGGCATAGTGGTCGAGGGCGAAAGCACACTCGACCAATCCTCGGTGACCGGCGAATCCATGCCGGTGAGCAAGGGCGTGGGCGACTTGGTCTTCGCCGGCACGGTCAACCAGTCCGGCAGTCTGGAAGTGAAGGTGACCAAGTTGGCGCGCGACTCGACCATCGCCCGGCTGATCCAGATGGTCGAACAAGCGCAGAGCCAAAAAGCGCCCACCGAGCGCTTCCTCGATAAGTTCGAACAGGTCTACGCCGTCGGCGTGATTCTCTTCACGCTGTTGTTGATCATCGTCCCGCCCGCGTTCTTCAACGCACCTTTCGAGGAATCGCTCTACCGCGCCATCACGGTGATGGTCGTCGCGTCGCCCTGTGCGCTGATCATCAGCACGCCGGCTTCGATCCTGTCGGCCATCGCCAACGGCGCGCGGCGTGGCATCCTCTTCAAGGGCGGCGCATACCTGGAGCGTGCCGGCCAGCTCGACATCGTCGCTTTCGACAAAACCGGCACGCTCACCGTGGGCAAGCCGACGGTGACCGACGTGACCATCATCCCGATGGTCGCGCCGGACTGCGACGACCGATCCACCGACGGCAGGGAGGCGCTGTGCCCGCCGAGCGTCCCCGCTCATATCCGAACCGAGCAGGAAAATATCCTGCTCACCTTGGCAGCATCGGTCGAATCGAAGTCCGAGCACCCGCTGGCGCTGGCCATTGTAGACACGGCCAAACATCGCGGCCTGAACATTCCGGAAGCGACGGACTTCGTGAACACCACCGGCAAAGGCGTCCGCGCGCGCACGGCCTTCATGGGCGGCATGACCATCGCCATCGGCAACCCACGCTATTTCGACGGCTACCAAACCGTCGGCATGGAACGCGCGATGCAGGTGGTGACCCGGCTGCAAGACGAGGGCAAGACTTCGGTGCTCGTGGCCAAGATCAACGATGACACGCACGCCAATATCCTGGGCGTCATCGCCATTGCCGATGTCGTCCGACCGAGCGCTGCCGGTGTCATCAAGCGGCTGCGTGAACTAGGCATCAAGCGCACAGTCATGCTGACAGGCGACAACGAGCGTGTGGCGCGCGCCGTCGCTCGGCAAACCGGCGTGGACGAGGTATACGCCGACCTGTTGCCCGAGGATAAAGTCATTCAGATCAGGCGTCTGCGCGAAGGTGCCGGGAAACCGAACGAGGTGGCGATGGTCGGTGACGGGGTCAACGATGCGCCGGCGCTGGCCAGCGCCAGCCTGGGCGTGGCGATGGGCGCCGCGGGCACCGATGTCGCGCTCGAAACCGCCGACGTGGTGCTGATGTCCGATGACCTGCGCAACATCTCCTACGCGATCTCGCTCAGCCGTCAAGCCCGCCGAGTCGTCATCCAGAACCTTGCGTTCGCGATTGCAGTGATCGTCGTGCTGGTGATCACGGCGTTGGGGTTCGAGCTTCCCCTGCCCGCCGGTGTGGTCGGGCACGAAGGCAGCACGGTGATCGTGGTGTTGAACGGGTTGCGGCTCTTGTTGTTCCGCGAGAAGCAATGAAAAATATTTAGGCCCTAAGGTTCTTCGAGAACCTCAGGGCCTACGCTTCCAGATCGCTGTGCAACCGTTCGATCAACGTCGGTCGCGCCTACGGCTCACAGCCCACAGCGGATAGCTCAAAGCTCAGCGCTACTTCTTTGCCGCAGCCGCCGCGACCGCTTTGTTGTAGAGCTTCATCAAGCGCGATTTACGCCGGGCCGCGTTGTTCTTGTGAATCACGCCCTTGCCCGCGGCACGATCCAGGTAGCTGATCGCCTTGATCAGTTCGACTTTTGCCTGCTCTAAATCCTTCGACGCGATGGCAAGGCGCGTCTTTTTAATCGCCGTGCGCGAGCGCGAACGGTGCAGACGATTGAACTGCGCCTTGCGTGCGCTGTTGCGAATGCGCTGCTTCGCAGATGCCGTATTTGCCACTGGAATCCCTCTCCGATTCGTTTGAATGAAACTTGAACGCTGATTCGATGCACGCCGTCTACCGGCGCGCAAACACACGATATTCTACCCGGGGTCGGCCAAGCCGTCTAGGCGCTAGGCGATGGTGATACACTTCGACGTTGTGTCGCCTTTCGTGCCGTTCATCGCGCTCATGGCGTCGCCGCTGCTCGGCATCCTTCTCGCCACCATCTTTGCACAAGCCGCCCGTATGCCCGCATCGCTGAGGTCGCTGGCCTGGCTGCCGGCAGCGGTCGGAGCCGGCGTCGCGCTGATCGCGGCGTGGTTGCTGCGTGGGCTACCGGACTGGGAAGCAATAGTGGGGGACTGGTCGCCCGTCTCGTTCACCGGCCTGCCGCTGGCGATAGCAGGCTTCGCGCCTTCTGCCGGCATCCTTATTGCCTGGGCCACGCTCTACTTTCTGGACAGCTTGAGGCTATTGGTTGTGTCGCCTTCCGAACGCCACCTGACTGCGTCGGCGTTCATCATCGCCTCGCTGGCGCTCGTTGCATTCGCCAACAACCTCGTCACGCTGCTCATCGGCCTAGGCCTCACTGACTTACTCACGGCATACCTGGCGCTGCAGCGACGGGAGGGTGAGCGCGATGCGCTGATCAGGCTGGTGCTGAACGGCTTCTCCATAGCCCTGTTGACCCTGGTTGTTGCTATGCACGCTGCCGGGGGCAACAGCCTGCACTTCCCCTTGGTGCGCCTGGATTCATCCACGGCGCCGGCGTTGGCGTTGGCCATTGCCCTGCGGCTGAACTTGGCGCCGTTTCGTACCTCGCCAAGCGTGTGGGGCGATCTGCGAACGACAGCCGGCGCGGTGGGCGGCTTGCTCGTGCTTGTCCGGCTTCCTGCGCTGGGTATCACGCGCCTGCCGGAGTGGTTCTACATGCTTGCGCTCGTAAGCGCGCTGCTTACGCTCATGATTGCCGTCTTGCGGGCTGAAGAACATGTGGATGCGCTTGGGCCGTTCGCCGTGACGGCCGGCGCTTATCTTGCCAGCACGGGCGCAGTCCTGGCCATCCCTGGCGTTACTTCGGCTGCGGCGATCGCTTGGCTGGTCGGAGCGGCACTGATCGGCTGGCCGAAGACGGGCGACGCGCCGCTGCCAATCGAGCGCGCTCGGCTCGCTTTGCGCGTCGTCGGCGCATTGTGCTTGGTCGGTTTGCCGCTAACGGTAGGATTTGTCGGGCAAGCCGGCATCCTGGCCACGTGGGCAGAGCGCGGCGGGGATGGATGGGCATTTGTGCTGGGGTGGGGCGTCGTTCTCGCCGTGATGACCCACATTTTGCTCAAGATCACTCTAGGCGCGATCGGCGTGCGCGCGCAGCAGACCGCGCAGACCGCCGATGGCGCTCGCATCGGCTTCGCATGGGCGCGTGAGGCAGCCGGAGGACTGGCTACGCTGGCGCCGATTTTGGTCTTCGGCATCGCGCCGTCGCTGCTGACCGCCGAGGCTTTTGCAGACGTGTTAGGGCGCAACGGCCTGGTCGGCTGGGCCGGTTGGGCCATCGCCATTTGTGCAGGCGCAGCGCTGTGGCGGCTCGAACCGCGCTGGCAACCCGCGCTTCACCACATTCGAGACCATGCGATCAGCACGCTCGACCTCGGCTGGTTCTACAGCTTGCTCGGCGGCGCAGTCGCACGGCTGCGCAGTCCGTTCGGCCGAGTGTTCACCTTACTGGAAAGCGACGGAGCGCTGCTCTGGGCGATCATCGTCGTGTTGCTCATCGTGCTGATCGCGCGGCCCGGCGGGCCATAGCCATGCGTGAAAGGTTGTCGTCGCGCTTTATTCCGCTCATCGCTTTCGTCGCGCTGGCACTGTTGGCCGCGCTCGTTCCCGCAGAGTGGCTGCGCCCGCTCGACCTGATCGGCAACGCGGTGTGCCACCGGATTGCCGAGCGGTCATTCTTTGTGGCCGGCCGGCAACTTCCGGTCTGCGCCCGCGACACCGGCATGTTCTCCGCGGCTCTGCTCGGAGTCATCAGTTTTACGCTGACGTTGCGTGGTCGCGCTGCTGCCTTCCCGCCGCGCCCGTATGCCTATGCCTTCGCCACGTTCTTCATCGCCTGGGCATTCGATGGCTTCAATTCCTATTGGCTGTTGGCGACCGGACGCACGCTGTTCTACCAACCGCACAACGGGTTACGCCTGGTCACCGGCGCGTTGATGGGTATCTCGATCAGCGCCTATGTGACGGCGCTGGCCAACCAGACTATCTGGCGCGTGCCCGACCCAACGCCGGTCGTGCATTCATGGCGAGACGTGCTAAGGCTGGTCGCCATTGCGGCAACGGTCGTCATCGTTGTACTCGCGCGTCCCGACTTTCTATTCGGGCCGATCGCGCTGACCAGCGGGTTAGGTGTCCTGACGCTGCTCACGCTGGTGAACGGCTTGATCGTGCTCATCGCGATGCGACGGCATGGGCGAGTAGAGCGATGGCGTCAACTCGGGCCGGCCATGGTCGCCGGATTCGCCTTGACGCTGGCGCAGATCGGCTTGATCAACCTGATTCGCGCAGCGCTCACGGAGCAATTCGGCGCGCCGTTCTGAGCGTCATCCGTCGAGCACACTTGCACAGCACCGCGCCGTTCGCTGCGGAGGATGGCCGTGAGTCCCGACTCAGCGTGAGCCGGATGCCTGACCCTGGGCCGCATCCCAAATCTGTGTGGTGAACGCAGCTTCGACCTTCAGATCAGCCGGCAACGCCTGATACTTCACGAGCATCTGGGCAAGCGCCTGCCACTGTTCCACAGACTGCCAGCCAAAGCCGCGCTCATTTTGGGCATCGCGCAGCTCCGTCTCCAGCATATATCGCATGTGGTCGGGATCGGTCTCCGGGCCGGCGTATTTCATCACGATTTGCACTGCCTCGTCTAGGTTATCTTGCGCATAAGCGATGCCCCGAAGCGCAGCGCGCAGGAAGCGGGCAAGCGTCGGAGCGTCGCTCGGGATGCGCGCTTCGCTGGAGACGTAGGCCAGGCCCAACGTCGGCACGCCGTAATCGGCAGCTTCCCAGAGCGTGATCTCATGCCCCCACTTGCGAAGCAGATAGGGTTCATTCGATTTGAACAACGGATAAACGTCCACCTTCCCTTCGGTGAGAACGCGGGGGTCAAAACCCACGTTGACCAGATTGACCTTGTTTACGTCGGCTCCGGCAGCTGCGAGCAAGGCATACAAATCGGGGGGCGGCGTGCCCTTGTAGCCAACGGTCTTTCCTTCCCAATCTTTGGGCGTCTGGATGCCCGCACGCTTCAGCGCGGCAAACCCTTGCTGCCCTCGCTGTCCGATCAGGGCGATGGACACCACCGGCAGGCCGGGGTCGGCGCGACGCTGCAAGACGGTTGCGGCGTCCATCGTGGTCACATGCACCTTGCCTGCCAACAGCAACTGGACATGTTCGCCTTTGCCGGTTGAGTGCTCGATCACGACGTCCAGGCCATTCTGTTGGAAGAAGCCTTTCTCCTTGGCGACATACGCGCCGACAAAGGGCAGATTGGCCTGCGGCTTGTAGCCGGCCATAAACGTTATCGGAACCAGAGCTGTCTCGGCAGGCGTCGCGGATGCGGAGGTCGGCGTCGCGGCGGTTGGCGCATCCACGGGCGCAGTCGGCGTTCTAACGGGAGGCGGCGCGCCCGTGCAGGCGCTGATGAGAAGTGCGATAGATAGGGTCAGGATGGTAGAAGTTTTGCGCATGGACAGGGTCAAACTCCTTCCAAGAGAGGGTTTTGAACTCTGCGACATGATTGCATCCGGCTGACTTCGTCGCGTGAGGAGCGGCGTTATCTCCAGCGCAGCACCCTGCTCTCCAGCCAGACAATTGCGCCATAGGTGCCTACGCCGGCCAAAGACAAAACGAAGATGGCCGCAAACATCGGCGGCAGATTGAGATTGCTGTAGGCCAGCCACATCACGCGCCCCAGGCCGCTGGAAGCGCCGGTCCATTCGGCGATGACCGCGCCGATCAGCGAGAGCGGCGCGACCACGCGCAGAGCGGCGAACAGGTAGGGAAGCGAGAGCCAAAAGCGCAAGTGGACGAGAATTTGCCACTCGCTGGCGCGGTGAACGCGCATCAGGTCGAGCATCTCCCGTCCGGCGCTGCGCAACCCCACCAGCACGTTGACCAACACCGGGAAGAAGGTCAGCAAGGCCGTGATGATGACCTTGGGGAGGACGCCGAAGCCTAGCCATATTGTCAAAAGCGGCGCAATGACCGCCAGCGGCGTGGACTTGACCAAGATGGCCAGCGTCATTGCGCTGCGCTCCAGTCGGGGCTTTAAGCTAACCAACACGGCAACCAGGATGCCGATCGCCGTGCCCATGATCAGGCCGGCCAATGCCTGGCCGAGGGTGACTGCGAGGGCTTCGAGGAAGTAGAGCGGCTGGCTCAAGAAGGTCTCCGCAACCCGGCTCGGAGCCGGCAGGACGTACGTGGGAATGGCCCATATCCATACGGCGCCCTCCCACATTCCCAGTGTGCCTGCGACGATGAGCACCGCAAGCAAAACGGCTTCTTTGTTGTGCTCGATGGTGTTGGGATTCACTTGCATCATGCAATCCCTTTCCAGCCTCGCAGCGCCGATGTCCCAATGACGAATGAGCGCTCCACTTGCGGGGCAAGCGAAGCGGCCAAGTCTTGTCCTAGGTAGCGGCGGCTGAGGCGCGACAGCAAATGGTTCAGGCGCGGATCGCCGGCCGTGTGCTCGGCACGCGCCAGTCCCCTGGCGGAAACGCGGCGTAACGGCAGGAAAGGTTCATCTATCGTCAGGGAAACCTGTGGATTGAGCAGCAGATATTCCCCCCAGCGCGAGCCTTTCCAAGCCACCACGTGGAATGTCTGCCCATCCCATTCATGCCAGACGGGCACGACATGCGGCGCGCCGTCGGGCGAGAGGCACGCCAATCGCGCTGCCCAGGGCGCACCGAGCAGCGAGCTGATCTCTTCCTCGTTCAGCGGAAAGGTCTGGCTAAGCCCGGCCGGCTCGCTTTGCCATGGGGCGTAACTCAACGCGCCCAGGCGATGCGAAAGGCGCGCGGACATTTCACGCAGCACCGGCAAAGATTGGTGGATCAAGTCATCCTTCCACCGAAAGGCCGGCACGCTCATCACCAGAGCCGCATTCGGCACAGTTCCGTCACGGCAGATCGGCAAAGCAATGTCCAGCGCGTCACCGCGATGCGAGAGCGAATATCCGCGCTCACGCACATCGGCAGCGGGATTGAGCTGGAGGACCTGCCCGGCAGCGCTGGAAGCGCTTAATCGCTGGCCGCTCTCGAAAGCGCAGCGCACCTCGCGCCGTCCCTCCACCTGGCCCAAGAGCACCACTTCCCCGGCGCCGGCGGGGATAAATATCGCCAGCGTCTCTACCAGATTGGACGTTTGCGCTTCGTGGAAGAACGCGGGGAGCAAATCGGCTGCGGGCAATCGGAGAGCGCCGCCGCGCCAGGCCAGCAGGCGCGGCCCGGCACGATAACGCCCGCGCCTCTCGGCTTGCGCTACATACCCCAGCGCCTTGAGCCGGTTCAGCAAAAGGAACAGGGAGCTACGCGATCCATCCAGGCGGGCGAACAGCTCAGAAACTTCCGCGCCTTCGGGATGATTCAGGAGAAACTCGAGCAGTAGTAAGGCGCGTTCAACAGATGTTGAGTCGGAAGTGACCGTCACTAAGTCCAATATACCATACTTTAGTGCAAAATAATAGACTATGACGCGTCTCAGAAACAGGGAGAGGAAGTGAACAAATGGCGCGCGCTATGCGGACATACGCCGCAACAGCGTCTCCGCGAACAAGCGCATACCGGACTCATCCGGGGCATCTACGAACCATAGCATGAAGTGCGTCACGCCGAGGTCGGCGAAGCAACGCACCTGCGCCTCAACTTCGTCCGGCGTGCCGATCCACCATGTTTCGCGCATCCAGGTCGGTGGCTCGGCTGCCTCGCCGTGAACGAACGCGGCGACATCGCGGGGACGCTCGTGCTGAGGGATCAACGCCAACATCGCGCCGAGTTTGCAGCGCAGCGCGTCGCGATCCGGCGCGATGAGAATTTGCACTTCGTAGGTCTTCTCGATGGTGGCGTAGTCGCGGCCGGCGCGCGCGCACGCAGCGCGCAGCTCGGCCAGCCGCATCTGGAGCGCCTCATATCCCACCGGCACGCTGTTCCAGGCATCCGCGTAGCGAGCTGCCGCTTCTAGCAGCATTGGATGCGCCTCGCCGATCCAGATCGGCGGACGTGGCTGCTGAGCCGGCTGCGGTTCGCATACGGCATTTACGACCGCATAGTGGCGGCCGGCAAAGTGAACCGGCTCGCGCGCCGACCAGAGCTTGAGCGTCAGCTCCAGCCCCTCGATCATCTGGGCGATGCGATCCTCGATGGCGTCGTCGGGATGCAGGCCGTAGGCTAGAAACTCGCGCGGTTGGTTGCCGTAGTCTATGAAATGGATATATCGCCCGCCGCTGATTTGGTCGAGCGTCGCCGCCATCTTCGCCGTCAACGCCGGATGGCGGAAGGCGTTGTTGTAGTGGATGACGCCGAGTTGGGCGCGCCGGGTCAGGCCGGCCAGCGCACAGAGCGTCGTCCAGCCCTCTAGGATCGCCTCGTCTCGGCCCAACATGAGGTGATCGGCAACCCACAAGGAGTGATAACCCAGATCATCGGCCAGGCGACCGAGATGCATCGTCGTCGCTGCATCGAGCCGGGGATAGGCCGGCGTGCGAAACAGCTGCGCCCCCGGCCAGGCGAAGATGGGTAGGCAGAAACCGAATTTGAGCACCATGTGAGCTGCGAGCTGTGAGCTGTGAGCTGACAGCTATATCAAGCTACGCGGAAGGCGATCGGCTCGCCATTGAGCACGCGCTTGACGTTGCCCCAGATCGCCTGCGAGTCGCGCACATGCGTCCACACGCTCTGCCAAGCGTCGTGCGGCGTCAACGTCACGTGGTAGCTCAGGTCCTCGTGCAGCGCATGCAACGGATCATCCACCGGCAGCGGCTCCTCATAGAACACGTCCAGCCCGGCGCCGCCCAGCCGGCGCTCCTGCAGCGCGCGCACCAGGGCCGGCTGATCCACCAGCCGGCCGCGCGCCGTATTGACGAAGAACGCCGTCGGCTTCATGAGCCCGATTTCACGCTCGCCGATGATCTTGTGCGTTTGATCGTTGAGCGCCAGGTGAACGCTGAGGATGTCGGCTTGCTTGAAGACCTCATCCCAGGGCAACCACTCCACGCCATAGGCCTGCTCGATTTCGGGAAAGCGCGCGATGTCCCAGAAGATCACGCGCATGTCGAAGGCTTTGGCGATGCGCGCCATGGGCCGGGCGATTTCGCCGAAACCCAGTAGGCCGAGCGTGCAATCGCGCGCCAATTGCAGACCGGGCGGGAAGAGCCCCCAGCGATCCACATACTCGCGACGCTGCATGTAGGGCCGGGTTTGCGGCAAGCGCTTGAGATGATTTAGGATGAGCGCCCAACTGTGCTCGGCCACGGCCAGATAGTTCACCATCGGCACGGCGGCCAGCGGCACGCCCAGCTCGGCGATTGCATCGAGTGGAATGCCGCGGTAATCCAGGCCGAGGTGCTGCACCAGGCGCAGGCGCTTACCTTTGCGCAGCACCTCGCTCGGCACGTTCACCTTGTGTGTGATCAAGAAGTCGGCCTCGGCGATGCAGGCGTCAAGCTCATCGGCGTTGGACACTTTGTGAACGACGACGGCATGTGGGGCGAGGAACGTCTCGATCGTCTGGATGCGCGCGCGGCCGGTTGGATCTTCGCGCAGGAACTGCGCCTGAATGAGCGGTGGGTATTCATCCCAGCCGCGCATGCCCCACGTCACGTTGCCGACGGCATCCCAGACGACGGCTAGTGGTCTTCGATCTTGCGTCTTGCGTCCTTCGTCTTTCATGGTTGGTCTGTGGCGATGCCTTCCAGCTCGTCTTGATACGCAGAGATTTCGCCCGACAATAGCGCTTCCGCGGTGACGGGGCGGCCGAGGCGCTCGGCTTCGAGGAAGCCGTAGACCAGGGCGAGCGAACGCAGGCCGTCCTCGCCGCTCACCTCCGGCGGGCGATCCTCGAGGATAGCGCCGGCGAAGTCGTCATACTCGACGGCGATCAGGTTGGCGTCAATGTCGGCGAACTCCATACAATAGCTGCTCAGTCGCTCGCCGCCGAATAGCGCCGCGGTCGTCGGATCCAGCGCGAAGTCCGGCACCAGCGCCAATTGCTCCGCCTCGCTCAGCAGGATATCTTTGCCATCGCGCCGCACGGTCAACTGCAAAGGATGGCCGGTGCGATCCATCGGAATGATCAGCGAGCCGCCATCACCGTAGACTGCGCGGTGGAAGTAGCCCGCGCCGCGCCCGGCCATGCTCAACATCCAGTTGCCCAGCGCGCCGGACTTGAAGCGAACCACGCCTACCGAGAGGTCCTCGGCATCGGCGGGGTGCAGCACACCGTCGGCGCCTCTGCGTCGGGTGTCCACAACCGCATTCATGCCCACCACAACCTCGATGGGACCGAGCAGATATTCCAGGATGTCGGTGTAGTGCACGCCCATATCTATGACAATGCCGCATTTGCGACGCAGATGTCGCCAGGGCGTGATGATCACGAACTCGCCGCTGTTCGAGGATGCCTGCACCGCCAAGAAGGGCCGGCCGATCGCGCCGGCGTCAATCAACGCTTTGGCCAGCCGGTTGATCGGGTCACGCCGGTAATTCTCGGCGACGGCAAGCTTGCAGCCGGTCTCACGCGCCGCTGCGAACAGGCGTTTGCCCTGCCGTGCCGTCAGCGCGATCGGCTTTTCGACCATCACGTTCACGCCGGCCTGCAATGCTTCGAGGCCGAGGTCCAGGTGCGCATCGGGCTGCGTGGTGATGCTGATGCCGTCGAGCGGAATCGCCGTGCGCATCTCGGCGAACGACGCGAACACGCGCGGGCGTTTGCCCAGCAATGCCTCGGCTAAATCCGCGGCGCGCTCGGCGCTGGAGGGGATGAGGTCGCACACGCCCTCCAGCGAAAAGCGCATGCGGCCGGCCTGGCGCAATTTGGCCATCCCTTTGATGTGACGCTGGCCCATCACGCCGCAGCCGAAGAGTCCGAATGAGAGTGTCATGGCAGGTGTCAGGTTTCAGGTGTCAGAGTTCGGGTATCAGGGTTCAAATGTCGGGTGTCAGGCAATCGAGGCTACACATTTTGCATCCTGAGTCTCAGTACTCAGTAGTTGAAAACATCGGCTCGCACTTGCCGCTGCCCGGCGACTAAAGTCGCGGGCTACACGATGCCAAGTCCCTGCAGGACTGATTTTGAGCCTGCGAAGCAGGCTTCGCTGTGCGTAGCCCGCAGCTTTAGCTGCAGGGCAGTTTTACGCACCGCTGCGTTTCGCCCGCTAGACCGAATACCCCAGGCGGCGCAGATACAGCGCATTTGCTTTGGCACTGTCGAGTGGCGACGTCTTGCTCACGCTGTGTTCGACCACGCACCAACCACCGAAGGCTTGGCCCTCGAGTTCCTTCAAGCACGCCGCGAAGTCAATCCCCAGCGTCCCTTGCCCCAACTCCACGAATTCGCCACGCGCCCAGTCCTTCAAGTGCACATAGCCGAGTCGTTCGCGATATTTGCGCAAATGCGCCAGCGGATCCTCGCCCACCAACGCGATGTGCGAAACATCGAGACACAACGTCAGCGCGCGCGTCTCGTTCATCAAGGCATCAATTTCGGCTTCGTTCTCGATGGTGCAGCGCGTATGCGGATGATAGGCGACGCGCAGGCCGGCCTCGGCGGCATATTTGGCCAGCGACTCGCACGCTTGCGCCAGGGCGCGAATGTCGTCCAAAGTTGGCGGATGCGCGCGCGGGCGCGTCGCGCCGACCAACCCATAGGCCTGCGCGCCCATCTCGGCGGCGTAGTCAATCCGACGCTTGTGCATGGTCAGAGCGCGGTCGGTAGCCGGCAGCTCGATTGCGCCGAAGAAGGTCGCCACGCGCAGATCGCCCAACCAACCGCGCAATCGGCGCGGCGGACCCAGCCAGTCGAGCGCGTGGTTGAACAATTCGACGGCGCGCCAACCGGCAGCGCGAATGTCGTCGAATGTCGTGCTCAGGTCACACCATTCTCCCCAGTTGATGGTGCTGTAGGCAAAGCGAAGCGAAGGCATAGGGGTCGGATTCTGTCTCACGTCTTGCGTTCTGCGTCGTGCACGTTACGCATTCCGTTTCTGGTTGGACGAGTGATGAAGTGGAGCGATGCACGGTTGAGTTGCAAAATATGCGATTGGATTTACCATATCGGCACTATAGTTTAGTTATCTGAACTTGCAAGTCAGGCAAATTACACGAGAAGTTAACAGGGAGAGAAAAATGGGTCAAGCGCAAACGCTGGTGCAGGATACGACTGAGGAAAGCGACAGACCGACCGGCATTCTGTTATCCCTCAGGCGTGGCTTGCGCATTTTGGAGGCGATTGCAACCAGCAACGGCGCAGCGACGGCAAAGTGGTTGAGCCAGGAGACCGGCATCAAGATCGGCACGTGCTATCACATCCTGCGCACACTGGAGGAGGAGGGCTACGTGGTGCGGTTGCCGGGCAGCCGATTCGGGCTGGGCAGCCGGGTGGCGTTTCTGCACGATAACTTTCGGGCGCACTTGGCGCCACCACCCGAACTACTGGACATCCTCTCACAACTGCACGCCGAGGTGGGTGAGACGACCTACATCTCCGGCTGGTATGGCGACAACATCGTGCTGCAGCGCTATTTGGAGGGCGTAAACGCCGTGCACGTGCGCTCGCTGGAGATCGGCTATGCCGGCTTTGCTCATGCACGCGCATCGGGCAAGGCCATCTTGGCATTTCTGCCGGAAGGACGGGTGCGCACTTACCTTGCTACACATCCGCTCACCCGCCGGACGGCCAACACCATCACCGACGCCGACCAATTCATCGAGCATCTCAGACACACCGCGAATCAGGGCTACGCCGTGGACCGCGAAGAATTTGCCGACGGCGTGTGCTGCGTCTCGGCAGCCATCTTCGACCGCAGCGGATTCCCGTTCGGCGCCTACACCATCTCCCTGCCGGTCAACCGCTTCGAGGACAAGCAGGAGGCACTGGCCGGCGCCGTGAAGCGCGCGGCGATTCAGGCGTCTGTGGCGCTGGGGTTTCTGGGCACCTACCCACCCCCCTCGCCGCTGCTGAGGCGCTAAGACTGACCCCATCTCGTTAGGTAGGAAGGAGGTGATTCCCGCAAACGATTACCCGACGCATCCGACTCGCTAACGCTTTCCCGAAATCACCGCACTGTCAAACCGAAGTTCGAACTCTTCTTGGAGGTTTACCATGATTCGTGAACGCACTCGTGCTTCGAGCAAACGCGTTGTGGCGATCATCGCCGCGTCTACAGTCATCATCGCAGCCTGCGCTGCACCAACGACCACTCGCGTCGTCGAGGTGACCAAAGAAGTCGTTGTCACCGCAGCGCCGGGCGCCGGTGCGATAGATCCCAGCGCGAAATTCCAGCTCACCTACCTGAACATCTGTTTCCCCTCGTCCATGGCCGTAACCGACTTGATGCTCGCGGCCTTCGGCGCCAAGTATCCAAACATAGACGTCAAGGTGGACTGCGCGCAGGGAGACTACGCCGAAGGCATCTTCGCTCAGGCTGCCGCAGGCAACCTGCCGGACGTGGTCTTTTCGGCCGATCTGTTCACCGTGCCATTCGTAAACGCCGGCGTGCTCCTCGACCTCGAACAATTCGACAAAGCTGACGAATCGTTCAGCTTCGACGACATCTATCCGAACATCCTCGCCCTGGGCCAGGTGCCCGGCAAGCCCGGCACGTACATGATCCCGGCGTCATGGGACAGCGTGCAGATGTACTACAACAAAGACCTGTTCGAGAAGTCAGGCGCGCCCGTGCCAACAGACGAATGGACCTGGGATGACCTGATCACGGCCTGCAAGGTTGTGCAGGAGAAGAACCCCGGCGTGTACTGCGTCGGCAACGGCGGCACCGAGGGCTGGGATTGGTGGGCTTACTTCATCCCGTGGATCGTCGGCCACGGCGGGTATCCGGTGAGCGAAGACTTCAAGACCTCGACGTTCAGCTCGCCCGAGTCGCTCGCCGGCATCCAGGCCTACGTGGACTTGTGGACCAAGCACAAGGTGACCATCCCCATCGGTGAGCAACTGCCTAGCGGACGCGACGGTTGCTTCATCGCCGGCAAGTGCGCCACCTACTTCATGATCCCAGGCTTGATGAAGACCTTCCGCGAGAAGATCACCGACTTCACCTGGGATGTGGTGCAGATGCCCGCGCTGCCCAAGAAGCGCGTCACCGGCATGGGCACGTATGGCTATGGCATCAGCAAAGACAGCAAAAACCCGCAGGCAGCCTGGGAGCTGATCAAGTTCCTGGCTTCGCCCACCGGCCAGCGCCTCAGCCTGACGAACTACATCGGTGTGCCGTTCCTCAAGTCCATGGCAGACGATCCGGTGTATGAGCGCCTGCAGCCGCCGCCGCAGAACATCAAAGCCTTCCTCAAAGGCGGCGAAATCGGCATCTTCCCGCCCAACGGCTACCCACCCAAGTGTGGCAGCTTGTACGCCGGCCTGATCAACCAAACCATCCGGACGGCGCTCGAAGAGTCCATCCGCGGCGTCAAGACGGTCGAACAAGCCTTTAAGGACGCCGACGCGGAGATTCAGTCCTGCCTAGACACGGCGCAATAGCGCATTGCGCTCAGCCCTCACAGGGTTTTCGCTTTGCCGCGGAGCCCCTGTGAGGGCTTATGTTGAGAGGGGATGATGATCACACAACCGATGGCACCGCGCCCACGCCGGATGCGCCACAGCAAGTTGTATTGGCGCGAGACAATGGAAGGCTATGCGTTCATCATGCCGGTGGTGCTCGGCCTGATTTTGTTTGTCTTCGGGCCGATGATTGCCTCGCTGTACATCAGCTTCACCGAGTACAGTATCTTGCAATCGCCCGTGTGGGTCGGCCTGCGCAACTACGTGGACATGTTCACGCGCGCCCCGCTGAGGGTGATGCATTCGTTGTGGGTGACGGTCGTCTACGCCGCATGCTCCGTGCCGCTCATCCTCGTTACCGCGCTGGGCGCCGCCCTGCTGCTGAACCAAAAGCTGCGCGGTATGCGTTACTTTCGTACCGCGTTGTATATCCCCACGGTGGTGCCGCTCGTCGCCACGGTGTTCGTGTGGGGCTGGTTGCTGAATCCGTCGCTCGGCCTGGTCAACGCTACGCTGAAGCTGCTCGGCCTGCCGCCCGGCACGTGGCTCTCCGAACCGAACACGGCGCTGCCTACGCTGATCATCCTGAGCGTCTGGGGAATCGGCGGATCCATGGTGGTCTTCTTAGCCGGCCTGCAAGGCATCCCCGAATCGCTCTACGAGGCGGCCAAGATTGACGGCGCCAACGAATGGCGCACGTTCTGGCACATCACCTTGCCCCAGCTTTCGCCAACGATCTTCTTCCTGCTGATCACCGGCATCATCTCGGCATTCCAGTACTTCGCGCCGGCGTTCATCCTCACCCGGGGCGGCCCACTGTTCGCGACGTATTTCTACAACTTGAACCTGTACGAGAAGGCATTTCGCTGGCAATTCATGGGCTTGGCTTCGGCCATGGCCTGGTTGCTGTTCGTCATCATCATCGCGCTCACCTACATCCTGTTCCGGTCGTCTGACGCTTGGGTGCACTACGAGGTGAAACGATGACGGCAATGCACGAGCCGATGCGCACCACGGCGCGTTCCGGCGTCTTATCCTACGCGCAACGTCGCAAGGTCCTGCGCGGCCTACGCGCTGTTTTCGTCTATGCCACGCTCACGGGGATGTCGTTCATCTTTCTCCTGCCCCTGGCGTGGATGGTGCTGACGGCGATCAAGACGCCGCAGGAAGCCATGCAATTCCCGCCCACCCTCATTCCGCAGACCCTCCGACTGGATAATTTCGTGAAGGCGTGGAACTATCCCGGCATGCAGTTCATGCGCTGGACGCTCAACACGCTGTGGATCTCGTTGACGGTGGTCACCGGCGTCGTGCTCACGTCGTCGCTGTGTGCGTATGGCTTCGCGCGCATTCGTTTCCCCGGCCGAGGATTCTGGTTCGCGGCCACGCTGGCCTCGGTCATGCTGCCGCCGCAGGTCACGCTCATCCCCCTCTACATCCTTTTCTATCGCATCGGCTGGCTCAACACGTTCAACCCGTTGATCATTCCGGCCTGGTTCGGCGGCGGCGCACTCAACATTTTTCTATTACGCCAGTTCTTCATGGGGATCCCGGCCGAGCTGGAAGATGCTGCCTACATGGACGGCGCGAACCGCCTGCAGATTTGGTATCGCATCTTCCTGCCGTTGTCTATGCCGGCGCTGCTGACGGTGGCCATCTTCACGTTCCAGGCGACGTGGAACGATTTCTACGCACCGCTGATCTACCTCACCGGCCGCGAAAACTACACGCTCGCGTTGGGCATCAACCTGTTCAACAGCCAGTTCGGATCGGAGATCCAGTACATGATGGCCATCGCATTTCTGATGACGATCCCGATGATCATCGTGTTCTTCGTTGCCCAGCGCTATTTCGTCCAGGGCATCACCCTCACCGGCATCAATCGCTAGATTCCTCCATCGTCGGCGCGAGCCATCTCCCTACTCGCGCTTGCAGGAGTGCGCTTGAGATGATCGGGCGCACTCCTGCGTCTTTCCTGGTTTGGCGCAAAATAGCCTCATGCACCTCGTCGAGTCGCTGGATGCCTTTCGCGTCGTCGTCCCGTTGCCCGAGCCGTTGTTCGTGTGGGGCAAGGTGATCACGGAGCGCGAGTTCGTCTTCGCCCGCGCGCAGGCCGGCGGGCAGACCGGCATCGGCTATGGCCTGGGGCGCATCGCCGGCATTATCGAGATCGTTGAACGTCACCTTAAGCCGCTCGTCGTCGGCCGGCCCGCGCACGCCATCCGCCCAACTTGGGAGGCTGCGCGACGTGCCATGCGCATGATCGGCGAGGGTGGCGCATTCGCACGCGCGCTGTCCATCGTGGACCTCGCTCTGTGGGACCTACACGCTAAGCTGATAGGCGTGCCGATCTGGAAGCTGCTCGGCGGAGAACAGCACGAGGTTCCGTGCATCGCCATCGCCGGCTACTACCAGCCCGACGACCCGGTCGGCAAGGTGCGCCGCGACGCCGAGGCGCTGGCCGCTGCGGGTTACACCCGCTTCAAGCTACCCATCGGCGAAGATCGCGATCTGGATGTGCGGCGCGTGCGCGCCATGCGCGAGGTGGTGGGCAAAGACGCCCTCATCGGCGTGGATGCTTCGGGCACATTCGACTCGGTCAAGCAGGCGCTCGACGTTTGGCGGGCGATCGAGCCGTTCGACATCGCCTTCTTGGAAGACCCTTTCCCTGCCGGCCATTGGTCGTTGGCGATCGCACTGGCGCAGCGCGGCGAGATGCGGGTCGCCTTTGGCGAGTCGCTCTCGGCACCTGACGCGGTCCAAGCGCTCGGATCGCCTACCGGTGTGGACATCGTTCGCCCCGATGCGACGCACCAAATGGGCCTGACCGGCTATCTGCAGGCCATCACCCCTGCGCTCGAAAGTCACAAAACGATCTTCCCCCACTACTTCCCCGATGTGCACGCGCCGCTGGTCGCCGCCCTCGGCGGGGCATGGGTCGAGGAATCGCCGGCCGAGGCGGATACGGTCGGCTTTCGGCTGCTGCGCGCAGAGCAGCCGGTCATCCGTTCCGGCATGTGGTGCGTCAACGGGCGGCCTGGCTTTGGGATTGTGTTGGACGAAGACGCGCTGCAGCGCTTTCGCCGGCGCTAAACCTTCACTCCAGCAGGAAGCCGGCCTGCACGAGATGTGCGATGATTCGCGCCGCGCATTGCTCCGGCAACGCGCGCACCGTATCGAGTGTGATCTCTGGGTTCAGCGGCGGCTCGTAGGGATCGTCCACGCCGGTGAAGCTTTTGATCTCGCCGCGGCGCGCCTTGGCATACATGCCTTTCGAGTCGCGCTGCTCGCACACCTCGATCGGTGTATCCACGAACACCTCGACGAAGCGCCCCTCGCCGATTTCCTCGATCATGCGGCGCACGGCGTCGCGCGCGGCGCGGTATGGGCTGATCGCCGCGCACACGGCCACGCCGTTGTGGCGCACTACCTCGCCGGCCACGAAGCCGATGCGCAAGATGTTCGTGTCGCGATCTTCGCGGCTGAAGCCCAAGCCTTTCGAGAGGTGCGTGCGCACCACGTCGCCGTCGAGCAGCGTCACCTGCCGGCCGCGCTCCATCAGCAGCGAGACCAGCGCCTCGGCGATGGTAGACTTGCCGGCGCCGCTCAGGCCGGTGAACCACACGCAGAACCCTTGCTTGTGGCGCGGCGGGAAGACGCTCGCCAAAATGTCCGCCGTCTCTTTGCGGGTGAACCAGGCCGGCAGCAGCTTGCCCTTGGCCAGGAAGTCGCTGCGCACCTGGGTGCCGGAGATGGACGCGACGCGCGCGCCCGCCGGCAGCTTGTCCACCTCGACGTATTCGTCGCGATCTTCCAGATACACCAACTCCTGAAAGGGGATCATCTGCACGCCAATCTCATCGGCATGGCGCTGCACCAGCGCCTGCGCGTCGTATGGACCGTAGAACGGCTTGCCGGTGCTATCGTTGCCGGGGCCGGCGTGGTCGCGCCCGACGATGAAGTGTGTCGCGCCATAGTTGCGGCGGATGATGGCATGCCACAGCGCCTCGCGCGGGCCGGCCATGCGCATCGCCAGCGGGAGGAGGCTGAGCAGCGTACTGCGCGGGTCATAGTAGCTCTCCACCAACGTCTTGTAGATGCGCACGCGGCTGTAGTGATCCACGTCGCCCGGCTTGGTCAGGCCGACGACGGGATGGATGAGCAGGCTGCCGCCCACGCTGGCGGCTGCGCGCTTGGTCAGCTCTTCGTGTGCGCGATGCAGCGGGTTGCGCGTCTGGAAGGCCACCACCCGGTAGTTGCCCATCCGAGCCAGCGCGGCACGCACCTGGGCGGGCGTGCGCCGCAATTCGACGAAATCGTAGGCCTTGGGCAAGTTGATCACTTGCATCGGCCCGGAGATGTACACCTTGCCCCAGCGCGCCATCTCCGACACAAGCGGATGGCGCGAGTCAGTTGTGCCCAGCACTGCACTGGCCTCGAGCGTTGGATCCCACGCGAACGCTTCCTCGATGCGCATGATGGCGAGTGGGTTGTTGCGCGCATCGCGCAGCACAACCTGCCGGTCGAGCTGCGCCTGGTCTGCATCCACCGGCAGTGTGATCGGGATGGGGAAGAGCGTCCCATCGCACAGGCGCATCTCGTGCAGCACGCGCTCGTAATCGGCGCGGCCCATGAAGCGGTCGAGCGGTGAAAAGCCCCCCACGGCCAACAACTCCAGATCACACAGCGCGCGCGCCGAGAGCTGGATCGAAGGAAGATGTGTAGCCAGCTCGGTCAACCGCGCGCGCTCGTCGGTGTCTTCGACGACGAGATTGACCAGCCGGCCGCCATACGGCGAGATCAATTGAGGTTCATCCATGACGACTTGACAGACCTGACAGACTTGATGACCTGATAACCTGACGACCTGATAACGAATGATTGATGATTGACGACCGCCGACTCTACGTCCGAAACGGGCAGGGTGTCAATCGCAGCGCCGGACTTTGCCGAACCGGCATTTGCGCTTGGCCGTGGGGGATGATAGAACAGGCGCTTGCGAGACCGAGATCATGACCGAATCCACTCCCCGGCCGCTGTATGGTGGCATCGAAGCCGGCGGCACGAAGTTCAACTGCATCATCGCCGGCGGACCCGATCACATCGTCGCCGAGGCGCGCTTCCCCACCACGACGCCGCAAGAGACGCTTGCCCAAGTCATCGCCTTCTTCGAAGGCACTCCATCGCCGTTGACGGCGATCGGCATCGCTTCGTTCGGGCCGGTTGACCCTGATCCGGCGTCGCCTACTTTCGGCTACATCACCAGCACGCCCAAGCTGATCTGGCAGAATACCGACTTCGCTGGCACCATCCGGCGCGCCCTGCATATCCCGATCGCCTTCGACACCGACGTGAATGCAGCGGCGTTCGGCGAATACACCTGGGGCGCAGCACGCGGGTTGCGCACCTTCGTCTACTACACCATCGGCACCGGCATCGGCGGCGGCGGCATGGTCGAAGGCCGGCTGATGCACGGCCTGATCCACCCGGAGATGGGCCACATGCGCTTGCCACACGACCCCACGCGCGACTCCTTCGCCGGCGTCTGCCCTTTCCACGGCGATTGCTTCGAGGGGCTGGCCAGCGGACCGGCGATCGCCCAGCGTTGGGGCGCCGACCCGAAGACATTGCCGCCGGAGCACGTCGCCTGGCAGCTCGAAGCGCATTACATCGCACTGGCGATGGTCAATACCATCTGCGTATTGTCGCCGCAGCGCATCATCCTGGGCGGCGGCGTGATGGAGCAAGCCTTCCTCTTCCCAATGATCCGGCGCGAAGTACAACGCCTGCTCAACGGCTATATCGTGCACGAGTCCATCTTGGAACGCATAGACGACTACATCACGCCGCCGGCGTTGGGCGGGCGCGCCGGGGTGCTCGGCGCAATCGCGCTGGCACAAAATCTCGTCGCCTCGCTCCACGTATAGGAAACGGTGATGACCGATAGCCACACCCTCCGACTTTCCGCCTCTTCATGGAGCCTGCATCGCAGCCTGGGCGCGCCGGGCATCTACGGCCCAGGCACCAACATCCCGCACGAGTCACACGGCCGCGGTTCAATCAGCCTGCTGGAAGCGCCGGCGCTGCTCGCCGAACTGGGCATCCGCACCATGGAGATCTGCCACTTTCACCTGCCCAGCCGCGTGCCGGCCTACCTGGAGCGCCTGCGCGACGCGCTGGAGAAGAACGGCGTCGAACTCTGGTCGCTGCTGGTGGACGCCGGTGACCTGACGCATGAGGTGCACGGCCAGCGCGACGAGGCCTGGATCGCTGGCTGGCTGGACGATGCGCAACGATTGGGCGCCAAGCGCGTGCGCGTCATCGCTGGCAAGGGCGCACCCACTGCAGCCAACCTGGCGCGCAGCCGCGCCGCGCTGTTGCGCCTGGCCGGCGCCGCCGAAGCGCGCGGGCTGCGGCTGATGACCGAGAACTGGTTCGACCTGCTGAGCACCCCTGCCGCCGTGCATGCGCTGATGGATGACCTCGAAGGCCGAATCGGCCTGTGCCTCGACTTCGGCAACTGGCGTGGCGCGACGAAGTATGTAGACCTGCGCGCCATCGCCGGCTACACCGAGAGCTGTCACGCCAAGCCCCAGTTCGACGCGCGCGGTATGATCGAGCGCGAGGACTTCGCGCGGTGTATCCAGATCACCCGCGAGGCCGGCTTCAGCGGGCCTTACACGCTGATCTTCGATGGACCGAACCCCGATGAGCGCGCTGGCCTGACCGCGCTTGGCGCAGTGCTGGTCGAAGCCTGGGCGATGGCAGGCCACGTCCAGTAGTTTTGATGACCCTTTTCGAGCGGAGCACATTCGGTGGAATTACGCATCTGTGCCGTCATTCTCCTGGCTGCAACGCTGACCGCGTGCAGCCTGCCGCCACCTCCTGCAACCAACGCGACGCCACCGGCAACAGCCACCGTCGCATCGGCAACGCCTCGCCCCACGCCCTCACCGCAGGCCGACGTCGCGACCGTGCGCGTCAACCCCGACGTCGCGCACCAGACGATGGATGGCTTCGGGGCGAACTGCTGGACCTTTCCCTACGCCGACGATCTCGGCTGGGAGTGGGAGAAGGTGAAACTCGTCTTCGACGAGCTAGACATCCGCTATTTGCGGCTGGCACCCTGGTTAAGCTGGTGGGAGACGGCCAACGACAACGACGACCCCTATACCATCAACTGGGACGGCTTCGGCACGGTTTACGACATCATCAACCAGCACGATGTGCCGTTCGGCCGATATCTTGCTGCGCGCGGGATCGAGCTGACTGTTGGCGTGTGGAACTTCGGCGGCGTCTCGGATCAATGCCCGACCTGCACCGACTGGCTGGCCAGGGGGCAGCCGCGCCGAATCCCGCCCGATTTGTATCCGGAAATGGGCGAGTCCATCGCGTCCTACATTTTGCACATGCGGAGGCAAGGCGCGCCGATCCGCTTTGCCGAAGTACAAAACGAACCGGATATCCAGGCCGCCATCCAATATCCGAGTCCGGAAGCGCTGCGCGACGCGGGCCGCGTGCTCATCCAGGTGCTCGACCATCACGGCCTATCCGACGTGCTGCTGCACGCGCCCAACTTGCATTCACCGAAAGACAACCTCCGTTGGATCGAGGCTTGGTTTACCGACGAGACGCTGCGCGCCCGCACGGCGGCCGTGTCCTACCATACATGGTGGAGCGAAGACCGCCGCAACTACGAGGCGATTCGCGATGCGGCGCGGCGCTTTGGCAAGCCGGTATGGGCCACCGAAGCCGGCTATTCCGGCTCGGCCACCGATATTGACCCGACGCGCTGGCTGACGGCCTTTGGCTTCGCCGAGGCGTATTACCGAGCGATCGCCTGGAGCGATGCGACGCGCGTGTATCACTGGTCGCTGCTGGGCTTCGACGGCGCCGTGGGCAAGCAAGGCGAGCGCTATCCGATGTTTTACGCGCTCAAGCACTTCGCAAATTTCATCCCACCCGATGCCGTGCGCCTAGAGACGGAATCGGATGATGCGCGCATTCGGGCGCTGGCGTTTCGCCGGCCGGATGGCGCGCACAGCGTGATCGTGCTGAACGGCAACCGCGCGCCTCAGACGATCCGGCTCAGCGGCTTGGATGGCGAAATCAGCCAGGCGATCGTCAGCAGCGACGGCAACTACGAGGTGACCGTCGCACCTGGACCCGACGGCGCGCTCGCTTTGCCGCCGCTGAGCATCACCAGTCTGGTGGTCAGGTAAGGCGCTCTGCGCGGTATGCTTGCGCGCATGCCGATCATCCACTGGTTTCGCCGTGACTTGCGGCTGGCCGACAACACCGCGCTGAACGCCGCCGTGCGCGATAGCGGCGGCGCGGTCATCCCCGTATTTGTGCTCGATGACAATCTGCTGCGCGGTCGTGATGTTGCGCCGGTGCGCGTGCAGTTCATGCTGGAGAGCCTTCACGCGCTGGACGATGGGCTGCGCCGGCGCGGGTCGCAGTTGATCGTGCTGCGCGGCGATCCGGCGACCGAGCTGGTGCGGTTGGCCCAGGCTACCGGCGCTAACGCCCTGTATTTCAATCGCGATTACACGCCGGCCGCGCGCCGCCGCGATCGGCGCGTTATTCAGGCATTGCAATCGGTCGGCCTGCGCGTCGCGTCGTTCAAAGACCTGGTGATCTTCGAGGAAGACGAGCTGCTCACTGCCGCCGGCCAGCCCTATACGGTGTTCACTCCCTACAAGAGAGCCTGGCTCTCGCGCATCACGCCGATCGCACCGGAGATTGGAGATTGGCGATTAGCGCCCCTCCCCAACTTCCAATCTTCGATCTCCAATCTCTCCTCCCTCCCGTCAGCAACTGAACTCGGCTTCACCAACACCCAAGCTGGGCCGAAGGGGGGTGAGCCGGAGGCGATGCGCTTGCTGATGCAGTTCAAAGACAGCGGCGCGCTGCAGGCGTATTCCACCCAGCGCGATTTCCCCGGCATCGAGGGCACATCGCGCTTGTCGCCGCACTTGCGCTTTGGCACGATCTCGCCGCGCCAGTGCTACACCGTCGCCGTCTCGACGCTCGACTATGCCTTTCCGTCCAAGCGCAGCTTCTCGCCGGCCGCCAGCGACGCGAAGAAGGCCGGCGCCGATGCTTGGATCAGCGAGCTGATCTGGCGCGAGTTCTACATGCAAATCCTGTATCACTTTCCTCACGCCGACCGCGCCAACTTCAACCGTGCCTACGATGCCGTGTGCTGGGGCAGCGGCGACGCCGCGCTGGATGAGGAACGTTTTGCAGCGTGGTGCGAAGGGCGCACCGGCTATCCGATCGTGGACGCGGCGATGCGCCAGCTCAACCAGACCGGCTGGATGCATAACCGCACCCGCATGATCGTGGCGTCCTTCCTGACCAAAGACTTGCTGCTGGATTGGCGGCTGGGGGAAAGCTACTTCATGCGCAAGCTGGCCGACGGCGACCCGGCCTCCAACAACGGCGGCTGGCAGTGGGCCGCCAGCACCGGCACCGACGTGCAGCCCTACTTCCGCATCTTCAACCCCAAGCTGCAAAGCGAGCGCTTCGATCCTGAAGGGGTGTATATCAAGCGCTGGGTGCCGGAGCTGGCGCGCGTGCCGCTGGAATACATCCACGAGCCGGCGGCGATGCCGCCGGTGGTGCAGGCGCAGTCCGGCTGCATCATCGGTCGGGACTACCCCGCGCCGATTGTGGATCACGCCGAGCAAAAAGAAGAGATCCTGCGCCGCTTCAAGGCGGTCAAAACTGCCTAGCCGTGCCGTGGTGCGCCTGCAAACTGCGCACTTTGAAGTCCTTCGACCGAATGGCGCGAATGGCTTGCACGGCTGCCGATGCGGCGCTGAGTGTAGTGAGCAACGGCACTTTGTATTGAATGGCGGCCGCGCGGATCGCCTGACCGTCGGTATAGGCGCGCTGGCCGAGCGGGGTGCTGATCACCATGTGCACTTCGCCGCGCCGGATGTAGTCCACCACGTGCGGTGAGCCTTCGCTGACCTTGTTCACGGCTACCACCGGCACCCCGAAACGATTGAGGAACTCGGCCGTGCCGCGTGTGCCGAGCAGCTCGAAACCCAGCCGATGCAGATCGCGGGCGATCTTGATGATGTTGGGCTTGTCGTTATCGTTGACGGTGAGCAGCACGCGGCCGCCGGCCGGCAGGCGCTCGCCCGCGCCCAGTTCCGCCTTAGCGTAGGCGTGGCCGAAGGTCGAAGCGTGACCCATCACCTCGCCGGTGCTGCGCATCTCCGGGCCGAGCTGATAGAACGCACCCGGGAACTTGTTGAACGGCAACACGACTTCCTTGACGAAGAAGCCATCCAACTTCGGCTCGTCGAGGAAGCCGATCTGTTCGAGGGTTTGTCCGGCGGCGATGCGCGCAGCGATCTTGGCCAAGGGCACGCCGGTGGCCTTGCTCACAAACGGCGTGGTGCGGCTGGCGCGCGGATTCACCTCCAGCACATAGACGATCTCGTCCTTGATGGCGAACTGCACGTTCATCAGGCCCTTCACGCCGAGACGCAGGCCGATCCGTTCGGTGTAGTCGCGGATGATGTTCAAGTGATACTCGCTCACCTTGAGCGGGGGCATCATGCACGCGCTGTCGCCGCTGTGCACGCCGGCCTCCTCGATCTGCTCCATGATCCCGCCGATCACCACGCGCTCGCCGTCGGCCACCGCATCCACATCCAGCTCGAACGAGTCTTCGAGATAGCGATCAATCAGCACCGGCGCATCTGGGCTGACGCGGGTTGCCTCCTCGATGTAGTCCTCCAGCTCGTGTTCGCCATAGACGATGCCCATCGCCCGGCCGCCCAGCACGTAGGATGGGCGCACCAGCACCGGATAGCCGATTTGTGCGGCTACGCGACGCGCCTCTTCTAACGACATCGCCGTGCCGTTCTCCGGCTGGGGAATATCCAATTCGCGCAGCACCTCGGCGAACTTCTGGCGGTCTTCGGCCAGCGCGATTGCGTCGGGCGACGTGCCCCAAATCGGCACGCCATACTCCTTCAGCGCCCGTGCCAGATTGAGCGGCGTCTGTCCGCCGAACTGCACTAACACAGGCGTCATGGATCGGGGATCAGGGTTCGGATCGTTTCCCTCGTCTCTGGCCCCGAACTCCCGGCTCCTGATCCCCGACTCGTTCTCCCACACGTTCAGCACATGCTCCAGCGTGAGCGGCTCGAAATACAGCCGGTCGGCGGTGTCGTAGTCGGTGCTCACGGTCTCCGGGTTGCAGTTGATCATGATGGTCTCGAAGCCCAGGTCGTGCAGGGCGTAACAAGCGTGCACGCAGCAGTAGTCGAACTCGATGCCCTGGCCGATGCGATTCGGCCCGCCGCCCAGGATGATGATCTTGGGCTTCGTGAACTGCGGCTCGCTCTCGTCGAAGCCGTCGTAGTTGGAGTAGAGGTAGGGCGTGCTGCTCTCGAACTCGGCGGCGCAGGTGTCCACGCGATAGAAAGAAGGGATGATGCCGAGCTGCCGGCGTTTAGCGCGCACCTGCAACCAGGAGGCTGCCCCGTTCATATCCGGCTTCAGCAACTTGGCGATATACGCATCGCCGAAGCCCTCCTGCTTCGCCCGTAATAGCAAATCGCGGGGCAAAGTGTCGAGCGTGTGCTGCGCCAGCGCGCGCTCGGTTTCGATGATCTGGCAGAACTGTGCGATGAACCACGGGTCGTATTTCGTGGCGGCATGCACTTGTTCGGGCGTCGCGCCGCATCGCAGCGCGTCGAAGACCCGGAACAGACGTTGGGCGGTGGGCGTGGACATCTGACGATGCGCGCGCGTCACTTCCGACTCCCGGCCTTCGTCTTCGGACGCCTGACTCCCCCCTTCCAATTTCTGACCCCTGACCTCTGACCCCTGATCCCTGACCTCTGACCTCTGACCCCTGACCCCTGACCTCTGACCTCCGACTTCTCCGCTCTCGATGCCGATCTTGCCGATCTCCAATCCTTGCACGGCCTTGTTCAGCGCTTCTTTGAACGTCCGGCCGATGGCCATCACCTCGCCGACGCTCTTCATCTGCGGACCGAGGGTGGCATCGGCGCCGGGGAATTTCTCGAATGCCCAGCGGGGGAACTTCACGACCACGTAATCCAGCGACGGCTCGAACGAGGCCGGCGTCTTCTTCGTGATGTCATTGGGAATCTCGTCCAGCGAATAGCCGACGGCCAGCAGCGCGGCGATCTTGGCGATGGGGAAGCCGGTGGCTTTGCTGGCCAGCGCCGACGAGCGCGATACGCGCGGGTTCATCTCGATCACCAGGGCTTCGCCGTTTTCGGGGTTGACGGCAAACTGCACGTTGCTGCCACCGGTCTCCACGCCCACCGCGCGCATGACGACCTTAGCCATATCGCGCAAGCGCTGTAGCTCTTTGTCGGTCAGCGTCATGGCCGGCGCGATGGTGATGCTGTCGCCGGTGTGCACGCCCATCGGATCGAGGTTCTCGATGGAGCACACCACCACGAAGTTGTCTTTGCAATCGCGCATCACCTCCAGCTCATATTCTTTCCAGCCCAGCACGCTTTGCTCGACCAATACCTGGCCGACCGGACTTTCGCGCAGACCGCGCGCGCACTTCTCGCGCAGCTCTGCCTCGTTGTAAGCCACGCCCCCGCCGCTGCCGCCGAGGGTGAACGAGGGACGGATGAGCACAGGGAAATTGAGAATTGTCCCGATCCCGCTTCCGGCGAAGCCTTCAGCGAGCCGGGATTGCGGGAAGAATTGAGAATTGAGAAGAGGGGAATGCTTGGGCAAGGTGCCGGTGTTGATGCCGACAAGTGCTAGTGCTTCCTCAACTGAGTGAACCGTTGCGCCCTGGGGACACTTCAAGCCGTGGGCTTCCATGGCCTCTTTGAACAATTGGCGGTCTTCGGCCAGCTTGATGGCCTGCACATTGGCGCCGATGAGCTGAACGCCATACTTCTTCAGAATTCCCTGCTCTTCCAGTGCGGTCGCCAGGTTCAGTGCCGTCTGCGCGCCGACGGTGGGCAGCAGCGCGTCCGGGCGTTCTTTCTCGATGATCTTCTCAATGATCTCTACCGTGAGCGGCTCGATGTAGGTCACGTCGGCGAATTCCGGGTCGGTCATGATGGTCGCCGGATTGGAATTCACCAAGATGACGCGGTAACCCTCGCGGCGGAGCACTTTGCAGGCCTGCGCGCCGGCATAGTCGAACTCGCATGCCTGGCCGATGACGATGGGACCGGAGCCGATGATGAGAATGGAGTGAATGTCAGTTCGCTTCGGCATATTGAGACGCAATGTTAAACGATGACAGACGCAACGACCAAGGCTTTACACCCATCAGAAGAGACACGACGTTGAATGCCTTTCACGCTCACTTTTCAACTCGGCGTATTCTATTGTTCACATTTTTGAAAAGAGCTTTTCGAGTTTGAAATCGAGGCGCACCCAACTGATTTGCGAAATTGAAAGCTTTGCACAAAAATCCGGTTCATACACTCACCATAGAGGAGGTGATTGCCACTGCTCTAGAGCAAGGGCGATTCGACCGAACCCGTCACACCACATGCATCTCGTCGTAGTTCGATCGTGATTTCGACTCACTCAATCCCAACCGAATCAAACAGGAGGAACAGCAAACATGAATAAGCAAGGGACGGTACTCAACCGCCGTCAGATGTTGAAATTGCTGGGCATGGGTGCCGGTGGTGCGCTCTTGGCCGCATGCGCGCCGGCTGCGCCCGCAGCGCCAGCCGCCCCTGCAGCGCCGGCGGCCACCGAAGCGCCCGCTGCGCCGGCTGCTACTGAAGCACCTGCCGCACCGGCCCCCACCGAGGCGCCTGCCGCGACGGCCGGACCGATGGTCAACAGCGTGGGTAAAGTGCTGCCGCCCGACGCCGCGCCGCCGGAGCAGCAGGTGTATGTCACTGCCGGCCAGGGCAACCCCGGCCAGTTCATGGACATCAGCGCCAACGTCTATAACCGCGGCGCGCTCGCCGACCAGTATGGCGTGCCGCTCACGCGCATCAACAAGGACTTCGAGTTGGTGCCCGGCTCGGCCAAAGAATGGAAGGTGTCCGAGGACGGCTTGACCTGGACGTTCACACTGCGCGACGACATCATCTGGAGCGACGACACGCCGCTCACCGCCGACGACTTTGTGGCCACCTTCCGCTACATGGCCGACCCGAAGAGCGCCTATGACTTCACCTGGTACTACAGCAAAGGCTCCGGCAACATCAAGAACTTCGACGAAGTCGTCGCCGGCAAGGTGCCGGTCGAAGAGCTGGGCGTACGCAAAGGCGCCAACGACTACGAGCTGATCATCGAGACCAGCGAGGTCACGCCGTATTTGCCGCGCCTGTTCATGTTCGCTATGCCATTGCAGGCCAAGGCGCTGGCGGCTCACGGCCCGGCTTATAACGCCAATCCGGCGACGTGCGTCTCGTGCGGCCCGTTCATCGTCAAAGAGTTCAGCCCGACGCGCGTCGAGATCGTGGCCAACCCCAAGGCCGCCGACGACATCAAACCCTTCCTTGAGCGCATGATCGCCGTGCCGTTCCCCGACGCCTTCCAGGCGTATCAGGCCGGCCAGGTGGACTTCACCAGCATCGGCAACGCGGCGCAAGTGGACGCGGTGCTGAACGACCCACAGCTCAGCGCGCAGGCGACGCCGGACGTGGGCGACTTCCGCACCGACTACTTCTTCTTCGACGTCACCAAGCCGCCGTTCGACAACCTGAAGTTCCGCCAGGCGCTCTCCCACCTGCTCGACCGAGACAGCATCGTCAAGTTCATCACCAAGCCGCTGCTGGCGCGCCCGGCCTACTCCTTCCTGGCGCCGGGCTTCCCCGCGGCCAACGGCGAAGCGCTGAAGGAAATCCAACGCTACGATCCCGAATTGGCCAAGCAGCTCTACGCAGAGTCCGGCGTCAAGGTGGACAGGTTACTGCTGCAGATGCGCGGCGACCTGGAGGGCTACTTCGGCAAAGAGATCACCCAAGCCTACGCCGACTCGATCAAGCAAAACCTCGGCATCGAAGTCGAGGTGAAGTCCGTGCCGCAGAAGGACTACATGGCCGACCTGCTCAAGCGCACGCCGGACGGCAAGCCGGACACGACGATTGACTTCGGCTACATCTCCTACGGCATGGATTACCTCGACCCGTCGAACATGCTGACGGTGTTAAAGGGCAGCGACCTGGGCGGACGCCACACCTGGAACAACAAGGAGTATCAGGAGCTGCTGGCCAAGGCCGGCCCGATGACCGACATCGAGGAACGCACCAAGCTGTATCAGCAGGCCGAAAAGCTAATGGTCGAAGAGTGTGCCTTCATCTGGTGCATCCACCGCACGCCGGTGAACCTGTGGAAGCCCTACATCAAGGGCGCGTCGATGGAGCCGGGCAAGATCAACATCAACCGTGGCGTCGCTTGGCCGGGCGTGGGCGCAATGAACGGCGCTGCGTCGGAGATCTACATCGCCAACAACGTCCTCGAATATCGCAAGAGCATCCCGTAATCTGGAGCGCACAAGCACCAAAGCACTAGAACCTAAGGTTCTTCGAGAACCTTAGGTTCTAGTTCGTATCATATGGCGAGATATATCCTGGGCCGTCTGGCCGGGCTGGTGTTCGTGCTGTTCACCGTCTCGTTCCTGACGTTCTTTTTGATGTACAACACGCCCGGCGGTCCGTTCGACGAACTCAACCAGCCGTTGTCGCCCGAAGCCAAGGCCAACATGATGCGCAAGTACGGGCTGGACCGGCCGTTCTACGTGAACTGGTGGAACTGGATCACCAAGGCCGTTCAGGGCGACTTCGGCATCTCTTACTACTATCCCAACACGCGGGTGATTGACCTGTTCTCCAAGTATTGGGGGTCGAGCTTGATGTTGGGCTTTCTGTCGGTGGCATGGAGCTTTCCGCTCGGTGTCGTGCTCGGCGTGATCGCAGCGCTCAAACGCAACACCCTCGTGGATCAGGTCATCACCACGGTAGCGCTGGTCACCGTCACCGTGCCGATCATCTCGTTGATCTTCTTCGGCATTGCCATCTTCGTCATCGGGCTGAAGTGGTTCGGCTTCAACAATGGCCAGCCGCTGTATCAACAGCCACCCAATGCGTGGGTGTTGCCGGCGTTTATCTTCGGCCTGGGCACGGTCGGCGCGCTCACCCGCTACACGCGCTCCGGCATGCTGGACGTGCTGGGCCAGGACTACATCCGCACCGCGCGCGCCAAGGGGCTGAATCGCGCCGTCGTCATCATGAAGCACGCCATGCGCAACATGCTCATCCCGCTGGTCACCATCTTCGGCCCGGTGCTGGCCAACGCGATCACCGGCTCGACGTTCGTCGAGATCACCTTCGCCATCCCCGGCATCGGGCGCTTCTTCCTGGAGAGCATCTACACCCGCGACTACCCCGTCATCATCTTCACCGTGATCATCGCCGCCACGATGCTGACGATCAGCAATTTGTTGATAGACATCGCCTACACGCTGATTGACCCGCGCGTCCGATTGGGAGGAGGGCACTGACGGGTGGCTACGCAGAACTTTCCGGTTCAGGGCGCGGCGTCGGCTCGCGCAGCCACGCGGAGTGCAGCGATCACGGAGTACAAGCCGCTCTCGCCGGCGCAACTGGCGTGGCGGCGATTCCGGCGCAACCGCTTGGCCATCGTCGGCCTGTTCATCGTGCTGGTGTTCATCTTCGCCGGCGTACTCGCGCCGGTCATTTCGCCTTTCCCCTACGACAAAACGAACCTGTTCAAGACGTGGCTGCCGCCTGGCCGTGACCCGGCGCACGTGCTGGGCACCGACGAATTGGGGCGCGACATCCTCAGCCGGCTGATCTGGGGGGCGCGCGTCAGCCTGATCGTCTCGCTCGCCGCCACCGGCATAGTCGTGTCGCTCGCTTTGCTGTTCGGCTTCCTCTCGGGCTACTTCGGCGGCGCGTGGGACTACGCGCTCAACCGCATGTTCGAGGTGATCGGCGCGCTGCCCGGGCTGCTCTTTCAAATCCTGCTGATGCTGTTGATCGGCAACGGCATCCTACAGGTCACAATCGCCATCTCCATCCTGGGTTGGCCGGGGCTGGCGCGCCTGGTGCGCGCGCAGGTGTTGACCTACAAGGAGCGCGACTTCGTCAGCGCGGCGCGCAGCCTGGGCGCGACGACGCCGTTCATCATGGTGCGCCACCTGCTGCCCAACATCATCAACCCGTTGATCGTGGCCGTCAGCTTCGCCATTCCGGGGTTCATCGGCGCCGAGGCCGGCTTGAGCTTCCTCGGCTACGGCATCAACGACCCGTTGCCGAGTTGGGGCAAGATGGTCGGCGCGATCGGCCGATACCTCTCCAGCCCGAATTACCTCTATGTGGGCGTCATCCCCACCGTCGCGCTGGCGCTCCTGGTGCTGGGGTTCTCCTTCCTCGGCGACGGGCTGCGCGACGCGCTCGATCCATCATCCGACCGCGCGCGTCTATAGCGCGCACCGCAGGCTCCGCAAGCCGCTTGATCTGAATTCGGACGGACGAAGGCATTGCCTTCATCCGTCCGCGCTTCGCAACGTCTACCGCTTTCGTCCAGCTTTCGCGATGCTCCAGTCTTTTACCTACCGCACCACCAGCACGCCGTTCATTGTGTTGTAGTAGCCCGGAAAGGTGCAGATGAAGGGATACTCGCCCGGCGGCGGCGCGTCGAACGAGATCGTGTCGCTCTCGCCGGCGGCAACCAATCGTGTGTGCGCGAGCACGTTCGGATCGTTGGGCTTGACGTAGCTGGTCTCGGGTGACCCTTCGGATTGGCCATCGCTCACCACGCGGAACTTGGTGTTCGGCCTGACCAGCACCCAGTTGAACAAGCGGTTGGAGCCGGGTTCGGCTGTATTCTTGAAAGTCAGCGTGACTCGTGAGCCGGCCTTCACCTCTAGCCGTTCCTTGTCGTAGAACGGCGTGCTGCCCTTCGATGCCAGCGAGAGCGTAACTTCGCCGCCGGAGCCGGCAGGCGGCGCCGTCGGCTGGGCCTGCTGTCCTGCATCGCCGCCGCATGCGGCCAGCGCCGCGCCGGAAGCAATGCTCACGCTTATAAGTGCCAGAAAACTTCTGCGTGAAATGTCTCTTGCCATTGCACACCCTCAATCGAACGGTTCAGAACCTGCATTGAATTCTATGAAAGCGCGCTCGCACACGCGGGCGCATCAGCATTCGAGGGGAATGCCCAAGGCAGTCGCCATAGACCGAACGAAGTTGCGCGCTTGCGGCACGAGTGCGTTCGGCAGATGCTCGATGATGAAATAGCCGTCGGGGCAGACTTCCTGGAATCGGCGCATGAACAGCGCGTAGTCCAGCACGCCGCTGCCGGGCACCACCTCCTCGATATGCACGACGAGCTGATCGGCCAGGCGGCAATCCTTGGCATGGGCCGCGACGATGTTGCGGCCCAACAGGGCGTAGAGCTCGTTCAGCACGCTCGCTGTGTCGTGCACCTGTCTCACCGTGCCGACGAAGTTGACCGGGTCGTAGTTGAACTTGAGCGCCGGCGAGCCGACAGCATCGAGCAGGTCGCGCACCCGCTGCGGCGTGTCGAGCGCCGAGAGCACGTGCCCCTCGACGGCCACACGCACGCCTTCAGCTTCTGCTATGGCGCATACTCGCCGGAGGCTGTCCACGATGTTGTCGAATGTGCGCGGGGAATGATTCTCCGGATGGGCATACCAGTGGCCGTTGAGGTTGTGGCCGCCTGGCCGGACGTAAACGCTAGGGGCGTTCACCATCCGACCGATGCGCACCAGCGCCTGCATGCCGCGCACGCCGGCGGCGCGCACTGCATCGTCGTAGCTGCACAACGGCTCGTACCAGCCGTTGACCTGCGCCACTTCGAGGCCGGCCGCGTCGAAGGCATGCTGCACCCGCCGCACGTCGCCGGGATCGGCTTCCAGCGGACGAGGGATGAACAACTGGGCGCCGCGAAAGCCGGCTTCGCGCACGCGCCGCGCAGCCGCCACGTCAATCGTCCGCCAGTCCGGTGGCAACAGCACTGCGTCCGGTTCATCGGGATAGGCCAACACGCCCGCGACGCCGAGCTTCATCCGACCTCCTAGCGCGTCTGGATCATGCCGCGCACATAGTCGGCGTCGTCGCTGGCCAGCCAGGCCAGGATGCGCCCGACGCCGGCCGGCTCGCCTAGGCTGAGCTGTTGCTGCTCGCCGCCCGCGCCGAGCCGTTCCCGCTCGGCAGCGATGACCGATCGCTTCATCGCCGTGTCAATATTGCCCGGCATCACCACGTTGACGCGGATGTTGTCGGCGGCCAGCTTGTTGGCCAGGGTGATGCCCAGCGCGTTCACGCCGCCCTTGCTTGCGCCGTATGCGTACGAAGAGCTGCCGCCGATCGCTGCGCCCGACGACACCAGCACGATCACGCCCCTGCCTGCTTTCTTGAGCAGCGGAACGGCATGTTTGGCGCACAGGAAGCTGCCGATCAAGTTCACGTCTATCACGGACTCGAACATGGCGAGATCGAATTCCTCCAATGGCACGAAGGCGCCGCGCAGGATGCCGGCCGTCTGGATCAGCGCATCGAGCCGGCCGTGCCGAGCGGCGATGGCAGCAAACGCCGCTGCGACCGACGCTTCATCCGCAACGTTGATGGGGAGGAATGTGCCGCCGACGGCAGACGCGGTGGCTCGCCCCTCGGCTTCGTTGAAGTCGGCCACGATCACGGTCGCTCCGGCAGCGGCGCAGATTTCGGCTGTTGCCTTGCCGATGCCCGTCGCGCCGCCGACGACGGCGACGATCTTGTTTTGAAGATTCATGACAGCCGATATATCGCACAGCCTGCGCCGAACGTCAATTTCCTGTCGGCGCAGGCTTCCGTAGTCCTGCCCGGCAACACATGAGCACAAGAGATGTGCCGGGGCACGACTGAGCTGCTCGGCGCATTCATGGATTGAGCGCTTAGCCCCAGCCTGCCTTACGAATCACCGACTAACTTACAATCTCCACAAAATTGCAACTTTCAAACCATGAAGTAGTAATGAACACCCTGCTCGATAATCTCTTTCAAGTCCCGAAGCCGGTCATTGCTATGGTGCACTTTCCGCCATTACCGGGCACGCCCCTTTACGACGAAAAGCAAGGCATCGAAGGTATTCTGGAAGGCGTCTGGCGCGATGTCGGCGTGCTCCTAGAAGGCGGTGTGGACGGTCTTTTGTTCTGCAACGAAGGCGATCGCCCTTATGCGCTGCAGGCAGATTTCGAGGCCATCGCCGTCATGACCCGCGTGATCACCGAGACCGCACCGCGAGACCGTCCTTTCGGCGTGGATTTCCTCTGGGATCCTAAGGCGCCGCTGGCAATCGCCTTGGCGACAGGCGCCGCCTTTGTGCGCGAAGTGTTCACCGGCGTGTATGAGAGCGACATGGGGTTGTGGAACACGAACCCGGCGGCCAT
Source organism: Candidatus Roseilinea sp. (assembly GCA_025998955.1). Lineage (NCBI taxonomy): Bacteria > Bacillati > Chloroflexota > Candidatus Thermofontia > Candidatus Roseilinea > Candidatus Roseilinea sp. Next base: position 863,474 of record AP024676.1, read on the forward strand.
GTTGCGATATCGCCGCAACATCGGAGCAAATCACATCAAAGTCTTCTACAACATCACCCCGGAATTCGCCTCACCGATCGGGCGACGGACGGTCGGGCAGGTGGCGCGCAGCGCCGTCGTCTCTTCGCTGGCCGATGCCTTGTTGGTCTCTGGGCCGATGGCCGGCGCCGAGCCGGACGTCAACCATCTGCGCGAAGCCAAAGAGGCAACCGGCGGACAGGTGCCGGTGCTTCTCAACACCGGTGCGCGCGTGGAGAACATCCGCCAGTTCCTTCGCGTTGCCGATGGCGTCATCGTAGGCTCCGGCCTCAAAGTGGACGGCTACACCTGGAATCCCGTGGATGCCGCGCGCGTCAGGTCGTTCATGGAAGTCGTTCGCGATACCCGTAGAAATCTTTAAACTGTCGCTTCCATGACCGTTCTGCTCTCCGCTGAGAACATCGGCAAGCTATACGGGTTGCGTCCTGTGCTACGCGGCATCTCACTCGACGTCGCGCGCGGCGAGTTCGTCGCCATCCTGGGCGCCAACGGCGCCGGCAAAACGACGCTGCTACGCATCCTCGCCACGCTCACCCGACCCAACAGCGGCGCGCTCACCATCGGCGGGATAGACGCGCTGGCGCATCCCGACCGTGCGCGCGCCTGCATCGGACTGGTGTCGCACCAATCGCTGATCTACCCCGACCTCACCGCGCGCGAGAACCTGGAGTTCTACGGGCACATGTACGCCGCAACGGACCTTCCGACGCGCATCGAGGAGGCGCTGCGGCGCGTCAACCTTTGGCAGCGCCGTGACGACCTGGCACGCACCTTCTCGCGTGGCATGATCCAGCGATTGACCATCGCCCGCGCCATCTTGCACGATCCACCGCTGCTCTTGCTGGATGAGCCGTTCACCGGCCTCGATCAGGCGTCGGCCGCCAATCTATCCGCGCTGCTGCGCGAAGCCGCGCTGGGCGACCGCGCCGTGGTGATGGCCACGCACGAGCTGAGTCGCAGTTTGGATGGCGTGACATGCGCGCTGATCCTGAAAGGCGGGCGCATCGCTCATGAGCTTCATCACGACATCACTGCCGAGGCATTGACTGCCCTCATGGCCGACGCTTGACCACAACCATGCGCACCGCCATACGCCAGATCGCCGCCATCATTCGCAAAGACATGCTGCTGGAGCTGCGCACGCGCGAGTCCACCACGGCGATGGTGGTGTTCGCCGTGATGGCTATCGTCATGTTCAACTTTGCCCTGCGGCTGCGCGTGGATACCTTTCGCCCACTCACACCCGGCGTGCTCTGGGTGACGCTGGTGTTTGCCGGCACGTTGGGGCTGTCGCGCTCGATGTCGTCCGAGCAGATCAACCAGTGCATAGATGGGCTATTGCTGGCGCCGTGCGACCGCAGCATGATCTTCGCCGGCAAGGCCATCGCCAACGCCATCTTCACGCTGGCCGTCGCGCTGCTGGTCACGCCGATCATGGCCATCCTGTTCGACGAAACGCTCATGCAACCGGGCGTGTGGCTGGTCGTGCTGCTCGGCGTGATCGGCTACGCGGGCGCCGGCACGCTGATCGCGACGATGGCCGCCAGCACCCGCGCCCGCGAGGTGTTCTTGCCCATCCTGCTGTTCCCGCTTGCGCTGCCGTTGCTGGTCGCGGCCGTGATCGCCACATCGGGCTTCCTCGACCGGCTGCCGCTCGGCGAATTTGCAGCCTGGATCGGCATCGAGCTGGCCTTCATCGTCATCTTCTGGACGGCGGGCACGTTGCTGTTCGAGTATCTGGTGGAAGGATGAGGACTGCCTCAGCTTACGCGATAATGCCAGGCATGAAAGAGCGACCGTATTGGTCCGACACCGTCGCGCCTTTCTCGCCCACGCCACATGACTTCCCCGCACGCGTGGACGTTGCCATCGTCGGCAGCGGCTATACGGGGTTATCCGCCGCGCGCGAGCTGGCACGCCGCGGCGCGCGCGTCGCTGTGCTAGAAGCGAACGCAATAGGCTGGGGGGCCAGCTCACGCAACGGTGGCATGGTGCTCACCGGTCTCAAATCCAGCGCCGGCGCGCTGGTCAAGCGCTTCGGGATGGAGACGGCGCGCGCGCTGTTTTGCGCATCGCTCGACGCGATCAACTACGTCGAGCACGTCGTCAGCGAGGAAAGCATCGCCTGCGACTTGCGACGCTGCGGCCACCTCGAGCTGGCCTACAAACCCGGCCACTTCGTCGGCTTCATCCGCGAGGCGGAGCTGCTGCAGAAACACTTCCAGCACCCGGTGCGCCTGGTGGACAAAGCGCATCTAGGCGATGAGATTGAGACTGACCTATATCATGGCGGGCTGGTGGACGAGGCGAGCGCCGGGCTGAATCCCGCGCAGTATGCTGTTGGCTTAGCCCAGGCCGCCGAACGTGCCGGAGCGGAGCTGTTCGAGAACGCCCGCGTGACGCACATTGAGCATGACGCTGCAGGCACGGGTTTCGCAGTGACTACTGCGCGCGGCAAGCTGCATGCCGATCAAGTCGTGATCGCCACCAACGGCTACACCGATCGCCTCGTCCCCTGGTTGCAGCGCCGGATCATCCCAATCGGCTCCTACATCATCGCCACCGAGCCGTTGCCGCCGGAACTGGCGCAGCGGGTCAGCCGACATCGGCGCATGATGTTCGACTCGAAGAACTTCCTCTACTACTTCCGCCTTTCAGCCGACAATCGCATGATCTTCGGCGGACGGGCCAGCTTCATGCCCGCCAATTCCAACACGGTGCGCGAGAGTGCCGGCATGTTGCGGCGCGGCCTAGTGGAGGTGTATCCCCAGCTCAGGGATGTCTCGATCGAGTATGCCTGGGGCGGCACGCTGGGATTCACGTTCGACTTGCTGCCGCACGGCGGGACGACAGCCGACGGCATACACTATGCGCTGGGATGCGGCGGCCACGGCGTGGCGTTGCTTTCTTACCTGGGCGCATGCGTCGCACAACGCGTCGCTGGCCAGCGCATCGAGAATCCGCTTTTCACCCTACCCTTCCCCACGGCGCCGGCCAACCTCTACGACGGCAACCCTTGGTTTTTGCCGCTGGCCGGGCTGTACTACCGGCTGCTCGATGCAATCCGTTGACACTGAAGCACAGCACGCGATACTGCGACGCCAAGCGCTGTTGCGAATCGCTGCCTATTTCACCCGGTTGGGCTTCATCGGCTTCGGTGGGCCGCCGGCGCACATCGCCCTGATGCGCGCGGATCTGGTGGACCGGCGCAGGTGGGTGAGCGCCGAGCAGTTCAACGACGACCTGTCCGTTGCCAACCTGCTGCCCGGCCCCACCTCAACCGAAATGGCAATCTACCTCGGCCACCGGCTGGGCGGCGTAGCCGGCGCGATCATCGCCGGCGTGTGCTTTATCCTACCGGCGTTCTTCATCGTGCTCGCCCTCTCGGTCATCTACGTCAACCTGGGCACGCTCGACGTCATTGAAGAGATGCTCTATGGTGTCAAGCCTGTGGCTTTGGCGCTGATCATCAGCGGAACGGTGCAGCTCGGACGACCGATGCTGACAGGCTGGCGCGAATGGTTGCTCCTCTTCCTCTCGATCGCTGCGGTGCTCTCCGGCCAGCTGGACGTGCTGCTCCTCTTTGTCCTGGCGGGTCTGGCGCTGCTCATCATCAGCGGCGCGTGGCGATCCCTCGCGCCACTGGGTACTGCACTGCCTGCTGAATCGGTGGCGCAGTTCACGCTGCTCACAACTTCAACCGATCCAGGATTGCTCGCCCAGGTGTTCTTGCACTTCCTCAAGATCGGCGCAGTGATCTACGGCGGCGGGTTCGCGCTGGTCGGCATCCTGCAACAAGAGGTGGTGCGCAACCTGGGCTGGATCACACAGGAGCAGTTGCTGGACGGCATTGCCCTCGGCCAAAGCACGCCCGGCCCGGTGTTCACGACTGCAACGTTCGTAGGGTATCTGGTAGCAGGCCTCCCCGGCGCGGTGCTGGCGACGATCGGCATTTTTACGCCGGCGTTCGTCTTTGTGGTCCTGGAGCGAAGGTTTCTAGGCCATCTGCGCACGCACCGCAGTGTTCAGCGCTTCTTGTGCGGGGTGAACATCGCGGTCGTGGCGACTATTACCGTGGCTGCGGCGCAGCTTTCGCACAGCGCGTTGGTGGATTGGGTGACGGTCGGCATCGGGTTGGCCTCGCTCGTCGCGCTGCGACGCTTCAAGCTGGACGCCGCCTGGTTGGTGGGCGCCGGCCTGGTCGTTGGGGTCATTCGATGGCTAGGATTTTGAAGACGGTCACGCCAGCGGGTGTCACCACGCGCACCTTTGCCCCCACGCGCTTGCCGATCAACGCCTGACCCAAGGGCGAGGCGTTCGAGATCTTGCCGTGCATCGGATCGGCTTCTGCGACGCCGACGATCTGGAAGGTCTCTTGGTCGTCGAAGCCGTCCTCGACCACCGTGACGCGGCTGCCCATGCGCACTTCTCCCTGGTCGTTGGTTGTCTCGTCGAGGATGATGCTATCGGCCAGCATACGCTCAAGGGCCAAGATGCGCCCCTCGAGAAAGCCTTGCTCCTCTTTGGCTGCCGCGTAGTCCGCATTCTCCGACAAGTCGCCCTGCTGGATCGCGAAACGCAGACGCTCTGCCAGCTCAGGGCGCTTCACATCGCGCAAGTAGGCCAACTCGTCGCGCAGCTTTTGCGCGCCTTCAGGAGTGAGATAGGTCTTGCTCGAATCGTGCGGGCTGGACATGGCCGAAATTTTACCCGACCGAGGCCGGGCGCAGACGTATTCGCTAGGGCGCGCTCTGCTCCATTCACGGGTATATCTAGGCGCGGCACGGAGTCCGCGCCCTGCCATGCAAATTTTGCCTCCTCTGCACGAATGCACCCACGTGGTGCACAATCTGCACAATGGAAATCGCAGGATCAGTCGTCCTCATCACCGGCGCCGCACAGCGTGTCGGACGTGCCTTGGCGCTCGACCTGGCCGAGCGTGGTGCGCATATCGCGTTCAGCTACTACCTGGAAAGTGAGCCGTGGCGCGACACGGCAGAGGCGATTGAGCGCCTGGGCGTGCGCAGCTTAGCCATGCGGGCCGATGTAACCCAGGCCGGCGACGTGCGCGCGTTGGCGCAAGCCGTGCTACAGCACTTCGGGCGTGTAGATGTCCTCATCAACAATGCGTCCATCTGGCTGAAGAAACCGGCGCTCGAGATCAGCGAGGCAGAGTGGGACGCGGAGATGAACCTGAACGTCAAAGCGCCGTTCATGATGGCGCAAGCCATCGCGCCGCACATGATCGCACGAGGTTGCGGCCTAATCATCAACATCACCGACCTATCGGCATTCCAGACCTGGCCGGGCTATGCTCATCACTCGGCCAGCAAGGCCGCGCTGGTAGCGCTCACAAAGGTGTTGGCGCTGGAGTGGGCGCCGCAGGTGCGCGTGAACGCCATCGCGCCCGGCACCGTCCTGCTGCCGGACGACGCCGACGACGCCAAACGGCAGTGGGCAATTGAAAAGTCCGCCCTCAAACGCATCGGCTCGCCGGAGGATGTCGCACGCACGGTGCGTTACCTGATCGAAGAGGATTTCGCCACCGGCGCGGTGTATTTCGTGGATGGCGGGCGGTCGCTGGTCTAAGCGCCTCGCCCATCCTGCTCCCGCCACATGCGCGCCAGCCGACGGTACATGTCGAAGTTGTAATACGCCATCAGCGCGCTCAGGCGCAGACCATGCCAGCCATCGCGATAGCCGCGCAAAGTGAAGAACCGCCGACGAAACTCGCGCAGCGGCTGCAGCACAAAGTTGCGCCGCTTGGGTCGAATGCCCTGCTTGAACAGGATGCCGGCGTCGTATTCGGCATACTTGCGTTGTTTGATGTGGAATTGCGCGACGGTGTCGTAGTTGTAATGGATCAACGCGGTGCGTAGGTAGCCCATGGGGCCGTCATGCTGCGCCACCTCATGCACCTCGCGGCGCGGGTCGAAGCAAGCGCGACCGACGCGAAACAACCGCGCCTGGTGATCGGGGTGCCAGCCGGCGCCCAGCGTGAGCCGGCCGAACAGATAGTTCTGCCGGGGCACGGCGTACACATCGCACCGCGGCGCAGCAATCACCGCGCGAATTTCTTCGCCCAGTGCCTGCGGACAGCGCTCGTCCGCATCTATGAAGAACACCCATTCGCTCTCGACCGAGTCTAGCGCAGCGTTGCGCTGTTGCGCGTAGTTCTCGAAGGGATGTCGAATCACTTGCGCGCCGGCCTGCTCAGCGAGCGCCACGGTAGCATCAGTGCTGAAAGAGTCGAACACGACGCGCGCGTCTGCCCAAGCCAGTGTCTCTAAACATGCGCGAATGTGCCGCTCCTCGTTCAACGTGAGTATGACAGCACTGACGCGAGGCGACGAAGCAGCGCTCATCTTCGCATCAGTGTAGCATGGTCGCTGCGTGCTATACTTCCCCTACGCGGCGACGTGGCCAAGTGGTAAGGCAAGGGTCTGCAAAACCCTGATGCGTGGGTTCGATTCCCACCGTCGCCTCTCTCGAAAACGAACTCAGGGGCTGCTCGATGAGAGCAGCCCCTGCGCTTTTCTACCGGGCCGCGCCAGCGGCTCAGCAGAAGCCATGGCAAACGATCAGTCAGTTCGACCGGATGATCTGGAACTCCTTGCCGGGCGGCGCGTCACGGTAAATCAGCAACAGGCCGTTGGTCTGCGAAGGCGGCTCGGTCCAGATGTCGTTCATACCGGCCATGAGCGTCGCCGAACCGTTGGCAGGCACGGTCAGCGCGCTTGCATCCGGATAGACAGGCAAGGTGTCCAGCTGCACGGTTTGCTGATGGATGGCATCCGTCAAATTGCCCGTGAAGTAGTTATCGTAGGCATACACATAGAAGCTGAACATCTTGTCGAACGACAGCCCCATGTCGCCCAACAGCGCGGTGAAGATCATGTTGCCGGAGTTCAGGTCGGCATCGCAGAAGAAGCGCGTCACCTGCTGGAACGTGTCGAGGTTGAGCAAGTTCACCACGCACTGGCCGGTAGCCGCGAATCCACCGAGTTCCGAGTTGTAGAGCACATACTCGAACTCGCCGAAGCCTTCCGTGTCGTCGTAGACACGATCTACGTCAATGTAGATGTCGAACTCGGCCGGATAGTTCGGATGCGCGCGATTGCCGAAGGTGGCAATGGCGAACTGCACCGCCTGTAGCGGGCCTGCCGCAGAGCTGACCAGCGCCGGTCGCACACCGGTTGCAGCCAGGTCAATCAACGTGTAGTTGTAACCCGGGCCTGGCAGAGCGCCGCGGGCGATGCGCGGGCTGACGCCGGTGAGCGAGAACACATCCACCTCGGCGTTGTTCACTGCGCTGTTGCTCAGCGTGAGGGTGTTGTTGTTCGGGAAGCGCAGCCGATTCGGCGTCGCCTGCACCTCGGCCGCCTTGCGCGGCAGGATGTGCCAGGGGAGATGGATTGTGTCCGTAGCGTCGCTGATGGTCAGGTAGCCGTCGAACTCGACCGTCTGCAGCAGTGCGCCGGTGCCGCTGTTGGCGCCGCCGAAGAACGTCCACGGCCAAGTCGGCAGCTTGCTGCTATCCACCGTGAGTTCGAGCACGAACGAGCGCGTGCTGTTGGCCGGCACGCGGATCGTGGCCGGCGCCGAAGGCGTCACCGCGCCGCTGGCTGCATCATTCGCATAGCGGAACGACGGCGTGATGGTGTAGGTGCGCGCATGGTCGCTGTAGTTGCGCACCATGATGCGCCGGCGGAACGTGCTCGTCCCGGTGACTGCGCGATATCCGAACGAGATGGCCGGGTTGTCGTCGCTGGCCGACCAGGCCGCCGTCTTCGTCGCCACCGCGCGGTTCACGCGCACCTCGCCACCGCCGATGCGGGTGATCGGCGCGAGCACACCGGGCTGCGTGGCCGGGTTGATCAGGACGTTGGCGTCGGCCGTGTTGACCAGGACGGCCTTCACGTCGCGCGGCGCGTAATCCGGATGCGCCTGCAGGACGAGCGCTGCCGAGCCGGCGACCATCGGCGCCGAGCCGGAGGTGCCGCCGAATGCCTCGACCCCCGTGCCGCTGCCGGCGATGGCCGAGACGGACGCACCGGGCGCGCCGATCTCCGGCTTGATCGCGTTGTAGCTGTAGCTCGGGCCGCGTGAGGACGAAGCCACCATGCTGCCGACCAGTGGGATGAACACCGCATCCGACACCGAAACGTTTACGACGTTGCCGGCGGCGAGCGCACCGCGGATGGTATTCCCATCCTGCAACGTGATGATGAGCGTCGGCACCATCGGCAGGTCGCCACCGCCGAACGAGAAGCTCGGCGGGTCGCCCGCGACGTTGTTCTGAATCAGCACGGCGATGGCGCCCGCTTTGGTTGCTCGATCCACCTTCAGGCTGACGGCGCAAGCGCCGCGCAGGATGAGCGCCACCTTGCCTGCGGGGTTGGCCAGATAAGGATCTTCTGGGTTGGCACCGGTGATCGAGCCGGCCGGGCAACCCCGGCCGACGTAGACCACGTCACCGGTGAAGCCGCTGCCGATCGGCGCCCACTCCACCGTGTTGGTATTGCGGACGATGCCGGCGATGCTGGCCGGCGAGTTGATCACCAGCGGGAAGGTCTTAGCGCTGGGCACGGCCGTTTGTGCTACGCCGATAACCTCAGGTTGCGTAGACGGCGAACCGGTGATGTAGGGGCGATCGGCGCTGTTGCCGGCCGAGGCAACCACGACCACGCCTAGATGAACGGCGTTGCCAAGCGCGAAGCTCAGATCGTCTTCCTTCTGGCCGTAGCTTGCGCCAAGCGACAGGTTTATCACGTCCACAGCGTCTGACAGGTCGCCGTCGCCGTTCGGATCGAGCGCGAACTCGACGCCGTTCAGCAACGCCAGGCCGCTGCACGAACTGGACACGGCGCTGCATACCTTGATCGCGACAAGCTTGGCGCCAGGCGCGACGCCCTTGCCGGTAGGCGAGGGATCATCCACGCTCAAGATGGCGCCGAGCGCCGGCGTGCCACCCACCAGACCGACGGCATACGCCGTGTAGGTCTTGCCATTGGCGACCGCGACGCCGGGCAGGGAGAGCACGACCGTGCTCGTGCCGGCCAGGCGCACTTCGAGGTCATAGGTTCCGCCGGGCACTTCGATGTAGTCACCGACCTCACCGAAGGCCACGTTGCCGAATAGCACGGGGCCGCCAGCGACTGCGATGTCCACTGCCGGCGCATTGGGCGAAGCATGCACAAAGCGCACGCGCGCCTTATCAGCGGTCGGCTTGTTGTTATCGGTGAGCGGCAGCACGCCAAAGCTGTTATCGCCCAGCAAGCCCTTTGCTACAACCGTCAGGTCAACGCCTTCGGCCAACGGCACATCCGCATCGAACACGACCGGCGTCGTCGCGCCTGCCGGGACGACCTTGATGTTGTAGGTTCCAGGCGCCAGGCTGGCATAGCCGCTGATCTGCCCAAAGGCCAGGTTGGTGATGGCAGGTGCACCGTTCACTAGAATATCCACCGCCGGCGCATCCGGCGAGGCATGCACGACGCGCACACGCGCCATATCGTTGCCGGCGATGATGTCGGCCACGTGCGTGCCGTGCCCCTCGAAGTCAATCGGGTCAGGGTCGGGCGCCAGGTCCTCGTCGCCGAAGCCGTTCGGGCCGCGCGGCCATACTTCGCCGACGAAGTCGTAGCCCTCGATCACCTTGGACGTGGGGAATAGTCCGTCGCGCGTGGTGTTGCGGGGGTCGCTCGGACCGGTACCGTAGGCGGCTTCGTAGGCAGCCAGGGTTCCGGCCCCGCCGAGTTTGGCATGCGTGTAGTCAATGCCCGAGTCGAGCACGGCCACGACCACGCCCGAACCATCGAAGCCGGCATCTTGCACGGCTTTCGCCCCGATATAGGGCACCGTCTCATACAGGTCGAGCTGATAGTTGATGATCGGCCGGACGCTCACTACGCCAGGGAGGCTGGCGAGTTGTTCGATCTTCGAGGCGTCCACCTTCATCGCTACGGCATTGAGTGAACGCGAAAAACGTGCGATCTCACGGGCGCCGAGCGCAGCGGCCTGGCCGACGAACGCGGTCTGCTCAGCCGAGATCGTCGCTAGGTGCGCGCGCTGATCGGCCGGCGTTACGCGCGCCGCGCCCATGCGCGACAACTGCTTGAAGCCGGCGCCGTTCTGGATCGCCAGCGGCGCGCTCTTGAGCTGAACGACCACGCTCACCGGGCCTTTGGCGCGTTTCAGGCTCGGGTCAATGACGCGGCTGGGGGCGGATCCGCCCGCTTCGGTAACAAGTCCTTCGGGGATCAGTAAGCCGGACACGTCTTTCGGCTGCGGGCCGGTTGTTGCCTGGGCCGGTGCTGTAAGTGAGGCCACCAGCCCAAAGCTGACGAGTGCGAAGAGTAACTTGCGCATCTTGTCTCCTTCACTGAGTGTGTGTTGTGTGCACTACAGGTTTTGAACCCACACACGCATCAAGGTCATCCTCCACGCGGTTGGGTCACACTCGCGACGAACTTAGAAACGGTAAAGGAATCAAACAGTAAGCTATCACGCCATGGGTCTCCCTCCTCGCTCAGCAGACCAATTCCACGCTAATTGTTGCGATAGTTTAATACCAAAGTCAACGAATGGCAATATTCATTGCGCATACAAAATCCGCCCGCAATTGGAACAAATCACCGGCGCAGCACCGGTGCGGGCCTGCTGGACGAGCTGAGAGGAAGCGACCTCCCCGCACTGGCTGCATGCACCTGACTTGATGAGCGCGACGGCCACGCCGTTGGGCTTTTTGGCGCGAATGGCCGAATACAAGTCTAGGTCTTTGACAGGGATGCCGCTGCACAGCGCCTCGCGCTGCTCCAAGTCGCCTTCGACTGCGGCCTGGAGTTTGTCGCGCTCGGCACGCAGGTGTGCGCTATCGTCCGCAAAGTTGCGCTCGGCTTGGGCCAGCGCCTGTCGGCAGCGCAGCTCGTCGGCACGAAGTTGCTCTACTTGCTCCATCGCTGCCAAGAGCTGGTCATCCAGCGCCACGCGCCGCCGCCGCAACGCGTCGAGTTCCTGCTGCAGGTCGAGCATCTCTTTGGGATTGCGAATCGCGCCGGAGTACAGCCGTTGCTCCTCACTGGTGATCTTGTCGTCGAGGGCTTGGGCATCCAGCTCGAGCGATTTGAGCTCGGCCGACGCGAGTCGCAGTGCCTTCTCGGCTTTGGCTGCTTCGGCGCGCGTGTGCTCCAGGGCAGAGCTGCCGGCAAGCGACGCCTCGATTTCGCGCAGGCGCTTGCGCGCGCGGTCGAGTTCGAGATCGAGCAATTGCAAACGGTAGAGGGATTCCGCACGCGACATACGCAATCAGTATAGGCGAGGTCTATAATCGCGCACGAGGTATCGAATCGTTATGAGACCCCCCAGCGGAGAGGGCGGGCGCGGCAGCCTAATAGATTTTGCCCTCATCTTGATTTTGTTCTCGATCGTGCTCGTTGTGATCGTCGTGCTGCTCGGGCCGGCCATCACCGACTTTTTGAGCCGGCTGGTCACTCGTTGACCGACCGACAGGCGACAGGGTGCATTCGCGTATGGGGCGAAAGCGCCGCGTGGTAGGGTGCGCTTCCGTTCCGCGCCTACGGTGTAGTGGCAACGACGCGCTGTGAACTTGTGCTTCGCACGGGTAGAGCGTGCCCTACCAAACGCCTGCGCTTTCCCCCGGTTGACCAATGCACCCCCCCACCGTATTCCTATTTGCTTCTTAGGCGAGTCGTGTTTACTATGGGTATATGTCGCGCATGAGCGCCCCAGCTGCGGCGATTGCGCACACCCGACGCGCATTCGTGTTTCTGCTCGACTTGTTGTATCCCCCGCACTGCGGCGGGTGCGATAGATATGGCGAGGGCTGGTGGTGCACCGTGTGCAACGACCGGACGCAGTGGCTGGGCGTGTGCGAAAGCCGAACTACGCTCGTGCTTCCGTCGGGCGAATTGCTGACGGTGATCTCGGCGGCGAAATTTGCCCCGCCGCTGCGCGAAGGCATCCACCGCTTCAAATACGAAGGCTGGCCCCAACTGGCTGAGGCGTTCGCCGCCCACATGAGCGCCATCTGGCAAGCCCACGACCTGTCGGCGAACGATTTGATCGTCCCTGTGCCACTGCACGCCGCCCGGCTGCGAGAGCGCGGCTTCAATCAGAGCCTGCTGCTGGCGCGCCACGTGAGCACAGCAACGGGGATGCCACTCCAGACAAACGCGCTGCGGCGCGTCCGGCCGACCCAGCAGCAGGCGCACCTGGACGCGGCAGCGCGCAGGGAGAACGTGCGCAATGCCTTTGCCGCCCTGCCCGAGCTTATCGAAGGCAGAGCGATCGTGTTGGTGGATGACGTCTTCACCACCGGCGCAACGTTAATGGAATGTACGAACGTCCTGAATCGGGCCGGCGCGCGGTGCGTGACCGCCCTCACGCTCGCCCGCGCATGAACCCGAAGATCGTTCACAGGCGCGTTCGTTGGATTCGACGAATTGAACAGTGGAGGAAGCGCAATGCAAGTTTCAGTTCAAGGCCACAACATGAACGTCAGCCAACGCCTCGATAAATACGTCCGAAACAAGACCGAGCGGCTACAGCGGTATCTGCCCGGTGTCGAGGACGTGCGCGTGGAGTTCACGCGGCAGAGCACGAAGAGCGACGTGCCCAAGTCCGTCGAATTGACCGTGCGGCGGCGTGGCACGCTCCTGCGCGTCGAAGAACAAGACCCCGACCCTTTCAAGGCTTTCGATTTTGCGCTGGAGAAGATGTATCAACGTATCGCGCGCTATAAAGGCCGCCGCATAGACCGCAAGCGCAGCGGTGCAGCTGCCCTGACGACCGAGGACGAAGAATTGCTCATGGCCGAGGCGTTGCCGATCGAAGAGGAAGTCCCGCCGGCAGCGCCTCCGCCAAAATTGGTGCGCGTCAAGACCTTCCAGATCGTACCGATGAGCGTGGAAGAAGCCATCGAGCAGATGGAGTTGCTCGGCCATGACTTCTTCGTGTTCGTGCACTCTGACGATGGCAGAGTCAAGGTGGTCTATCGCCGCAAAGGCGGCGACTACGGCCTGTTGCAGCCGGAGAAATAGCCAAATCGAGAATGTGATGCGTCAGGGCGGCCATGGACGGCCGTCCTGTTCATTCGAGTAACGCGCACACGCTTTCGCGAAAGACTTGGGTGTGCAGGTCTACATCGGCCTCGGTCACCTCTGGCGCGATCAGCGCCATGTTGTGGAACGGCGTGAGCAAGATGCCCCGGTTGAGCGCTGCCAGGTGCATATAGCGATCCAGCTCGCCATCCACAGCCGCAGCCGCCTCGCCGCCGTTGCGCGGTGGATGTGAGCAGAACCAATACTCGGCGCGACAGCCGAGCTGCGTCACGTGCCACGGCAGCCCGAATTCCGCGATGACGCTGCGCACCCCCTCTGCCCAGCGCTCGGCCAGCGGGATGGTGCGTGCAAATGCCGCCTCGGTCAACACATCGGCAAGGGTAGCCCGCATCGCCGACAGTGAGAGCGCGTTGCCGGCCAATGTGCCGCCGATGCCGCTGGTGTCTTCGTACTCAGGTCTCTGTGTGTCGCGAATGCGCTCGGCGACCGCTTCGCTTACGCCATAGGCTGCCGCCGGCAAGCCACCGGCAATCGGCTTGCCGATGGTGAGCATATCCGGCTGTAGCCCATGCGCGCGCGTGTATCCGCCGACCCCGCAGCAAATCGTGTGCGTCTCGTCAATGATGAGCAGTGTGCCGGTGCGTCGGGTGATCTCGCGCAGCGCCTCGTGAAAGCCAGGCTGCGGATGCACGATGCCGATGTTGGTCATCGCCGGCTCGGCCAGCACGCAGGCCACGTCGCCGGGTGCCAGCGCCGCTTCTAGCGCAGCGACATCGTTGAACTCGACGACGCGCGTGGTCAGCGTCGGGTTGACCGGCATGCCGCGGTTGCCCGGCGCGGCCCAGGCCGACCATCGTTCAGGGTGATAAACGTCTCGTCCACCGTGCCGTGGTAGCACCAGTTGAACACGCAGATCAGCCGCCGGCCGGTGATCGCCCGCGCCAGGCGAATGGCGAAGCGGTTGGCGTCGGTAGCGGTAAGTGCGAACTGCCAGTAAGGCAAGCCGAACCGCCGCGCCAGCTCCTCGGACACCCACAGCGCATCCTCGGTCGGCAGCATGAAGGTGCTGCCTCGCGCCGCGCGATCGGCGATCGCGCGCACGGTCGCCTCGGGCGCGTGGCCGGTCATCGCGCCGGTGTCGCCCAAGCATAAGTCGAGGTAGGTATGACCGTCTACGTCGGTGAAGTGCGCGCCTCGTCCTTCGACGACGAAGATGGGGAAGCGGCCAGCCCAGCGCACCATCCAACTCATCGGCACACCGCCGAGCAAATGCGCCTGGGCGCGTCGGAACAACTCGCGCGAGCGGGGATGTGTTTCGGCGAAACGGCGTTCTTCCGCAACCAGACAAGCGCGCAATCGCTCGCGATCAAGTTGGCGCATGGTGTATTAGCGCACGACGTATGACGGCATCACAAGCCTTCCTGAATGCTGCGAATCTGCTCGGCCGTGCGCTGCTGGATCTCACGGATTTGCTGCGCGGTTTTGTCCTGGACTTCCTTCACCTGCTGCGCCGCCCGTTCCTGGATGTCACGAATCTGCTGAGCCGAGCGTTCTTGCAACGCTTGAATCTGCTGGAGCGATTTTTCCTGCACCTCGCGGATGCGCTGCGCCATGCGCTCGAAGCGTTCCCGCAGGCGCGCATCGGTAAGGCTAGCCTGCGCAGGCGTCGCCGGCTGGGGATAGCCGTTTGCCTGGCCGTTGCGCCGGAGCGGGCGCTGCCGATCATAATCAGCACGCTTGTGCGGATCCGACAACACCTCGTAGGCCTCATTCAGCGCTTGCATGCGCCGGGTGGCGTCGGCAGATGCATTGCGGTCGGGGTGATATTTGGCGGCGAGCGCTTTGTAAGCCGCGGCGATGACGGCGCTCTCCGCCATCTCATCCACTTGCATGATTTCGTAGTAGTCCTTGTCGGATGCGCTCATAATTCGACTCGCTTATGCGCATTGCGCAATACAGGAATTCTACGCCAACAGGTAGAATCACGTCATCACGACAGTCAACGTCAACTAGGCAAGGAGTCTTCTCACACGATGTCCCTGTCCCCATCTCCGATTCCGATTCTGCTCCCGATTGTCATTAGTTTGATTGGCCTGGCCTATGTCGTCGTTACCGCGCGGGCGATCCTAGGCAGCGACCCTGGCAACGAGACGATGCAACAGATCAGCCAGGCGATCCGCGAAGGCGCGCAAGCCTTCCTATCGCAACAGTATCGCGTGCTGGTCATCTTCGCGGCTGTGGTCGCGGTCGCCATCGCCGTGTTCATCCGCTGGCAGACGGCAGTGTGCTTCGTGATCGGCGCATTCACGTCGGCGCTGACCGGTTTCATCGGTATGAGCATCGCCACACGCGCCAACACGCGCACCACGGCCGCCGCGATGAAGTCGCTGGACGCCGGGCTGCGGGTGGCTTTCCGCAGTGGCAGCGTCATGGGCATGAGCGTGGTGAGCATTGGCTTGCTCGGACTATCGGCACTGTTCTTCCTGTTCGGCATGAACCAGTTGGCGATTGATGCGATTACCGGCTTCTCGTTCGGCGCATCATCCATCGCGCTCTTCGCCCGCGTTGGCGGCGGCATCTACACCAAAGCGGCCGACGTTGGCGCCGACCTGGTCGGCAAGGTCGAGGCCGGCATCCCCGAAGACGACCCACGCAACCCAGCCGTGATCGCTGACAATGTTGGCGACAACGTAGGCGACGTGGCCGGCATGGGCGCAGACTTATACGAGTCATACGTCGGTTCAATCGTGGCCGCTTCGGCAGTGGCTGTCGTAGGAGCCGCACGCGGCGAACTCAGCCCTGGGACGGTGCTGTTGCCATTCGCCATCGCTGCAGTAGGCATCCTAGCGGCGCTTATCGGCTCGTTCATGGTGCGCACGCGTGAGAACGCCTCTCAGGGCGACCTGCTGCGGACGCTGCGCACGGCAATCTGGACCGCATCTGGGTTAGTAGTACCCGGAATCGCCCTGCTGATTCTGCTGGACGGCACGATCGGCTGGCCAATCTTCTTCGCGATCCTCCTCGGCCTGGGAGCCGGGTTGCTGATCGCGTACTTCACCGAGTTCTATACCAGCTACACCGAGAAGCCGACCCAGGGCATCGCTCAAGCCTCGCGCACCGGCGTTGCTACGCTCATCATCGAAGGATTGGCCGTCGGTATGCGCTCGACGCTGGCGCCGGTCGCCATCGTCATGGTCGCTGTGATCGGTGCATATGTGCTCGGCTTCAACAATGCCGTCGGCGGGCGAATCGGCGGCGCAGACGGTGGACTGTATGCCGTCTCGCTGGCTGCGGTCGGCATGCTCAGCACGCTAGGCATCACGCTAGCGACGGATGCCTACGGGCCGGTGGCCGACAACGCCGGCGGCATCGCCGAGATGGCGCACCTGCCCAAAGAAGTACGCGCGCGCACCGATGCGCTGGACTCGCTGGGCAACACCACGGCTGCCACCGGCAAGGGCTTCGCTATCGGCTCGGCGGTGTTGACCGCGCTGGGCCTGATCGCCGCCTACGCCCAGACCAGCGGCCTGCAAAGTGCGCAACTGACCCTGCTCGACCCAAGGCTGTTGGGCGCTCTGCTGTTCGGCGCGATGTTGCCCTTCCTGTTCAGCGCGATCACCATGACGGCCGTAGGCCGCACGGCGATGCAGATTGTCGAGGAGGTGCGTCGTCAGTTTAGGGAGATCGCCGGCCTAAAGGAGGGCGCACCCAGCGCGCGCGCTGATTACGCCCGATGTGTGGCAAT
This sequence comes from Candidatus Roseilinea sp., assembly GCA_025998955.1. NCBI lineage: Bacteria > Bacillati > Chloroflexota > Candidatus Thermofontia > Candidatus Roseilinea > Candidatus Roseilinea sp. The sequence goes on from AP024676.1 coordinate 880,340, forward strand.
CAGCACGCGTTCGGCGCTGCGCGAGATGGTGCCGCCGGGTGTGCTGGCCGTCGCCATGCCGATCGCCATCGGCATTTTGCTCGGCCCGACAGCGCTGGCCGGCTTGCTCGTCGGCGCAACGGCATCGGGCTTTGTCCTCGCTATTATGATGGCGAACGCCGGCGGCGCATGGGACAACGCCAAGAAGTTCATCGAGACGGGTGAGTTAGGCGGCAAAGGTTCCGACAATCACAAAGCTGCCGTCGTAGGTGACACGGTCGGCGATCCGTTCAAAGACACCTCCGGCCCGTCGCTCAACATCTTGATCAAGTTGATGAGCGTGGTGTCGCTGGTTTTCGCGCCGCTGTTCGTGCAGATCGGCGGGCTGATCCGCTGATCGGGCGGTCGAAGGGATGTTGGGCTAGGCAAAGGCATTCGGGTAGGCAAAGGCACTGCCTTTGCCTACCCGGAAATCTCACACTCCGCTGAATGCCAAATGGCCCCCGTCCACCGGGATGACGATGCCGGTGATGAAGCGCGCGGCATCCGAGGCTAGGAAGACCGTCGCGCCGCCCAGCTCCTCCGGCTCGCCGAAGCGGCCCATCGGTGTGTGCGCAATGATGGCCTGGCCGCGCGGCGTGAGCCGGCCGCTGTCCGGCTCGACGAGTAGGAAGCGATTGATCTCGGTGAGAAAGAAGCCGGGCGCTATGGCATTCACCCGAATGTTGGGCGAATAGTGCTGCGCCATGTGCACGGCCAACCACTGCGTGAAATTCAGCAGCGCCGCCTTTGACGCCGAATAGGCGACATTGCGCGTGACCGGCCGGAATGACGACATCGAGGCGACGTTGATGATGACGCCGCCGCCGCGGGCGACGAACTGCCGCGCCACGATCAGCGAGGGAATGACCGTGCCCATCCAGTTCACGTCCATCACTTTGTGCATGGCCTCCAGCGATAGATCAAACAGCGAGCGGTCGGGTGAAGTCATTGCTTCCGGCAGGATCGTCCCCGCGGCGTTGATCAGGATGTGTACGTCGCCGACCGCCGCCAGCGCTTGGCCGAACGAGTCAGGGTCGGTCACGTCGCCCTGCGCCCAATCTGCCCGGCCGCCGCGCGCCTGAATGCGCTGCGCGGCACGCTCGACTTTCTCGCGCGTGCGGCCAAGCAGGATCACGCGCGCGCCGTGGTCGGCCAGGGCCTGCGCCATAGCGCCGCCCAGCACGCCGCCGCCTCCTGTTACCAGCGCGGTTTTACCCGTCAGATCGAACCAATTTTGCATATAGCTCCTCTTGTCGCGCCATCGCGGCGCGATACGTTGCGTGTCGTTGTGCGTCGGGGACGTGTATGACCGGAGATTGAGGTTTAGGGATGAGAGATTGGGGATTGGGGATTGGGTGCACCTCGAGTTCCCAATCTCCAATCTCTAATCTTCTATTCTCAACTCTGCCGAGCGCGAGTAACGCTGCTCCTCGACTCGTTGCCTCCGGCTCCGATGCCAGGCGCAATGGCAGGCCGGTGACGTCGGCGATGATCTGCCGCCAGGTCGGTGAGGCTTGCAGCGCGCCGCCGCTGCCGATCAACGCTGCATCTGCGCTTGCCGCGCCCGACGCGCGCAGCGCATCGCAGATGTGCGCCAAGCGATAGCTGATGCCTTCCATCAGCGCCCGCGTGATTTCAATTGGGTCGGTATCCAGTGAGAGGCCGTGCAGCGTCCCGCGGATGTCTTCTGCGTAGCCCGGGCTGCGCTCGCCGGCAAAAGTAGGCAGCGCCGTTAGCCCATGGGCATCGGGCATCAGCGCCGCCACGCGCGTCTCGAGTTCGGTCTCGTCCGGCAGCCGGAGCACGCGCTTCGCCCAGGCGAAGATATTGCCGCCCTCCGTCGTTGCGCCGCCGATCAGCTCGCGCGCGTGATCCACGCGATAGGCCCACAGCGCCGGCGGCAGGCGATATGGCTCGCCTGTCTCGCAACGCCTGACCACGCGCATCGCTGCTGTGGAGCCGATCGTCACGGCAATGCGCGACGAATCCACACACCCGCTGCCGACGTTGGCGGCTGCGCCGTCGCCGACGGGCGGATGGCAGCGCGCGCGGGCGAACTTGGGCCAGCGCGCCTCCCACTCCGGCCGCAGTCCCTCCAGCCGGTCGGTGTCATGCGCGATGGGCGGCAACTGCTCGTGTGCGATGCTCAGCGCGCTGCACCAGGTTTCGTCCCAGTCCGACATCCGGCGATTCAGCAACCCCGTCCACGAGGCGACTGAAATGCCGGCCTGCATACGACCGAACAGCCGAAGGCATACAAAATCGCTGAGCGAGGCAAACCAGCGCGTCGCCCGGAAGACATCGCGCCGGATTCGCGCAATCCAGGCGATCTTGGCCGGCAGGTAATTGGCGCGGATGCGACAGCCGGTGCGCTGTAGCGCGTCCAGCTCATCGTGCTGCGCGCGCAGACGGCGCGCGTCCTCTGCGCAGCGTGTGTCGGCGTAGGTGTATATCGGCGTGATCGGCGCGCCGCGATCATCCAGGCAGACCAGCGAGGAAGCATAGGTGCTGATGCCAAAGTCGGTGATCGGCGGCGCCGCGTCCGGGATTTTGGCATGGAGGGCGTCCAGCACGGCGACGACGCGCTCGAAGGCCGCGCGCGGGTCATCTTCGCATCGGCCATCTTCGCCCACGATGAAGTCCACCGGCGCGCGCGCCCAGGCGTTGGGCACGGCGCGTGCCTGCGCGTCGTATAGCGACGCGCGCGTGGACGAGCTGCCGAGGTCGAGGACGAGGATCATGCCATGCCCGCCGGACGCGATAGGCGCTCATGCCGGCTGCATGGCGAAGTCCATGCGTGGCGCCGGCGATTGCAGCGTGTGCCCGCCATCCACCGGCAGCGTGATGCCCGTGACAGCCGAGGCTTCCGGCGAAACCAAGTAGAGCAACGCTGCCGCCGAGTCCTCCGGTGTGAGGGCGCGGCCTATCGGCAATACACGCCCCCAGTTCTCGGCGTAGTTGGGGTCGTCGCGCAGGTTGCGCTCGTTAGTCGTCGCGCCGATGCCGATGGCGTTGACGGTGATGCCGTGTGGGCTAAGCTCGGCGGCCAGCGCCATGGCCAGGTAGTTGATCGCGGCTTTGGTTGCGCCATAGGCGGCCAAGCCGGGCACGGCGGTGCTGCCGACCACCGACGAGCTGAAGACGATGCGCCCGCCGTAGCTATCGCGCGGCTGCTTGAGCATCTGCTGGGCGGCGGCCTGCGCGCCAAAGAAGCTGCCCTTGAAGTTCAAATCCGCTACCATGTCGAACGATGCTTCGCTGTAGTCTATGAAGCGACCGAATTTGGTGATGCCGGCGTTGGCGACGAAAATATCCAGTCGGCCGAACGCCTGAACTGCGGCCGATACAAGTGCAAAGTTGTCGGCCACTTTGCTGCCGTCGGCGCGAAAGGTGATCGCGCGCCCGCCGGCGGCGCGGATGCAGTTTGCGGTTGCTTCGGCGCGATCTGGCTCGCCGAAGTAGCTCACTACGACCGACGCGCCCTGACGCGCCAGGGCTAGGGCCATCGCTGCGCCGATCTCCCGGCTGGCGCCGGTGACAATCGCTACCCGATCCTTCAGCATCATGATCATTCACCTCGTGCCCTGGATTCTATTCACGGATGCGCAATGCGCGAGTATGCTTGAATAGCCAGCATGATCAGGATTAGCCGAGAACGATTCGAGCGACTCGTCTGGGAAGCCGTGGATGAGCTGCCGGAGGCGATTCGCAGCCGCATCTCCAACCTTGAAATCGAAGTAAAGGCCTATCCTTCTGAGGACGACCTGGAGTATGCCGGCGTCGAGGATCCGCTCGACCTATACGGGCTGTATCGCGGCATTCCCCTGACCGAGCGCACCACCCACTACGACTTGGTGACGCCCGACCTGATCACCATCTACCAGCGGGCGCACGAGATGGACTGCAACTCACTAGAAGAGCTGCGCGAGGAAGTACGGCGCACGGTGCGCCACGAGATTGCCCATCACTTCGGCATCGGCGACGACCGGCTGGACGAGCTGGGGGCATATTGAGAGGTTGGAGATTGGAGATTGGGGAGTAGGGAGTGGGAGAGTGGCTTATACTGCTGCGCGAAGGACGTGAGCGTAAAACGCAAGACGCAGGACGTAAGACGCAAGACGTGATACGCAACCCTCCCGCACCGGCGCAATGACACACAGCCCATGACTGACGCATCGAACTTATTCTCTCCGGCTTCGCTCGGCCTGCTGCGCGCCGCCGCGATCTCACCGGCGCTGCGCGTTGCCGATGTGGCGTTCAACGTGCGCGCGACCACCGCGGCGCTGGAGGAGGCGCGCCGACAAGGATGCGCGTTGGCCGTTTGCCCTGAATTAGGGATCACCGGTTACACCTGCGGCGATCTCTTCCGCCAAGCCGGCTTGCTGGAGGCGGCGCAGCTCGGTCTGCTGCAAGTTGCAGAGGCCACCGGTCGAATCGGAATTTCCGCAGTGGTGGGGCTGCCCGTCCCCCTTGATGGGCGCATCTTCAACTGCGCTGCGTTCGTAAGCGATGGGCGCGTGCTCGGCGTCATCCCCAAGACGTATCTGCCGAACTACAGCGAGTTCTACGAGCAGCGTTGGTTCAGCCCAGCGCGATTCGCCACCGCGCAGCACGTCGTGCTCGGCGGCCAGGCGATTCCCTTCGGAACAGACCTGCTCTTCGCCGCCGAGGACTTGCCGGACTGCGTGATCGGCGTCGAGATCTGTGAGGACCTCTGGGCGGTCGAGCCGCCGAGCGGGGCAATGGCGCGCGCTGGCGCGACGGTGCTTCTTAATCCGTCGGCCAGCCCGGAGCAACTGGGCAAGGTGGATTACCGGCGCGACCTCGTCCGGCAGCAGTCGGCGCGCTGCATCGCCGCCTATCTTTACGCCGGGTCGGGGCCGGGTGAATCCACCACCGACGTGGTGTACAGCGGGCATGCGCTGGCCTGCGAGAACGGCAACTTGCTGGCCGAAACCGAGCGCTTCCAGTTTGATACAGGCATAGTCGTGGCCGACATTGACCTGCAACGTTTGCGCCATGACCGTTGGCTCAACACCACCTACTTTGCTGCGGGCGGCGCGCACACCTTCCGCACCATTCCCTTCCGCCTGGGCGATGCACAGACAGACATCCTTCATCGTGCGCTGCGCCGACCGCTCTCGCAGACGCCGTTCGTGCCCGGCGACCGCGCCGCGCGCGCCAAGCACTGCCGAGAGATCTTCGCCATCCAGAGCGCCGGCCTGGCCAAACGCTTGATGCACGTCGGTGCGCGCCAGGTGACCATTGGCGTCTCCGGCGGGCTGGATTCCACCTTGGCGCTGCTGGTGACGGCGCGCGCATTCGATAAGCTCGGCCTGCCGCGCTCGGGCATCGTCGCCATCACCATGCCCGGCTTCGGCACCACCGAGCGCACCCGCGGCAACGCCTGGTCACTCATGCAGGCGCTCGGCGTCACGGCGCGCGAAATTCCGATCCACGCTTCGGTGGCGCAGCACTTCGCGGACATCGGCCATGACCCGAACCGGCACGATGTGACCTACGAGAACGCCCAGGCGCGCGAGCGCACGCAGATCCTGATGGATGTAGCCAATCAGATCGGCGGCTTCGTCGTCGGCACCGGCGACCTAAGCGAGCTGGCGCTGGGCTGGGCCACCTTTAACGGCGATCACATGAGCATGTATCACGTCAACGCCGGTGTGCCCAAGACGCTGGTGCGTTATCTGGTGGACTGGTGCGCCGACGAGGAGTTCAGCGGCGAGGCTGCGCGCATCCTGCGCGACATCAGCGCCTCGCCCATCACCCCCGAACTGCTGCCGCTGAAAGACGGCAGGCTACAACAGGAAACCGAGGCATCCATCGGCCCTTATCTGCTACACGATTTCTTCCTGTTCTATCACGTGCGCTACGGCTACGCGCCGCGCAAGGTCTTCTATCTAGCACACCACGCTTTCAACGCACAAGACGAGGGCGACCGGCTCGGTCGTCTCTACGATGACGAAGAAATCCTGAAATGGATGGACGTCTTTTACAGCCGGTTCTTCTCGCAGCAGTTCAAACGCAATGCGATGCCGGACGGCCCGAAGGTCGGCTCGGTGGCGCTTTCGCCGCGCGGCGACTGGCGCATGCCCAGCGACGCCACGAGCGCGCTGTGGCGCGAAGAGGTCGAGGCGATCCGGCGAGCGCTGGTCGTAACAGCCGCAGCAGAGTCCGCACCGCAGCCAGCGACACCTGCCCTGGCAGCGTAAGGTCGCTTAGAGCGGATACCCGATCGGTGTCGGGCGCGGACCGGTGCCCCGCATGGGCAGAGCAATCCCCACCTCAATTCGGCAGGTGCTCGAATTAGCGCGACTTACCGTTCGCCGTCTCAGACGGCGAACGTGAATCGGCGGCCTGCTCCACAAAGTCCACTGCTGTGCGCAACAGGTTCGTGAATTCCATCGGCACGACGAACTTGGTGGCCGGGCTGGCGCCGATGTTGCGCAGCGTATCCAGGTACTGCAGGCTCATGGTCTTAGCGCCGATAGCGTTGGCCGTGGCTTCGATCTTCTCCAGGGCAAGCGCATATCCTTCCGCCGAGAGAATCTGCGCCTGTCGCTGTCCTTCGGCCTTCAGAATGGCAGCGTGCTTCTCGCCCTCGGCAACCTTGATGGCTGCTTCGCGCCGGCCGTCGGCCTCCGTCACTGCCGCGCGGCGATTGCGCTCTGCCGACATCTGTCGCGTCATCGCGTCCTGCACATCACGCGGCGGTTCGATCTCCTTGATCTCGACCATCGTCACCTTGATGCCCCAGCGCGCCGTCACCTCGTCCATCTTGACGCGCAACACCTGATTGATCTGATCGCGCTTGGCGAGCACGTCGTCCAGATTCAAATCGCCGACGACTGCGCGCAGCGTCGTCATGGCGATGCCTTGCGCTGCAGCTTTGTAGTCCTCGACCTCGACAATGCTCGGAATGGCGTCAACGACCTTGAGGTAGATCAAAAAGTCAATCGAAACCGGCGCGTTATCCTTCGTGATGCAGGTCTGCGGCGGCACGTTGATGACGAACTCGCGCAAATCTTGCCAGACCGGGCGATCTACGAACGGGATGAGCCATACCAGCCCCGGCCCGCGCGCACCGATGACGCGACCGAGCCGAAACACGACCAGCCGTTGATATTCGGCCACGATTTTGATCATCGAAGTCAGCAGCACGACGACCGCCAAAGCGAGCAGCAAAACTACCAGTACATTCGTATCGAGCATATTACCCTCCTGTTCTCCCTTGCTTGACATCTGTATCCGGCCCAGGCGTGCCTACCCGCCGCACACGCAGTGCGATGCCTTTCACACCGATGACTGCCACTCTCTCGCCGACGCGGATGGGCAATGCGCCGTCTTCAGCCGCATCGGCAATTGCCGACCAGGTCTCGCTGCCGATCTGCACGACGCCAACGGCGTTGGCTCGCCCCACTTCGGTGCGTACGAATCCTTCAGCGCCCGCCAACCGCTGCGCGGCATCGCTGAGCACGGGTAGGCGCTGGGCACGCAGCCCTTTCCCCACAGCCAGGAAGAGGAACGCCGTAACACTGGCAGTGACACCCCCAACCAGCCACGGACTGACCGCAACGACCGGCATCGTGGGCGTGGGCGGAGTGAAAGGCCGATACAGCATGAGCGATCCAAGTGCGAAGAAGGCAATCCCGGCCAGACCCGGTGCCCCAAAGCCGGGCGAGAGCACCTCGACGACGATCAAGAGGATGCCTGGGGCGATCAACGCGATGCCCGCCCAGTTCAACGGCAAGCTGCCGAACGCCACAAACGCCAGCGCCAGCGAAATCACGCCCACTGCGCCCGGCAAGCCAAAGCCAGGAATCTGCAACTCGATCACGAGCGCGATCGCGCCCAGGCTCAGCAACAGATACGCGATGTTCGGGTCGGTGACGATGTGCAGGAGGCGCTCGGCGAAGTTCATCGGCGCCGGAACCGTCTGTGCGCCGGCAGTGCGCAGTGCAACAGGGCCAGCCACAGTGTTGACGAGCCGCCCGTCGAGCTGGACGAACAAATCATCCATGTCTGCGGCCACGAGATCAATCAGGCCATGTTGCAGCGCCTCTGCGCTGGTCAGCGAGATGCTATCGAGCACGGCACGTTCCGCCCACTCCGGGTTGCGCCCGCGCGCTGCAGCCAACGAGCGCGCCATGGCGGCGGCGTCCTGAGCGATCTTTTGCATCCTCGTCTCGTCTACTTCTGCGCCAAGTGCAACGGGGTGTGCCGCGCCAATGTTGGTGCCGGGCGCCATCGCGGCCACATGAGCGGCCAGCGTCAAGAACATGCCGGCGGATGCTGCGCGCGCCCCGGCGGGCGAGACATACACCGCGACTGGCACAGGCGACGAGAGCATGACCTGAGTCATCTCCCGCATCGCGGCGTCCAGGCCGCCCGGCGTGTCCAGGCGCATGATGACCAGCTCGGCGGAGTCGCGCTCAGCTTCGGCCAAGGCGCGTTGCAGATAGCTCGTGGTGAGTGGGTTGATGACGCCTGTGACTTCAATGAGATGAATGCGCGGCGAACGATCGCCGGCCGTTGGTGCCCGTGTTGCGGCGCCTGCGTGGTCGGCCTGGATCAGGGCAAGGCCCAAGGTCAGCCCGATCAGAACGAGGGTGCGGGCCGCCGTGCGGATCATGCGGCTGTTCTCCATCGTGAACCATGTGATGGAAGAGTGTAGGGTGCACACTTTGGGCGTTCAATCGCGGAAGCGCGCAATCGGGATAAGCGAAACTGCGGATTCGAAGTGTCATCGCCGCCCGTTCACGGGTACCACCACGCTCAGATGCGTGCCGCGCCCCGGTTCAGAATGGACGATCAGGGTTCCGCCAATGGCCCACACGCGCTCCTGAATGCCCATCAGTCCGAAACTGCCCAGTTGCGCCAGCTCCGACAGCGGTCGGGGCACCTCGAACCCCTTGCCGTCATCGCCGATATCCAGTTGCACGGCCGTGGCGCGATACGTCAAGTTCACGCGCAGGCCGGTGGCATGCGCATGCTTGCGGATGTTGGTCAGCGCTTCCTGCGTGATGCGATACAGCGCCAGCTCCTGCTCGGCTTGCAGCGCGATCGGTTGCCCCGACACGGTGAAATCGGCTTGAGGCACGGCGCCTTCGCCCTCGCGTGCGGCGCGCACGAGGGCCTGCAAAGCAGGCACCAGGCCCAGATCTTCCAGCACCGGCGGGCGCAAGTCGCGGCTGATGCGCCGCACGCCCTGCAATGTGTCGGCCACCGTGGCCTGCAGTTGCGCCAGCTCGGCCTTCCGCGCGTCATCAGGCTCTGTGGCCTGATAAAGCTCGAGGCGGCGACTGACGGCCAGCAGGCTCTGCGTCGTTTCATCGTGTAATTCGCGGGCGATGCGCCGCCGTTCTTCTTCCTGCGACTGAGTCATCGCGCCCAGGTAGCGGCGCAACCCAGCCCGATAGCGGGCGATTTGCCCCGCCATCTGATCGAACGCACGGCCCAATGCGTCAATCTCGCGGATGGTCGTCTGGCCGATCGGCTCGACCGGCTCGCCCGCCGCTAGGCGCGCTGTCTGCTGAGCGAGCAATTGCACTGGCACGACGATGCGCCGCACACCACGCCACAGCGCATAAGCCACCACAGCGATGGCAGCCATTCCGGCTACGGCGATGATGGCGGCGTAGGTCTGCGCTGGTGCGACGACCGCGTCCCATGGTTCACGCACGATCAACCCCCAGCCCGTCTCGTTCACCGGCGTGTAGCCCTGCACCAAACGTTCGCCCGACGGCGACGTCCACAGCGTCCCGCCGCTCTGGCCCGCGATCACGCTCTTGACGAACGGCCGATCAGTGAAATCAGCGCCGATCTCTTGCGGATCTGGATGAAAAATCACTCGTCCATTGCGATCTACCACATAGGCGAAGCCGGCCTCGCCGATGACAAGTTGGCGGATCGGGTCGCCGAGTGAGGTATCCCGCAAATACACTGCGCCCAATAGTGCACCTGCGAACGCATGACCGTCATCGCGGATCGGCACCGCAATGACGATGATGTCGTCGCCGGTCTGAGGATGCGCAAGCACGTCGCTGAACGCACGCTCTCGCCCAGCGCGGACGGCCTCGAAATAGGTTTGCCCAGCCGCTGAATTTCCGATGGGTGAAGTGCCTGCCGGGACAGCCACAAGCACCTCGCCTTTCTGATCGAGGATGGCGACACCGGCGGAGAAAATCTTCAAGACTTCCGCCGCGCCCGTCAGCGCCGCCGTGCGTGATGCCAGTGCATCGCTGCGCATATCCGAAGTCGTCGCCAGCGCCTCCAGAGCGCGCGCAAACCCCTCCGTTGCTGTCGAGATGCGCTCGGCTGTCAGCTTCGCCAGTTGGCGGTCGCGGTCCACGAGTAGCGCCGTCAGCACTTGTTGATAAGCGTACAGGCTCACGCCGATCATCCCGAACATGACGAGGGACAATGGTGCGACCACGCGCAGGACGAACTGGGCAAGCAGGGAGCGGAAACGGTCGGGCCACACCATATCGCGCACATCCTTCCGAGCCGTCAAGGTTCGAGCGTCAGCCAGCCGCGCCGGATCGCTGTCAACACGGCGTCGAGCCGGGAAGTGACTTGCATCTTGGCAAAGATGTTGGTGAGATGGGCCTGCACAGTGCGGTCGCTGATGTAGAGCGCTTCGGCGATGGCCTGATTGCTCATGCCGCGCGCCAGCATCTGCAGCACCTCAAGCTCGCGCGGCGTGAGGGCATCCACTGAGCCATCGTCGCTTGTCGGCGGCCGGGCATCCCCGCGCATGTGCGCCACCACTTTGCGCGCGATTTGCGGCGACAGCGGCGACTCGCCGGCTTTCACCTGCCGGATCGCTTTGACCAGTTCGCTCACCGGCGCGGTCTTCAACAGGTAGCCGCTGGCGCCGGCCTGCAGCAGCGAGAAGACGTACTGGTCGTCGTCATGTGCCGTCAACACGAGCACCTGCACCTCCGGCAGCGACCTACGAATGTGACGCGTAGCTTCGATGCCGTTCAACACCGGCATGCGGATATCCATCACCACGATGTCCGGCTTGAGCGCATGAGCCAGTTCGAGCGCCTCCTGACCGTTGCCTGCCTCGGCCACCACCTGCAGATCAGGCTCGCGGCGCAGCAACTCGGCCGTGCCCTGCCGCAGCATGACGTGGTCGTCCACCAGAATCAGCCGAATCGTTTCGTTCAACGCACGATGCATTATAGGTATGCGACCGTGCGGCAAATCCGCGGTTTTGCGTACGTGCACTGCGCATTTCGCCCGTAGCGCGACGCACCTGCATTCGTTACAGTGAACGCACTGTGATCCAGCATATCCTGTTGGCTACCGACGGCTCCGCAGCAGCCGAGCGCGCCGCCAGCCTCGCAGCGTCGCTGGCCATCCGCTTCAACGCCAAGCTGACGGTCTTACACGCCTTTCAGCCCATCCCCTTCTTGCTGGGCGAGCCCAATTACAGCCACGCCCTTGATCGGGCGCTGGAAGGCGCCACCCACCTGCTGGGCAATGTGAAAAAGCGCCTGAGCGAGATGGGGGTGCACACCGTCGAGACGGACTTCGTGGAAGGGCCGCCTGCCGACGTCATCCTAGGCGTGGCCGACACGCGCAAGCCCGATCTGCTCGTGATCGGCTCGCGCGGGTTGAGCACATGGCAGGGCGCTTTTCTGGGCAGCGTCAGCGCCGCCGTCGTCCAGCGCGCAGAATGCCCTGTGCTAGTGGTCAAGTGAGGACCGCCGGTTAAGGCGAACAGGACAAAAGCGAGGGGAGAAGGAGGTTGAGTTGAGATGAATGCAGCGACCGATCTGTTTCAGGGCAAGTGGCCGCACCTGCGTCTAGAGGCCATGCAGTTTTTCAGCGAGCTGACCGACGACGACCTCATCGAGATTGACCGCGACACCGAGAACATCATCCCTATCCTGCAGCGACGTTACCGCATTTCGGAGGACATGGCTCACGCCGAGTTAGACCGATTCGTCGGCGCGTTCAGCTACGTCATGGACGGGGCTGAAGAAAAGAGCGCGACATGAGCGAGCCTGAGCCGCAAGCGCAAATCCATTGTGGCTCAGGCCGATGAGGAGGAAGACCCATGAAAAGATTCCGCACACCGACGAAACTGGCGGCGCTGAGCGTCGCCTTCGGCTTGTTGCTGGCGGCTTGCCAGATGCCGCCCATGCCCGCTGCCCAGCAACCGCCCCAGGTCGTGGAGGTCACCCGCGAAGTGCTGGTAGAGGTCACCCCTGCGCCGGTGAACTACGGCGAGGTGGTGTGGCTGTCCACGCAACTGCGCCCGGTCGGCGAGGCCGAGCGCGTGCGCGGCGTGATCCTGCGCGGCTTCCCAGGCCAGGTTGACTTTATCCCGGAGGACGAAGGGCCGTTCATTGACCGCATCGCCGCGGAAACCCAGGCCGGCCGGGGCACGGTCTCCCTGCTGGGCGCGCTGCACGGCAACTTCTCCAGCATGGTCACCGCCAATCAGCTCATGGACCTGACCGAGTTGAAGGGTCGCCTGATGGATCGCGGCATTCCTGATGAATTCTGGAAGCTGGCGCAGTTCGGCACAGATAAGACCTACTACGTGCCATGGATGCAGGCCACCTACACCATGGTCGCCAACAAGAAGGCGCTCGAATACCTGCCGGAAGGCGCTGACATGAACGCGCTGACCTACGAGCAACTGCTGGAATGGGCCAAGAACATGCGGGAGGCGACGCAGGAGAACAAGCTGGGCATCCCGGCTGGCGAGGCCGCGCTGTTGCATCGCTTCTTCCAGGGCTTCTTGCTGCCGGCCTTCACCGGCGGCGTGGTCACGACCTTTGCGTCCGAAGACGCCGAGAAGGCCTGGCAGTACATGAAGGAGTTGTGGGAATACGTCAACCCGCAGGCGCTGACCTATAACTTCATGCAGGATCATCTGTTGGCAGAGGAAGTGTGGGTGGCATGGGATCACGTCGCGCGCACCAAGGATGCGCTGGAGCAGCGCCCCGATGACTTCGTGGCGTTGCCGGTGCCGGCCGGGCCGAAGGGACGCGCCTCCATGCCGGTGATCGCCGGTTTGGGCATCCCGGTGACTGCGCCGAACGTCGAGGGCGCCGAGGCGCTGATCGAATTTCTGACCCGCCCCGACACTCAGGTCACCACGCTACGGGAAGTGGGCTTCTTCCCCATGGTGGACGTCGAGTTTCCCGGCTTCGTTACCCCGGGCATTCGGGCACAGGGTGAGGTCGTCTTGAAGCAGGCCAATGCGCCCGACGCGCTGGCGGTACTGCTGCCGGTCGGCCTGGGGCCGAAGAACGGCGACTTCAACAAGATCTTCCGCGACACCTTCACTGCCATCGTCATCAACAACGAGGACATTGCAGCCACGCTGGCTTCGCAGAAGGACGTGCTGAATGCGCTGATGAAGGAGGTGGGCGCGCCGTGCTGGGCGCCGGACCCGGACAGCAACGGGCTGCCGTGCCAGGCGGAGTGACGCCGCTCACCCAAGCGCTGGAGGCTGGTAGACGAAACGAATGACGTTTTCGCTTCCAGATTCAGACCCTAAAGGTTTCTTCGCCGCGCCGCGGAAAACCTTTAGGGTCGTTTATTGATTGCCTTAGGTTTTCGCTCGTCATTCCCGCGGAGCCTGTCCCCGCAGAGGCGGGGAATGCGCGGGCATGACGGTGTGACGTAATTGAAAACCTCAGGTAACCAGGGTCGTTTGACAATGGTCGCCCGCTGCTCTCAACAACTCGTCCCCTATCTGCTGCTGTTGCCAGCCGCCGCCTTTCTGCTGGTCTTCTTCGCCTACCCGATGGTCGAAGCGTTCGGCCTGGCTTTCGCCGGGCCGGGCGGCGCGTTCACGCTGGACAATGTCCGCCGAGCGGTGACCGACGTCGCGTTCACTCCCGCGCTGGAGACCACGCTCCTCCTGATTCTGATCATCATCCCGGTGCAGTTCGTGCTCGCGCTGGCGATGGCACTGCTGGTGCAGGCCAAGCTCAAGGGCGCGAGCTTCTTCCTATATGTCTATGCCATCCCGCTGGCCATCTCGGAGCTGGCGGCGGGCATCGTGTGGTTTTCCATCTTCACCGATCGCGGTTTCATCAACAGCCTGCTGGTCAGCCTGGGGGTGCTCGAGCGGCCGTTCCTGTTCCTGAGCTTTCAAAACACCGGCTGGCTGATCTTCGCCGTGGTGATGGCCGAGTCGTGGCGGGCGACTTCCATCATCATGGTCATCCTTGTCGCCGGCCTGCAATCCATCTCGCACGAGTATCTGGAAGCCGCCGACGTGTTCGGCGCGACGCCGTGGCAGCGCACCTGGCACGTCACGCTGCCGCTGCTCAAGCCCAGCCTGCAGGTGGCGCTCATCCTGCGCACGATCCTGGCCTTCCAGGTTTTCGCGGTCGCGCTGGCCGTCGCCGGGCGGGGGATCACATTGCTGGCCGCCGAGGCATACCGCTGGTACAACACCTATCGCGACCCTGGCGTGGCCGCCGTCTACGCCGCCATCATTCTCGTTCTATCCATCGCCAGCACGTTGATCTTCCTTTACGCGCTGCGCACGCCGAAGGAGCAATCGCTATGAACCGCGCATCCCGGCCGCATGTTTCGCCCGCTCGCGCGCTCACCTACGTCTTCGCTGTCGTCATGGCGCTGTGGATCCTGCTGCCGATCTGGCTGATCGGCGTGATGGCCTTCAGCGAGCAGGCCGGCGTTTTTCGCTTTCCGAAGCCAATCTTCCCGCAGCCGTTCTCGACCGAGACCATGCTGTTCTTCCTGAACTCGACCGGTGTGCTGAACGCAGTGCGCAACAGCCTGGTGGTGGCGGGCATCACGCTCGTGCTGGCCATCGCCATCGGCGCGCCGGCCGGTTACGCCATTGCCCGATATCTCTTCCCAGGACGCGAGGCGTTCCGCGTGATCGTGGTCTCGACGCGCGCCTTCCCCATCGTCATCCTTTCCATCCCGCTCGCAGTCACGTTCATCCGCTGGGGAATGTACGACTCGGTGTTCAGCCTGGCGCTCATGCACACCGCCCTGGCGCTGCCGTTCACCATCCTCATCACCAGCAGCGTGTTCGCCAGCGTGCCGAAGGATCTGGAAGAAGCCGCGATGACGCTGGGCTGCAGCCCGTGGCAGGCGTTTCTGCGCGTGGCCATGCCGCTGGCGCTGCCCGGCCTGGCTGCCGCGACGCTGTTCACATTCGTCATCTCGTGGAACGAGGTATTCGCCGCGGTGATCCTGACTGTGCGCAACCGCACCCTGCCGGCGCTGGTGCTGGCCTCGCTCAGCGAATCGCCACTGCCATATCGCTTCGCCGGTGGCTTCTTCCTGCTCGTGCCGTCACTCATCTTCATGCTGTTCATCCGCAAGTACCTGTTCACGTTGTGGGGCCGGGTGACGAAATGACGCATCGTTGTGCAACCCTGATTTCGTCGAAATCAGAGTTGTGATCACACACCATGGCTGAAATTCGGCTCGAATCCGTCCGCAAGACCTTTGGCAAAGTCGTCGCCACCGACGACGTCAGCCTGACCATCCACGATCGCGAGTTCATGGTGCTATTAGGCCCATCGGGCTGCGGCAAGACCACGCTGCTGCGCGGCATCGCCGGGTTGGAGCAGATCGAGCGCGGGCGCATCTTCATCGGCGACCGCGACGTGACCGACCTGCCGCCGCGCAAACGCCGGATCGCCATGGTGTTCCAGAGCTACGCTGTCTTCCCGCACCTCACCGTCTTCGACAACATCGCCTTCGGCCTGCGCATGCAGCGCACGCCCGACGCCGAACTCAAGAAGCGCGTGCACGCCGCCGCCGAGCTGCTCAAGATCACCGAATTGCTCAAGCGCTACCCGGCGCAGGTGTCGGGTGGACAGCGCCAGCGCGTGGCTGTGGCGCGCGCCCTGGCGGTGCCCTCGGATGTGCTGTTGATGGACGAGCCGCTGAGCAACCTCGATGCGTTGTTGCGGCTGGAGATGCGCGCCGAGTTGAAGCGCCTGCTCAAAGAAGTGAATGCAACGGTGGTCTATGTCACGCACGACCAGATCGAGGCGCTCAGCCTAGGCGACCGCATCGCGGTCATGGACGTTGGCCGGATCGTGCAATGCGATACGCCGCTCAAGGTATATGATGAACCCGCCAGCGAATTCGTTGGCCGATTCATCGGCAACCCGCCGATGAACTTTCTGGAGGGACAGGCGTCGTCGCATGATGGCAACGTCGTCGTGACGGCCGGTGGGTTGGCGCTTCAGCCGCCGCCCAGCGTACAAGCCAGCTTGAGCCGCGCGCCCACGACGCCGGTGCGAGTAGGCATTCGCGCCGAAAACATCGAGGCGCATGCGAGCGCGGCCGCCGGCGCGCTGCAAGGCACAGTGCTGGTCGTGGAGCCGCTCGGCTCGCACAACCTGCTCACCGTTCAGGTCGGCGCGGAGCAGGTGAAGGTGAACGTGCATCCCGATGCGGCGTTCCAGTCCGGGCAACCGATCTGGCTGCGGCTGGCTCCAGACAAAATCAGGTGGATGAATGGAGAGAACGGCAGACGCTTCGAAGCGTGAGACACAACCGACAGCCTGGCACGCGCTGCCTGCAGACCGCGTGCTCGACGAACTGGGAGTCACCCAGGACGGGTTGAGTGCATCAGCGGTAGCAGAACGCCGGCAACGCTATGGGCCGAATGAACTGCCTACTGCCCAACCGCCGACCGTCTGGCAAATCATCCTGCATCAGTTCCAAAGTCCGCTCATCTACATCCTGCTGATCGCCGGCGCAGTGTCGCTCGTCATTGGCGACGTCAAGGATGCGGTGTTCATCTTCGGCGTCGTCGTCTTGAATGCCACCCTCGGCGCGGTGCAGGAGTGGCGGGCTGAACAGAGCGCGGCTGCGTTGCAGAGCGCGCTCAAGATCAAGGCGCGCGTCCGCCGCGATGGCGAAGCGCAGATCGTAGACGCTCAGGAGCTGGTGCCCGGCGACATCGTGCTGCTCGAATCCGGCGACCGCGTGCCCGCCGATCTGAAGCTGCTTCAATCGAACAACCTGGCCACCGACGAATCGTTCCTCACCGGCGAGTCCGTCGCAGTGAACAAAGACGCCACCCATGTGGCCGAGGCAGACGCGCCCGTGGGCGACCGGGCCAGCATGGCCTACGCCGGCGCGACGGTGACCACCGGGCGCGGGCTGGGCGTGGTCATAGCCACCGGCCTGCACACTGAGATCGGAGACATCGCCAAGGCTACGGCGATGAGCGAGGCGACCAAGCCGCCGTTGGTCATCCGGATGGAGCACTTCGTGCACGTGATCAGCGTGGTGGTGCTGGTTGCGGCAGCCGTGCTGGCTGCTATCAGCCTGGCGCAGGGCGTGCCGCTGATGCAGGTATTCGTGCTGGCCGTCGCGCTGGCCGTGTCTGCCATTCCCGAGGGGTTGCCGGTCGCGCTGACGGTGGTGCTATCCATCGCCGGGCGCAGGATGGCGGCTCGCAACGTTATCGTGCGCAAGATGACAGCCGTGGAAGGGCTGGGCAGTTGCACGCTGATCGCCAGCGACAAGACCGGCACGCTCACCGTTAATGAGCAGACCGTCCGGCTCGTCATCAGTGGCGCAGGTGAACGATTTGACGTGTCCGGTCCGGGCTACACCGGCGAAGGAGAGATCACGCTTGCAGCAGGCGGTGGGGACGGCAAGGTCGAGAAGGACGAGGGCGCGCGTGAGCGCCTGGAGGCGCTGGCGCGTGCTGCCGTGATTTGCAACGAGGCCTCGTTGCAGGCCCCCTCGAACGGGCGAGCGCAGCCCGGCCAATGCGGACGATGCGCAGGATTCTGACAACATGGACGGCGCAGACAGCACGGGCAGCGCGAATAGCGCATGGCGATATTCTGGCGACACCGTTGACGTCGCTTTGCTCGCGTTCGGCTACAAAGCCGGCCTCGACCCGAATGCGCTGCACCGGGAGATCGAAGTGGTGGCCGACATCCCGTTCGAGTCGGAGCGCAAGTTCGCCGCCAGGCTGTATCGCGACCATCGCGATCGCGACGCAGGCCGCCTGCATGTCGCGGTGAAGGGCGCAGCGGAGACCGTGCTCGGCTTGTGCGAGACGATGCTGACCGCCCAGGGCAACGAACCGGTAGATCGCGCGCAAATGGAAGCCCGGGCCGAGCACTTGGCCGAAGACGGCTATCGCGTGATCGCCGTCGCTGCGGCGACGCTTGAAGCCAACGACAGTGACCTCGATGATCTCGCGCAGGGCTTCGACGAAGCGCGGCTGCCCCCGCTCACCTTTCTCGGCCTGACCGGCATGATTGACCCGCTTCGCCCAGAAGCCAAGGCGGCCATCGAGACCTGCCGCACGGCGGGCGTGACAGTGAGCATGATTACCGGCGATCATCCGGCTACTGCGCTGACCATCGCGCGCGAACTGGGCATTGCCGAGCGCAAGGACGAACTCGTCGTCGGACGCGACCTGCCGGACACTGAGAGCGGCGACGACCCAACTTTCGTCGAGCATGTGAAAGACGTGCATGTATTTGCACGCGTGTCCCCCTGCAAAAGCTGCACATCGTGCAGGCCATGCGCCAGTTGGGTCACTTCGTCGCCGTCACCGGCGACGGCGTCAACGATGCACCTGCCCTGCGCGCCGCCAACATCGGCGTGGCCATGGGCTCCGGCACCGACCTGGCCAAGGACACCGCCTCCATCGTCGTGACCGACGACAACTTCGCCTCCATCGTGGAGGGCATCCGCCAGGGACGCTACGCCTACGACAACATCCGCAAGGTGATCTACCTGCTGGTCGCGACGGGCGTCGTCGAGATCATCCTGTTCATGCTGTCGGTGCTCGTCTGTCTGCCCATTCCGCTGCTGCCGGTGCAGATCTTGTGGCTGAACCTGGTGACCAACGGCATCCAGGACATCGCGCTGGCGTTCGAGGGCGGTGAGCCGGGGACGATGCGGCGGCCACCGCGCAAGCCGACGGAGGGCATCTTCAACTGCCTGATGATCCAGCAGGTCGCGCTCTCGGGGGCGACGATGGGCCTGGTTTCATTCGGCGTGTGGTATTGGCTCAAGCAGACAGGCCACGACGAAGCGTCGGCGCGGAACCTGGTGTTGTTGCTGATGGTGCTGTTCGAGAACTTCCACGCCTTCAACTGCCGGTCGGAATATGAGTCAGTGTTTCGCGTGCCGCTGCGTCGCAACCCCATACTGGTGATCGGCGTGCCGGTTGCGTTGGGTTTGCACCTGTTGATGATGTGGGTGCCATTCCTGCAACCGATTCTGGAGACGGCGCCCGTGTCTATCAGCGAGTTTCTCACGCTATTTGTCCTCGCATCGAGCGTCATGTTCGTGATGGAAGCCTTCAAGTGGTTGCGCGCGCGAGGCCAGACCGGCGACCCTCGCCGCCCTCAGGCGCGCATGCACCCGACATGAGCATGGAGAGGCGCGAAACCGCATTTGCCGCTACACTCCATGCGCAATCTCAAGACCATGGAGAGCATCGCGCATGGACGAATGGACCGACCCGCTTCATCCGCGCTGGGAGCGCGGCCTGTCGCACTACCCTGACCCGTGCATCGAGGTGCACGACAAGCGCTTCAAGCAATATCTCATGGGCAACACCGCCGTCGAGCGGCTGTGGACGGGCGCGCGCTGGGCAGAAGGACCGGTCTGGTTTGGCGACGCACGCTGCCTCTTGTTCAGCGATATCCCTAACAACCGCATCCTGCGCTGGGACGAGGTCACCGGCCAGGTGACGACCTTCCGTCAGCCGTCGAACTACGCCAACGGCAACACGCGCGACCGGCAGGGCCGGCTGATCACCTGCGAGCACGGCACGCGCCGGGTCACCCGCACCGAATACGACGGCAGCATCACCGTGCTGATAGACAGCTACCAGGGCAAACGCCTGAACGCGCCCAACGACGTGGTGGTCGCGTCCGACGGCGCGATCTGGTTCACCGACCCCGGCTACGGCATCCTGCTCAATTACGAAGGCTACAAAGCCGACTTTGAGCTGCCGACCCACGTCTACCGGCTCGACCCGCTCACCGGCAAAGCGACGGTCGTGGCCGACGACTTTCACAAGCCCAACGGGCTGTGCTTCTCACCGGACGAGAAGCGCATGTACATCGTGGATACCGGCGTGACGCACGACGAGACTGCGCCGTCGCATATCCGCGTCTTCGACGTAGTAGGCAACGGCACGAAGCTGCGCGGCGGTAAGGAGTTCATCAACATGAAGCCCGGCTTCGCCGATGGCATCCGCTGCGACCGCGACGGCAACCTGTGGGCCAGCAGTGGTTGGGGCAGCCCGAAGAACAACGGCGTGCTGGTGCTCACGCCAAACGGCGACCTGATCGGCCAGATCCACCTGCCCGAGCCGTGCGGCAACCTGTGCTTTGGTGGGCGCAGCAAGAACCGCCTGTTCATGGCCGGCAGTCAGTCGCTCTACGCGCTCTACGTCGAAGCCCAGGGCGCGCAGTGGCCGTAACACCAGACCGACTCCCGACTCCTGACTCACTACTCGATCCGAAGGAAGTGGGGAGTCGGGAGTCGGAAGTCCGCAACCGACATGGTCAGAATCCTCATCGTCGAGTGCAAACAGGAAGTCAGCACGTTCAACCCGGCGCTCAGCCGCTACGATGACTTCGTCGTTCATCGTGGTGAGGCGTTGATCGCCTATCACCGCACCGTGCGCAACGAGGTCGGCGGTGCGCTGAGCATCTTCGACCAGCATCCTGAGATCGAAGTTGTGCCGGCCATCAGTGCGCGCGCGATCACCAGCGGCGGCACGCTGGCGGCTGCCGATTGGACGCGGCTGCGCAGCGACATCCTCAACGCCATCCAAGACACCCTTGACACCACCGACACCACCCCCATCCACGCCGCCTACTTCGCCCTGCACGGCGCGATGGCTGCCGAGAACGAGGACGACCCGGAAGGCGACCTGCTGCAAGCGGCGCGCCGGCTGATCGGCCCACATATCCCCATCGTCGCATCGTTCGACCTACACGGCATTCTGACCGACCGCATTCTGCGCAACGCCGATGCGATCTGTTGCTTCCACACTTACCCCCACGTGGACTTCTATGAGACCGGCCGGCGCGCTGCTCGATTGCTGCTGCGCCTCCTCAACGGCGCGAAGCCGGTGACGGCTAAAGTGTTCATCCCCGCCCTGGTGCGCGGCGACGAGCTGATCACCGAGACGGGCGCCATTCGCCACGCCGTGAACGCTGCCAAAGCGCTGGAGGCCGACGGCGTGCTTTCGGCCGGCCTGTTCTGGGGCAACCCGTTCACCGATGTGCCCGACCTGGCTAGCTATAGCTTCGTCGTGACCGATGACGACCCGGCCCTGGCCGAGCGCGAAGCGCTGCGCATCGCCGACTTATTCTGGCGCGAGCACGAGAAGATGTATGTGCCGCTAACGCCGCTCGACGAGGCTGTGCGCATGGCGCATGAGCAACTGGCGCATGGCGGCACGACGATCCTGGTGGACGCCGCCGATGCCACCAGCAGCGGCGCGTCGGGCGACAGCAACGCTATTCTGCGCAGGCTAATCGAGACTGCCTATTCAGGCCGTGCGCTCATTCCCATCGTTGATCCCGCAGCAGCGAAAGCAGCGTTTGCGGCCGGCGTCGGCGCAACGATCACCGTGCGCGTTGGTGGGGCGATGGACCCAGGGCGCTTCCCGCCGGTCGAGGTGACCGGACGCGTGCATCTGCTGTCCGAGGGCGAATTCCGCAGCGAATCATTCGACGAGCTTTGGCATTCCGGACCGACGGCGGTGTTGATCGTCGGCAATATCACGCTGGTCATCACCAGCCGCGCCGTGAGCCTGTATGACCGCTCGCTGTTCTATGCACATGGGCAGGATCCCAAGCGCTTCGATCTAGTGGTGGTCAAGTCGCCGCACTGCCAACCGCATATGTTCAAGGACTGGGCGTCGCGCTATGTAGACGTAGATGCGCCCGGTGCGACCAGCGCAAACCTCAAAAGCCTCGGCCACACCCGCTGCCCGCGTCCGATCTGGCCGCTGGATGCGCATGTAACGTGGGAACGGCGCGCTACGATCTTTCGTCGCGCTCTGCCCGAACGCTATCATTAGTAGTGCTATGCCGATCTACGAATATCGTTGTGCCCAATGCGGTGAGACGTTCGATCGCCTGTTCGCCTCGCATCAGAAGATGCTGAAGGCCAAAGTCACCTGTCCGCATTGCAACAGCCGGCGCGTCCGCCGCCTGATCTCGGCGGCGCGCGTGAAGTCCGGCGACGCCGCGACTACGAGCGACACTTCCAACGCCGGCGATGACTCGCCGGCATCCACCGGCCTGCTCGGTCGCAAGGAGATCGCCGAAATCACCCGCAAGCGCCAGAAGATGGGCGTGGGGTAGCCGGCCATGGCTCGACTGCGCGACCTCGGCGTCACGATCGGGCGATATCCGACCGGGCCGCACAACGCCATCACCGACGTGCCGGGCGTGCTCGTCGGGCACACCACGCTGATCTACGATACGCCGCACATCGCGCGCACCGGCGTCACGGTCATCGTGCCGCGCGAGGGCGACATCTGGCGCGACAACTGCTTCGCCGGCTTTCACGCGTTCAACGGCTGCGGCGAGATGACCGGCATCCACTGGGTGAAAGAGTCGGGGCTGCTCTGCTCGCCGATCGCCCTCACCTGCACGCACCAGGTCGGGCTGGTGCATGAGGCGTTGGTGCAATACGGCGCGCAGCACGAGCGGGCGCGGAGCTACATCGGCGCGTTGCCGGTGGTGGCCGAGACGTGGGATGGTTGGTTGAACGACGCGAACGCGCACCCAATTGAGCACCGGCACGTATTCGCCGCGATGGATGCGGCACGCGGTGGGCCGGTCGCCGAAGGATGCGTCGGCGGCGGCACCGGCATGATCTGCTACGAGTTCAAGGGCGGCATCGGCACTTCATCGCGCGTCGTGCGCACGGAGGACGGCGTATTCGTCGTCGGCGTGCTGGTGCAATCGAACCACGGCGCGCGCGAAGGATTGCGTGTGAACGGCGTGCCGATCGGCGCGCTGATTGGCAAAGACCGCGTGCCGATGGATTGGCGTGAACCGGCCGACCATGCCGACGCCGGCAGCTCGATCATCATCGTAATCGGCACCGACGCGCCACTCATCCCAACGCAGTGCAACCGCTTGGCGCAGCGGGCGACGGTCGGACTGGCACGCACGGGTGGCGTCGGCTACAACGGCAGCGGCGACCTATTCCTCTGCTTCGCCACCGGCAACCACGTGAGCGAGTACGATGCGCGCGCCCGCGAAGTAAAGATGCTGGCGCATCGCCAGCTCAACGCCTTCTTCGAGGCAACGGCCGAAGCCGTCGAGGAAGCGATCATCAATTCCCTGGTCGCCGCCGAGACGATGACCGGCTTTCGGGGCCGCACCGTGTATGCATTGCCGCACGATGCGCTCGTTCAGGCGCTGGGGAGCGGCACCTACTAACATGATTTGCTCGGCGCGCTACAACGCCAGATAGAGCGCGATGATGGCCAGTTCGATCGCCAGCGTGGCGACGAGGAGCTTCGGCGCATGCGGCGCGCCGACATGTTTGCGGTGGTATTCGCCGCTGAGGACTACAAACGCCAACCAGGCCAACGCAAGCCCTAGGTGAGCCACATGACCGCCATCTGCGCCGCCCGGATGTCGGTGCCCAGCAACGCGAAGAGGCCGAAGGCCATCTGCCGCAACGCGTAAAAGGCGACCAATCCCAACGCGACCGTCACCAGCCACGCCACGAACGTCAGTCCATTGGAGAGCGCGCGTTGTCCGCGAGACTGACCCAGGTCCACCTTGTGACTCCTTTGGATCGCTGTGCGGTGTCGCGCTTGCGCAGCACGACCGAGCGATCCGGTGACTTTCCGCTTACTTTACCATTGCGCCGGAGCGGCGGCGATGCACAACTACTCGACATAGATCTCGACATGCTCGCCATCCTCGTCGTCCATCACGTCAATGATCTTGCCCTGTGCACCGGACTTGATCGCCTCCACGATCTGGTTGATCTCCAGGCTCTCGGCCTCGGGTGCGAACTTGGCCGCGATCTTGGCGCCGACACTGACCAGACCGATGGGCAGATTCACGCTCACTTTCTGTTTGCCGGTCACCATGTCGGTCACGCGGATGCGCAGCCATCGAGCTCCGCCGGCGTTGCGGATATTGGCATAGCCCGGCGTGCCGGCGCTCGATCCGGCTTTGTGGCCGGCCGATTCGCTCAACGCCGCCAGAAGCTTCGCGCCGTCTTCAGGGGAGACTTTGCCTTCCTCTACCATCTTCAAAATCTTCATGCGTTCTTCGGTCGTAGCCATGCTTGCTCACTCCTTCGGTCATTAATCATCAATCATCAGTCATCGGTCATCGCCCAGGATCACCTTGGGCATATCTGCCTGGCCCATGGCCGGCGCGACCGACATCCGCTTCCAATTGCCGTTCATGCTCTCGCAGGCGTCAACTGATCTGTCCGCTCAACCACGGGTGTAGCAAGTTGTGCGCGTGTGGATCGCCACCGACAGCAATCGTGCCGCGGCGCAGCAAGCCCCGTTCATCCTGAAACTCGATCCGCGCAGCCAACAGCGGGCCGTAAGATGTTGCAACACGCACCGGCCGAGCCGAATGTATTTCTCGGATGTGGATCGCCCACGACGGGCGCGAAGCACACGATTCCAGTCGAATCTCATTGCGCGCCTTTGTTACGGTCACGGGCGCTTGGCGAACCGTCATGTAGCCGAACGCCGCCCCTAGGCTGCCGAACCAGAGCGCGCCAACGCCTGCAGGCGCCGGGCTGACGGCAGGCCGGCCGACGGCGATAGCGTATTCGGCGCGCCCGATTAGCCAGGTCATGAGCGCGACGCCCAGCAACGCCGCTCCACTGATTGCGCCGGCGCGGGCCAGCGCGTTCTGCAACGGAACGTTCGGCGGCTCGCCCACCTCCAAGTAATAAGGCACTTGAGCGCCGCCCTCCTGAATCTTGCCAACCAATCGGACCGTGCCGTCTGACCCAGGGGAGGGAAGGTTCTTGTCCAGGATGAGCAGCGGATCGCTTGCGCCTTCGATCAACAGCGGGACGTATCGCGCGCCGCTCAGCCTTAGCCCGCCGACCTCGGCCTGCGTGTAAAACGCACGTTCCGGCAGCAACATGCCGGCAACGCTGACGTAGCGATTGAGGTGCGCGACCGGGCTGGAATTACCATCGAATGGGGCGACGGTTGTGTCCTCTCCGTCCTCTGCGCGGGCCAATGTAATCAGGATAATGCACACCGCAAGCGCAGCGGCAAACCCAATCTTGGCAACGCGGCTGTGATGAGCACGATAGGCCAGTTCAGAGATCAGATTCAGGAGTTTCATCTTGTTGACGCAGACGGTCAGCTCTCGAGCGCGGCCAACAATTGCTCTGCCTGCTCGACAGTGATCTTCTTCTCCTGCACCATGCGCAGGATCGCGATGCGCTCCTCGTCGGACACGCTGGTCCTCGGCGGCGCTTGGAACGGCATGGTGGACGGGTCGGGCGGTGGTGCGGTCCAGCCGAAGCCCGCGCCGCGCCGGGCCGAGCGAGCCGAAGCGCGCGCGGCTTTGGCTGAAGCGCGCTCGGCTTCTTTGCGGGCACGCGCTTCTATGTGACGCAGACGATGTTGTAGCTTGGCTTCCATCTTGCGGATGGCCGCTTCAGCCTGTTGCTGTGCGCGTTCGACCTTCCAGGCCGGCATGCCAAAGCTGGCGAAGCGTTGGCCGAATTCGCGCGCCATTTGCTCGATGTGGCGCTGCAACTCACTCATCTCGCGCTCGATCTCGCGCACAGCGTCGCCCCAGCCGGGAGCGCCAGTCGCCTCATCGCTCGCCTCGCGGTCGCTGCTGACCGACACCTCGCCGCCCGCGTTGGCCCGGATGACTGCTTCACCGGCGCCGAACGTGAGGCGGCGCATGCCCTGCGCATCGGTGACGTGCACGATGACGTTCGCGCCGGCCGGCAACGCCAGCGCGATATCGCCGCCCGCGTTCACCGTGAAGGCGTCATCCACCGAGACAAGCCGCAGCGCAACGTCGCCACCGACGTTGACCGACTGGCCGGCCAAGGCCACGCCTTCGGCCTGCAAATCACCGCCAATTGCGCGGATGGCCACGGCGCCCACTACATCTTGCAACTCGCAGTCACCGCCCACGCTGTGTATGTCAGCACCGCCAACGTCTTCGACTTCGAGATCGCCTCCGACGTGGCCGATGTTGACCACTCGATCGAACCCTTTCACTTCGAGGTCGCCGCTGACCGCGGCGATGTAGACCACTGCGTCGCGCGGCGCGCGCACCTCGGTGTCGTCTTCGACGGAGATCACCACGCGATTGCCATCCGTCGCTATATTGGCACGCTCGTCGTCGCTCTCGACTTCGATCCCCAACTCACCGGGGCGAAGGCCTTCGACCTCCAAGTCCCCCTTGCACTCGATCACCAGTTCTGGTGATCCGCTCGTTTCGATGGTTCGGTTCATGACTGTCACTCCTCTCGGCGGCTCAACAACTTCATGGCTTGTTCGGGGGTGATGCGCCCTTGGTCCAGGTCCTCCAAGATGCGCTTGCGTTCGGCAGGGGAAGGGCCGGGCGTGGCCGCTCCGTCGTCCTTGCCGGGCTCGTAACCCAGGGCGCGGATCACCTCGTGCAGCCGGGCGCGAATGGTGGGATACGATAAGTTCAGTTCGCTCTCCATCCGGCTGATCTTGCCTTCGCAGCGAACAAAGGTCTCGACGAAACGAAGTTGCTCATCGCTAAGGCGGGCAAGTCTGCTCACCGCGAATCGGCCCTCGATCGTTACGTCACACTGGTTGCACTGGAAGCGCGTGACGACGACATCACCGCCACAGATTGGGCATTGGTTGGGAAGACTTTTCATCAATCACCATTTTAAATTTAAAGCTTATTCTACATTTTGATTTTTAAAAGTCAATACCTACTTATAAAAAATCAATATAGAGATCAGAAATTTAAAGAGTCGGATATACGCCGACTCTTTAAGTTATGCTCAGTCAAAATCGAACAACTCCTCTAAAAACGACCTGCGTCGCTTCCGGCTGCGGCGATAGTCGTCGTCCCGCTCGCGATCGCGGTCGAAAGGCTCATATGCAGACCTCGCCGGGCGATCGAAGTCGCGCTGCACACCGGCGTCTCGCTCATCCCAGGTCAGCGCGGCGCGGCTGCGCTCGATGAGCTTGTCCAGTTCGCCCCGATCTAACCATACGCCGCGGCAATTCGGACAGTAATCAATCTCGACGCCCTGGCGCTCGGCCAGCCGCATTTCGACATCGCAAATTGGGCATTTCATGCTGCTTCCTCCTGTGACAGCGAAGCATTCACACAAGCGTTAGAAGGGCATCGAAAAGCCGGTGAGCATTCGCTTATAAACTCGTGTGTGCATGCCCAGCTATTGCGAATACGTGCGCTCGCCCAAAGCGCACCCAATCCACAAGTGGTATCACGACCACGAGCACGGCTTTCCGGCGCGCGACGACAACGCCTTGTTCGAGCGGCTGATGCTGGAGATCAACCAGGCCGGCTTGTCGTGGGACACGGTGCTGCGCAAGCTTGAGCACTTCCGGCGCGCCTACGATCGCTTTGATGTGGACGCCGTCGCAGCCTATGGCGACGCTGACCGCGCTCGGCTGCTTGGCGATCCCGGCATCATCCGCAACCGGCTGAAGGTCAACGCGGCTATTGAAAACGCGCGGCGCATCGTGGCGCTGCGCGCGGACTATGGCTCGTTTGCCGGATGGTTGGAGGCACACCACCCCCTGAGCAAGGACGCTTGGGTGAAGCTGTTCAAACAGACTTTCGTCTTCACCGGCGAAGAGATCGTGAACGAATTCTTGATGAGTACCGGCTACCTGCCCGGCGCGCATGACGAACACTGCCCGATCTTTGAGCGCGTCGCCGCCCTGCGGCCGGCGTGGATGCGCATGAAGCGCTGACTTAGCGATCGGTCTCGACGAAGGTGACCAACGGCGCCGTCGTGCCCCGCGCTGCCGCGTCGATCGCTGCGGCCGCACTTGGCGCCAGCACGTAGATCGTTTTACGCTCACGGGAGCGGAAGGTGAGTGTGCCGAGCGGCACCAGCACGGTCGGCGTGCCGGCCTGGCGCAGCTCGAGCGCATAAGTCCCGGCCGGCTGCGTCGTGGTCTGCGCCGTGGGGAAGACGACGTTGAACAGCCATACTGCGCCGCCCGTCACCGCCAAATCTACGCCGCCGACGTCAACGGCCAAATGCGCCACGCGCAGGCTGAACTGGCCGGCCGGCGGCACCGTCGGATTCTCCAACGCGACGACCTGCAACTGCTGCAGCCGGTTGGCGATGGCGATCACGTAGCTGCGGTCGAACGCCATCGTGATGTTCGAGCTCACCAGCGGCGCAGCCGTGTTCGGGTCCGCACCGGTGGGGAAGGCGCGCGCCAATACGATGGTCGCGGCGATGCACCAGCGCCTCGCGCTGAACTGGGTGTAGGCGATGTTCCTGGCTACTGGCGTGCGGTTGACGTACACGTCCAGGTTCGGCGCATCCGGCGAGGCGTGCAGAATGCGAAAGCAAGCTGCCCGCGTGACGGCGCTCGTCGCGCCGGCGCTTGAAAGCAGCATTGCGCCGGCCAGGACGGCCGATGCCAAGATGCGCAGCATGGAATTCATCGTCAACCTCCGATATCGGTCAGTATAATCCCGCGTTATGCGCGTGCACAAATGCGACCATCGCGGCGAGCGCAGAGTCAGCTATGACGGCGACGTGCTTGCGCGCAATGGTGAACGCATCATCTTGCGCGCTATCTGGACATTGCCGACCCGAATATTGCCCTACGTGACGCTCGAGCAGGGAGACATTTTCATCGAGACCTTCTACACCAACCGTTGGTACAACCTGTTCGAGATTCGCCATTGCAATGGCGACCTGAAGGGCTGGTATGCCGACGTTGCCCGGCCGGCGCGCATCACAAATGACGACATCGAGTGGGATGACCTTGCCTTGGACATTTGGATGAACCCTGATGGCACGATGCTGATTCTGGACGAAGACGAATTCGAAGCACTCGCGCGCGAGCTGCCGCCAAACGAAGCGGCCAGCGCGCGCGGCTCAGTCGCGCTCAT
Source organism: Candidatus Roseilinea sp. (assembly GCA_025998955.1). Taxonomy (NCBI): domain Bacteria; kingdom Bacillati; phylum Chloroflexota; class Candidatus Thermofontia; genus Candidatus Roseilinea; species Candidatus Roseilinea sp. The sequence goes on from AP024676.1 coordinate 909,472, forward strand.
GCGAGACGAGCTGCAAATCCACTGGCGGCGCTTCGCAAACGATGCGATCGCACATGCCCTCACGCGCCGTGGTTGGACGCTCGGCACAGCCGAATCCTGTACCGGCGGCCTGATCGGCGACTTCATCACCGACCGGCCCGGCAGCTCGACCTACTTCATGGGCGGCGTCATTGCCTACAGCAATGCGATCAAGCAGCGTGCACTGGGTGTGCGCGAGGCAACACTCCGACAGCACGGTGCGGTAAGCGAGCAATGTGCGTTGGAGATGGCTCGCGGCGTGCGGCATGCACTTGGCGTGGACGTCGGCGTGAGCGCGACGGGTATCGCCGGGCCGGATGGCGGCAGCGCCGACAAGCCGGTCGGGTTGACCTATGTCGGCATCAGCTCGCCATTGGGCGAGCAAGTCGAGCACAATGTCTGGTCGCACGACCGCGCCGGCAACAAGCAAGCAACCGCCGATGCCGCCTTGCGGCTGCTCATGCACCACTTGGCTGCTCACCTCGACGCCCATCCGAGCGCTCACTCAGAATCTCACAGCTCCGATTGACATGGGTGCTTCACTCGGATCCGCGCTGGCCGACCTGGTCGGCAACACGCCGTTGATCCCGCTCAGGCGAATTGCTGCGCACGTCGCGCCGGTCGAAATCTACGCCAAGGCCGAGTGGTTCAACCCCAGCGGTTCGGTCAAGGATCGCGCCGCGTTGAACATCATTCGCACGGCGGTTCGAGCCGGGCATCTGACGAAGGAGAAAACGCTGCTGGATGCCACCAGCGGCAATATGGGCATCGCCTACGCTATGCTCGGCGCTGCGCTAGGGTATCGCGTGCGCCTGGTCATCCCGGCCAGCGTTACCCCTGAACGCAAGGTCATCCTGAACGCCTACGGCGCAGACATGATCTTCACCGACCCGATGGCCGGTAGCGACGGCGCGATCGAGAAAGCCCGCCAACTCTATGCCCAATCGCCGGATGCGTTCTTCTACGCCAACCAGTACGACAACGACGCGAATTGGCGGGCGCATTACCACGGCACGGCTGAAGAAATTTGGCGGCAGACCGAGGGGCGCATTACGCACTTCGTTGCCGCGCTGGGCACCGGCGGAACGTTCGTCGGCACCGGCCGGCGCTTGCGCGAGCTGAACCCAAACATATGTCTGATCTCGCTGCAGCCGGATTCGCCGCTAAACGCGATCGAGGGCTGGAAGCACATGCCGACGGCGATTCAGCCGAAGATCTACGACCCAGCGCTGGCCGACGAGAACATCGAGATCACGACCGAGGAAGCGCAATACGTGGCGCGTCAGCTGGCCCGCGAAGAGGGGCTCTTCGTCAGCCCATCCGCCGGCGGCGCGGTGGCCGGCGCGCTCAGCGTCGCCGAAAACTTGAAGGAAGGTGTGATCGTCACCATCCTGGCCGACGCCGGTTACAAGTACACGAGCGAACGTTTCTGGTAGACCGCGACATCATGCTGACGATCCCCAAAACGCTCTTCGACAAAATGACTCGCCACCTGGAGGCCGGCTATCCGTACGAAGCCTGCGGCATTCTCATCGGCGAAGTGGACGACCCGATCCGTCCGCATGATCGGCGTGTGCACGACGTGATCCTGGTCGCCAACGCTTGGGACGAAGTGAACGAGCGTGAGAGCCAGCACAACCGCTACCTGATCTCACCGGACGAATACGTGAAAGCCGACCGCGAGGCGAGCAAGCGCGGCCTGGATATCGTCGGTGTCTTCCATTCTCACCCTGATCATCCTTCGCAACCGTCGGAGATGGATCGCAGCCAGGCCTGGCCGGGCATCTCTTACGTGATCGTCTCGGTGTGCGACGGCAAAGTGACGACGGTGCAATCGTGGCTGCTGCGCAGCGAGCGCGATGCGTTCGAGGAAGAACCATTAGTCATCGGCCTAGCTACCTAACATATTTGGGGGCGACGAGAGGGAATGCAATCAAATTGGTCAAACGACGCTTTGCGGTGAGCATGGCGTTAGGCAACCCGCGGCCTTGGGTCGGGCGCTGAACCGGCGGGTGTCACTCACCCGGTGGGTCGCTCTGGGAATTTCGCGAAGATGAGCGCTGTTGTATCGGATTTGGAAGGCACGCTGACAACCGGTGAGACGTGGCGAGTTGTAGGTGAGTATCTGAGGGCGCACGGGCGTGGTGTGCGTTACACCCTTTTCTTCTACTCGCACCTGCCTGGCGCGATGGCGGCGCGCGCCGGGTTGATCAACGCGCAGCGCTATCGTGAGCGCTGGTTCGAGGACATGACGGCGCTGCTGGCCGGGTTCTCTCGCGCGCAGATCGAAGACCTGATGCGCGTCATCGCCGATGAGCTCTGGCGCGCGCGGCGCGCGAGTGTCATTGCCGAGCTAGAGCAGCACCGTGCCGCCGGCGCGCGCATCCTCATCGCTTCGGGCACATATCAGCAAGCCGCCGAGGCCTTCGCGACGCGCATCGGCGGCGAGGCGATCGGCACGCCGATCCAGTTCGACGGCGCAGGCCGGGCTACCGGCCGGCTGGACGGCGTCGTCTCCACGGGCGAGGTGAAGGCGGCGCGCATCCGTGCCTGGCTGGCCGGCGATGCGCTGCTGGCCGCCTACGGCGACACGGAAGGCGACATCCCTATGCTGCGCATGGCAGCGCAGCCGGTCGCCGTCTGCCCCGATGCAGCGTTGCGCACCGAAGCGATCACACGCGGCTGGCGCATCCTCGAGCCGCAACCCGAGCCTACGGAAAGGTCTCCCGCAGCCAACTGATCCAACCGACCACGGCCGGCGTGATGCGCCGGGCATGATTCGGATAGTCGTCGCTCGCGCTGTACGTTTGGCAGTTTTGCCAGCTCACGACGGCGCTGACGCGGGGTGTGTCCTTTCCGTGGATTTGACTGAAACGATAGTGGTAGATCGGGCTGCCGCTGTGCCCGCGGCTAAAGTCGCACGAGACCGAGTGCGCGCGCCTGAGCGCCCTGCGGGCCGAAGGTGGCCTGGCCGGCGGCTGCCAGGACCTCGGCATACGCCATCCAGATATGCTGCGTCTCCCATGGATATGGAAAAACCGTTAGGGCATTCAGCCGCGTCGTTGAGCGCGGCAGCGACCTGCCCGTTCGCTAAGTGTGCGCGTGCTCGCCGGACCAGATCCAGCATCGCGCTGGCAAATTCGCCGCCGTCTTGTCGCATGGCGAAGGCTTGGTCGAACCATTTGACCGCTTCGGCGGGTTGACCCTCGACCAGTGCGAGGCGACCCATATCAACCCCAAACGGCCTTCACCAGGGCTGGCAACACCTCGCCGGCTTTGCCGTGGATGGCGTAGGCGTTGGGCGACGACTCGGTCTCCACATCGAGGTTGATGGTGACGAGGGTAGCGAGGGCGCGCCGGGCGATGCGGGGCAACGACGCGGCCGGCTCGACCAGCCCAGATGTGCCGACGGAGAAGAAGACGTCGCACGCCTGCGCCGCTTCGATCGCGGCATAGTAGGCGCGCGCCGGCAAGGTCTCGCCAAACCACACCACGTCGGGGCGGATGAGGCCGCTACAGGTAGGACAGCGCGGTGGCACAGCTTCGCTTGGCTCGTTCGACAGCGCGTAGGGCGCTTCGCACGCGAAGCATTTGTAGCGCCGGATGCTACCGTGCAACTCGATCACGTTGCGGCTGCCGGCTAACTGATGCAGGCCATCCACGTTTTGTGTAATGAGGGTGAACTGTGGCACGCGCCGCTCCATCTCGACCAGGGCGAGGTGGCCGGGGTTCGGCTGAGCACGCTCGACCAACGCGCGCCGCCACGCATACCATTCCCACACCAGCTTCGGGTTACGCCGGAAGGCATCGGGTGTCGCCAGTGCTGCGGGGTCGAACTGCGCCCATAGGCCGGTCTGCGCGTCGCGGAAGGTCGGCACACCGCTCTCCGCGCTGGCGCCGGCGCCGGTGAGCACGGCGATGTGTTGGGCAGCGCGCAGCGCTTCGAGCAAGTCCGAGGGGAACTTCATCGTCGCACGGAAGACGCAAGACGCAGGACGCAAGATGTAAGACGCAACCGCCCTCACTCCCACGCCGTCGCCTCGTTCAGCGCTTGCATCTCTTCGTCGCTCAGGCGATAACCAACGGCGCCCAGCGCTTCCTGCAGTTGCTGCACGGTGTTTGCGCCGATGATTGGCGCGGTGATCACTGGATTGCTCAGTAGCCAGGCCAGCGCCGTCTGCGCGATGGTCTTGCCGCGTGCTTGGCCGATGGCTTCGAGCTTCTCGATGACGCGTTGGCCCATCACGCTCTCGGCATACTGCCGGATGCGTTCGCTGCCCTCGCCGCGCGAGCCGGCGGGAGCGGGCTGGCCTTTGCGATATTTGCCGGTGAGGAAGCCGCCGGCCAGCGGGCTATACGGGATCACGCCGATTTGCTGGTCTTTACACAGCGGCATCAGCTCGCGCTCGAACTCGGCGCGGTGCATCAGGTTGTAGTGCGGCTGCAGCGACTCGAAGCGCACCAAGTTGCGCGTGTCGCTCACCCACAACGACTTCATCAACCACCAGGCAGGGTAGTTGCTCGCGCCGATGTAGCGCACCTTGCCCGCCGATACGAAATCGTCCAGCGCCCGCAGCGTCTCCTCGTGTGGCGTGTCGTAGTCCGGCCAGTGAATCTGATACAGATCCACGTAGTCGGTCTGCAGCCGGATCAGGCTATCTTCAAGCGCCTTGGTCAGGTGTGCGCGCGATGCGCCCTGATCGTTCGGCGCGTTGCCCATGGGCGAGCGCCCTTTCGTAGCGATGATGACCTGGTCGCGCGGGATGCTGTTGGACTTGATCCACTTGCCGATCACCATCTCGGCGGTGCCGCCGGGATTGCCGGGCGCCCATCGCGAGTAGATGTCGGCGGTATCGAGGAAGTTGCCGCCGGCGTCGCGAAAGGCCGCGAGCACGTCGAACGATGTCTTCTCATCGGAAGTCCACAAGAAGGTCATCGTGCCCAGGCATAGCTCGCTGACTTTCAGGCCGGTTCGGCCGAGTTTGCGGTATTCCATGTTGCGATTATCGGCCCAGTCTCACTCCCGACTCCCGACTTCTGGTTCATCGGGAGTTGGGAGTTGGATAAAACCATCACGCCTCGAACTTGATGCCCTGCGCCAACGGCAGGTCGCGCGAGTAGTTGATGGTGTTGGTCTGCCGGCGCATGTAAGCCTTCCAGGCGTCCGAGCCGGACTCGCGCCCGCCGCCGGTGTCCTTCTCGCCGCCGAACGCCCCGCCGATCTCCGCGCCCGACGTGCCGATGTTGACGTTGGCGATGCCGCAGTCCGAGCCGGCTGCCGAGAGGAACTGCTCGCTGGCGCGCAGATTGTTGGTGAAGATGGCCGATGACAACCCCTGCGGCACTTCGTTGTTCAGGTAGATGGCGTGATCGAGCGTCTCATATTCGACCAGATAGAGGATCGGGGCGAACGTCTCGCGCCGGACGACGGGCGTCTGCCAGGGCATCTTGATGAGGGTGGGCTCGACGAAGTTGGGGCCGATGTCGGGTCGCGCGCGCCCGCCGGCGAGGATCTCACCCCCTTGGGCTATCGCCTCTTGTAGCGCCTCACAGTAACGCTGCACGGCCTGCGGCGTGACCAGCGGGCCGACCAATGTCTCCGGCGACAGCGGATCGCCCAGGCGTTGGCTGGCTTGCGCATAGGCAAGTTGCAGGCGGCGCGTGAGCTCCGGCGCGATGGATTTGTGGACGATCAGCCGGCGAGTGGTGGTGCAGCGCTGACCGGCCGTGCCCACCGCACCGAACACGATCGCCCGTATGGCCAGGTCGAGGTCAGCATCCTCGGTCACGATGATAGCGTTGTTGCCGCCCAGCTCGAGGATGGTTCGCCCCAGCCGGCGCGCCACGGTCTCCGCTACATGCCGGCCCACCGCCGTAGAGCCGGTGAACGAGATCAGCGGCAGCCGCGCGTCGTTCAACATCGCCTCGCCCACCGCCTCGTTCGGCCCGATGACCAAGTTAAAGACGCCGTGCGCGTTGTGATCGGCGGCCACGCGGTTGCAGATGTGCTGCACGGCGATCGCGCACAGTGGCGTGAGCAACGACGGCTTCCACACCACCGTGTCGCCGCACACCGCGGCGATGGCCGCGTTCCACGACCACACGGCCACAGGGAAGTTGAACGCCGTGATCACGCCGATCGGCCCGAGCGGATGCCACTGCTCATACATGCGGTGTGCCGGCCGCTCCGAGTGCATCGTCAGGCCGTAGAGCTGGCGTGAGAGGCCGACGGCGAAGTCGCAGATGTCAATCATCTCCTGCACCTCGCCGTGCCCCTCGACGCGAATCTTGCCCATCTCCAGCGAGACCAGGTCGCCCAACGGTTCTTTCAGCTCGCGCAGTGCGTCGCCGAGGTCGCGAATCATCTCGCCGCGCTTGGGGGCCGGACGTAGCCGCCATTCCATGAAGGCGTTCTGCGCCTGCCGGACGACGACGTCGTAACTGGCCGGCGTCGTCTGAATCACGCGGGCGATCGGCACGTTCGTGGTTGGGTCGTAGGAGACCAATTCGCTGCCGTCGCGGTCGTTGATCCAATGGCCGTCGCCGCAGGCGCCGAAGTTGACCTCGCGCAGCCCGAGTTTGTCGAGGAGAGAAGCGTATCTGGCTATCATGGCGGATGCGGGAAGTTTACAATCGGCGTGCGATCTTGGTTGCGTGAGTGTGTAGCCGATTCCACTGCTCATGAAACGACTCATCCGTTCGTCTCTGGTCGCACTGGTCGTCGTAATCGCTGCCTGCGCCGCGCCGGTGTCGTCGCCACCGGTTGCGCCGGCCGGCTTGCCCGATGGTCAACGCTGGTTGCGTCACCTCAACGAAGAGTTGCTGCCGTTCTGGACGAGCGAGGCCGCGCTGGGCGATCCGCTCGGCAACTTTCCCTCGACGCGCTGCAACGACGGCAGTCGGGTGGATCGCACCAACCCGTGCCCCGAGGTCGGTCGTAACCCGTGGCTGATGATGGATCGCAACTACGTGGTGGCTATGTCGCGGCAGACCTACGGCTACGGCGTCGCCTTTCACCTGACCGGCGACCCGCGCTACCTGCGCTACGCCAAGGCCGGCGTGGACTACCTGCGGCGCAACGCCTTCGACCGACAGACCGGCAGCGCGTTCACCTATCGGGACAACCAGACGGGCGCGTGGGGGCCGAAGCCGGCCTACCGCAACCCGCAGGAACTGGCCTATGCGCTGCTCGGCGTCGGCTTCTACTACTATCTCATCCGCTACGCCGATGTGCTGCCTGACATCCTGAAGGCGAAGGACTACATCTTCAAGCGCTACTACAACCCGGAACTCAACGCGTTGCAGTGGATGCTGGAATCCACCGGCGACGCGCAGGCGACCGACAAGCGCTTGACGGCGCAGCTCGACCAGTTGAACGCCTACATGGTCTTGCTCACGCCGCTGTTGCCAGAACTGCAGCGCACCGAGTGGAAGCAGGACATGACGCGGCTGGTGCGCAGCCTAATGGACGAGTTCTACTCGCCGGAGGACAACTTGTTCTTCCTGCGCGCCAATTCGCCGGAGGAGAAAAGCTCGCGCGTCGCAGAGACCGACTTCGGCCATACCATCAAGGCGTTCTGGATGATTCGCTTCGTCGGGCAGATGACCGACCAGCCCGATCTGGTCGAGTTCGCCGAAGCCAGCGGCGCACGCGTCCTGGAGCGCGCCTTCCTTGCCGAGGCGGGCTCTTGGGCGTCGTCCGTCCGCAGGGGTGGCGCGTTGAACCCGGACAAGGAGTGGTGGATCTACGCCGAGTTGAACCAGTTTGCGGCGACGATGGCGGTGAAGGATCCGGTCTATGCGCGCTACCTGCCGCCGGCGACCGACTACTACTTCACGCACTTCGTGGATCATGTGCACGGCGAAGTGTGGACGGCGCTGGAGGCGCGCACGGATCGCCCGCCGGCGGACGCCCTGCCCAAAGCCTGGCCGTGGAAGAGCGCTTATCACTCCTTCGAGCACGCGCTCGTGGGCTACATCACGGCGCAGCAGCTCTACGGCGCGCCGGTCGTGCTGTATTACGCCTTCGACCAGACGCCGGACAGCACGACGATTTACCCGTATTTCTTCCGCGCGAGCGCGTTCCGGCTCGACGTGCGCGTCGAAGACGGCCTGGCGATCTATCGGGTCGAGTTCAGCAAGGTGAGGTAAGGTCTCCTTGCCCCATCCGCGCTCGTGCGCATACACTGCATCCAACTTGCAGATACGCCGACGCCATCGAAGGAGCGCACATGAACTCCCGCCTCATCAATTCGCCCTGGACGTATGCGCTGGGCATGCTGGCGCTGATGATCCCCGGCCAAGCCTTCAGCACCTACTACGCCTACTTCTACGTGGACACATTGGGGCTGGCCGTGGGGCTGGCAACGGTCGCCCGCACGATCTACATGGCCTGGGACGCGATCAACGATCCGATCTTCGGCTACTGGTCGGATAGCACGCGCTCGCGCTGGGGGCGCCGGCGGCCGTGGCTGTTGGCAACGCTGCCGCTTTATGCGCTGTTCTTCGTGATCGTCTTCTCACCGCCAGCGGCGTTCGAAGGCCAGAGCCTGTTCCTTTGGTTCACGCTAGTGCTGATCTTCTACGAGACTGTCGCAGCGATCCAGTGGACGAATTTCGGGGCGCTCTTTCCCGAGATCTTCCGCGGCGACGCGCGACGTGCACGCGCTGCTGCCATCCAACAGGGCTACCAGATCATCGGCATCTTGATCGGTACGGCCGTGACGCCGATCGTCTTCGCCGCGCTCGGCTTTCAGCGCATGGCGCTGCTCTTCGCCGCTGTCTACGCCGTGCTGATGGTGATCATGATCCTCACCGTGCGTGAGCGTGCCGAGGAACAGCACAAGCCCCCACTACGTTTCGTCGAGGCGTTTCGCGAGACGCTCAGCAATCGCCCGTTCTGGACCTTCAACCTGGCTAATTCGTTCGGCCAGACAGTCAATGGCTTGCTCGGCTCGATTGTGCCCTTCTACGCCAAGTACGCCTTGCAGATCCCCGAAGCGCAGGTCTCGCTCCTGCTGGCAGCGATTTTCATCCCGGTCGTGCCGCTGGTCTCGGTGTGGGCGTGGCTGATCCGCCAGGTAGGGGCGAAGCGCGCTTGGCAGATCGCCATTGTCACCTATGCGCTCTCGGTCATCCCGATGGCCTTCGTGCAAGGCGCGGCCGGCGGCGTGGTCGGCGGCCTGCTCGTCAGCTTCGGCCTATCCGGTTTTCTGATCACACCGAGCGTGGTCAGCGCGCACGTCATTGACCTGGACGCGGAACGTACCGGCCGGCGACGAGAGGCGATCTACGTCGCGGTGGGCGGCTTCATCACGCGCTCCAGCGCGTTTATCTCGGCGCTAGCCTTCTGGGTCGTCGGTCAGCTCTTCGGCTATGAGAGCGGGCAAAACCCCGGCCCCAATCCCGAAGGCGCGTTTCGCTTTCTGATGAGCGCTGTGCCGCTAGTGCTCCTGCTCATCGCGTTTGCGATCACCTTCCTGTATCGCGAGGAGCGCCGCAGGCCGATGCTCGGTGAGGTGCCATCTCCCGCTGCTGCTCAAGTAGCTGAGCCATCGTGAGTCGCTCATACTTTCATCTGGAAGCAGCCATCCAGATCTGGTCAGTGTTGGTTATACCGCTGAACTTTATCGTCGCAGATAGAGGACTGCATCGCCACTGAATGGGGCACTTAGCTTTTGGAATGTGTTCGCAGTTATGTTTGAACCAGTAATAGCTTGACCGTTGGCGGGATTGAACCATTCCACACGCAATGAGCCTGAGATGTTGCGCAAGTCCACCGTTACCACGCCACCTGCAGGAATATACACGAGGAACTCGGGGTTATCGTTGGACACGTTGGCCAAGCAGTATGTACTGGATGCTAACTCAGGTCGCGGTTCCATATGCGCAAGGTTCATCCTATTGGCATATCGTAATGTGTATCCCATATTGACTCGGAGGTCATCCCACTTAGCATCGTCGGGGTTAAAGGACCAATAACTACCATCATGATCCTCGCCGTCCATAAAGATGGGATTCAGGCCGCGTGTAAAGCTCTTCCATACCCAACTCCGATCGGCCCCTTGTGTGGGCGCGGTGGAAGTCGAGCCCCAAATGTGATCAGAGTCGAGTATGATTACCTTCTTGCCATCGCTTGCAGGTGGGTCGTTTAGGTAAGCGTCTCCGTTCGTGGGACCGGCACCTGGTGAAATCCAGTCTGCGTTGCTCATAAAGAGTGCGTCGTTGCTATACCACCAGTCACCAGTGAAGCCAACCGGGTGTTGTTTGGGTTTGTTAGCTTCGTATTGCTTGACGAAATCAATAAAATGATTCTGCCAATCAATAGAATCAGGTGGGCATTCGTTGCAAATATCCCATAGTACGTTGTCGAGATCGTTTAACGTATCTATCAATTTGCGGACATATGCTTTCTGCAACGCAGTGACTGATGGGTTTGCTAATGTGAAGATGCCAGTGCCGCTATTGTCTTTCTTTGTGTCACCGTCAATGCCGTTGACATTGTTCGCCGCATTGAAAGGATGTCCTCTCCAGGCGTTGTTGCGAAGTGTGATGTTCGGCTTCTGAATGCTCCATCCTTGGAAGAACATCACTGAGACGTAGATGCCTCGCCTGCTTGCTTGGGCAACGCGGTTTCTAAGGCGGTCAAAATACGCTTGATTGAACTTCGTCAGATCAAATTTCGGTTCACCATCTAGAGCATTCCCGGGGCCAGTGCGCTGGTAAATAGTCGGTGAAAACCAGAAATCGTCTGTGGTTTGATCTGGCGTCCAACGCGCTTGTTCCCATACCCAAAGGCGAAAAAAGTTGTGATTGTGCTTCTTGAGAAAGTCGAGGTATCCCGAGTAGTCGAAGGGCATAGGTGGGTTGGTATTTCCGAAATCTTGCATGTTAGCCCAGACGTGTGAGCCCGTCAGATAGACTATTCGCCCCGATGGCTCTGCGAAGTAGCGTGGGTTAGCTGAGCTGACGCGCAGCGGACCAGGAGCGGATTCGACGGCACGTGCAGTTAGCGGTAAGTAAACTGCTGAACTGGACACGGCAGGCCTGGGAGGTGCTGGTTGGTCTGATAGCTCAGATGGAGGCGTTTGCAAATGTATGAGCACTAGTGATGTGCACGCAGTCACTCCAGTAAGTGTAAACCTAAGTGATGTACGCATTGCGAAAATGATTATCTCTTAACTCACTTGACGAATTTGCTAAAACGGAAGTCAAGATTAAGTGTGAGCAGAAGGTCATGCTTGACCCGCGACGAACGATCCATGACGACGGCTTGCTTTCACAATGCGGATTCCCTATAAGGGGTAGCGTTGGTATTTCGTTAGTTGCCCGTCTTGCAAACGTTATCTCAAGTGTGGGCTGAAATGTAAATGTGCTTGTTTTGCATGATTCGGGGTCGCGAGGGTTTTTACACCTGCGCTCGGCGCAGGCGCAGGCTGTTGCCGATCACGAAGAGCGAGCTGAAAGCCATCGCGCCGGCGGCCAGGATCGGCCCGTATTGCTGGAAGATGCCGAGCGCTGCCACGGGGATCAGCAGCACGTTGTAGAAGAAGGCCCAGAACAGATTCTGCCGGATGCCGCGCACAGTCAGGCGGGCCAGGTCGAGCGCCTGGGCCACGCCGCGCAGGTCGTTGCGCATCAGAGTGACGCTGGCGGCTTCGATGGCCACGTCGGTGCCGGCACCGATGGCGATGCCGAGGTCGGCCTGGGCCAGGGCAGGCGCGTCGTTGATACCATCGCCGACCATGGCGACCTTGCCACGCCCGGTGGCCTGCAGCGCTGCGATCTTGGCCGCCTTGTCGGCTGGGAGCACCTCGGCGATGTACTCGTCCATACCGACGGCGCGCGCGACTGCCTGCGCTGCTGCCGCGTTGTCGCCGGTCAGCATCACAGTGTGAATGCCGCGCCGCCTGAGCTCGGCGACGCCGGCTTGGGCTTCCGGCCTGGGCGTGTCCATCAACCCGATCGCGCCGCCGAGCGCCCCATCCACGGCGATCAGCATTACCGTCTGGCCTTCGGCTTGCAGCCGGGCGACGGCTTGGGCGGCCTGGCCGTCTACGGCGACGCCTTGCGCCTGCATCAGCCGCAAGTTGCCGACCGCGACGAGGTGATGTGTTCCGGCCGGCGTCGCGCCGTTCGCTACGATTGCAGTGACGCCACGGCCGGGCAGAGCCTGGAAGCGCTCGGCTGGCGCGATCGGCAGCCGGCGCGCCTCTGCCGCCGCGACCACGGCTTGCGCCAGCGGGTGTTCACTGTTCCGCTCGGCGCTCGCGGCCAGCGCCAGCGCTGATTCGGGCGTGGCATCGGCGAAGCCGATCACCTCGGCGACCGCCGGCTTGCCCTGGGTGAGTGTGCCGGTCTTGTCGAAGGCGACCACGCCGATCTTCGCGGCTTGCTCCAGCACCGCACCGTTCTTGAACAAGATGCCGAGTTCTGCGCCCTTGCCCATACCGACCATGATCGCGGTGGGCGTGGCCAGGCCGAGCGCGCACGGGCAAGCGATGACCAGCACCGCCACCGCGTTGATCATGGCGCGCTGGAAGTCGCCGCTCAGCAGCAGCCAGGCGGCGAAAGTCAGCGCGGCGATGAACAGCACCGCCGGCACGAAGACAGCCGAGATCCGGTCGGCCAGCGTCTGGATGGGTGCCTTGCTGCCCTGCGCCTGCTCGACCAGGCGGACGATCTGGGCCAGCAGCGTATCCTGGCCGATGCGCGCCGCCTCATAGCGTAGCACGCCCTCCTTGTTCAACGTGCCGGCGATCACCGGGTCGCCCGGCTGCTTATCGCGCGGCACGCTCTCGCCGGTGACCATGCTTTCATCTACGGCCGAGTGGCCAGCGATCACCACGCCGTCGGCGGCGATCCGCTCGCCAGGGCGGGCGACGATCACATCGCCGATGGCGATCTGCGCGATCGGCATTTCGACTTCTTCATCGGCGACGCCCTCAGCATCGGCGCGCCGGCGCAGCACGCGCGCTGTCTTCGGGGTCAGGCCGAGTAGCCGTTCGATTGCCGCGCCGGTGCGCCCTTTGGCGCGCGCCTCCAGGTATTTGCCCACGCTGATCAGCGCCAGGATCATCGCCGAGGTCTCGAAATAGACGTGTTCGCCGCTCCTGCTCAGCACCACCCACGCCGAATAGCCGAAGGCCACGCTGGAGCCCAGCGCGACCAGCACGTCCATGTTGGGTGCGCCGTTGCGCAGCGCCTGGTAGCCGTGCCGGTAATACGGCCAGCCGGTGTAAAGCTGCACCGGCAGAGCCAGTGCGAACAGGATCCAGTTGATGGCGATGTGCTCCGGCATGCTGTGCCCGGCCATCGCGCCGGTCATCGGGGCGAAGTTGGGCCCGAACAGGGCGGCCAATAGCCCCAGGTCGCGGCTCATGCTCAGCGCGAAGGCCGGCAGGGCGAAAAGCAGACCGACGATCAGGCGGCGCCGGCGGTCGGCGATCTCGGCGCGGCGCGCGGCGCGCTCGACCTCCAGCGGCGACGCCTGGCCCGCTGTGGCAGCCTGCGTCGGCACGTCGTAACCGGCCTTGCGGATCGCCGCAACGATCTCGGCGATGCTCGCGGTGCCGGGCAGATAGTCCACGGATGCCCGCTCGCTGGCCAGATTGACGTTGGCTGCGGCCACGCCGGGCAGCTTCTTCACGACGCGCTCGATCGTATTCGCACAATTGGCGCAGGTCATGCCCACGACCGGCAGCTCGACGTGTGCTAGCGGCACGTCGTAGCCCGCCGACCGCACGCGCTCGATGATCTGCGCGGGCGAGACTTGCGCCGGATCGAACATGACCGAGGCGCGTTCGCCGGCGAAGTTCACCGCTGCGCTGGCTATGCCGGGCGTCGCGCGCAAGACGCGCTCGATGGTGTTGGCGCAGTTGGCGCACGTCATGCCCGTGATGGGCAGTTCGATCGCGTTCATCTAGAGCGTGATCAGCTCCTCGGGCGGGTAGCTGATCTCGACGAGCTTCTCTCGGATGGCGTCCCAGCGCGCCGGCTCGTCCCACACGACCGTCACCATCTTGGTCGCTAGGTCGGCCTGCACCGAAACCACGCCGGGCACTTCCTTCAACTCGTTCTGGATGGTGCGGATGCAGCCGGCACATCCGATGCTAGGGACGCGAAAGGTCTTCGTGTTCATGTTTCTATTGATCAGAGGTATACTTCGTGTAACCCTCCCCATGGGGGGGAGGGGTGCATTCAAAATTATACGATATGGCCGGCGAGACGACGAAGAAAGATCTGCTCACCCGCTTGAAGACGATCGAGGGACATGTGCGCGGCGTACAGCGCATGGTCGAAGACGGTGCATATTGCATTGATGTCATCCACCAGGTGAAAGCTATCCAGCAGGCGCTGGAGCGCTTCAACGCAACACTGCTCTCCGAACATTTGAACACGTGCGTCACCACCGCTATTCGCAGCGACGACCCGCGCGAACGCGAGCGCGTGGTCTCGGAGTTGTTGCACGTCTTCGGCGCAGCCGGCGGCGTCCGAAGTGCGCCCCGCACGCCGGCGCGCGCCCCGCGCAAGCGGTCCGGCCGGAGGTAAGGGGTGCATTTCAGTTTTGGGGCAGGAGCGCACTCAAAAAGCGCGCAGATTGACCTCGCCCGCGTGAACATCCGAAGATCACGGACGTCGTCGTGGATTGACAGACCGGCATCTCAGCGAGGGACGACAAGCCGCAGGCCGCTGCGGGCATAATGCGAGGACAGTTATATCCGGGAGGTGTGCCATGAAAGAGACCAGGGCGACGACACAGCGCAAGTCAGCGTCTTCGCCACGGCGAGGCGAGATGAAAGCGGTGCTGATGCGAGAAGCGGAGGCCGTGATCGATGAATTGCTGGACTGGAATGAACAGGCCGGCCAGCCGACGCTGACGCAGATCGAGGAGGTGATCCTGAAGCTGCGCAAGCGGATGAGCGAGGCGATGGCGGTCACCGTGATCGAGGCGCAAGAGGCGAGCCGCCCGGTGCCGGGGCCGGTCTGTCCGCAGTGCGGGCGGGAGATGCACTCCAAAGGCCGCAAGCGGAACACGGTCGAGAGCCGCGTGGGCAGCCTGCCCGTGCAGCGAGGATACTACTACTGTGAAGCCTGCCGCGTCGGGCTTTTCCCCCCTCGATCGGCAGCTGGCGGTGTGGGACAAGCACTGGAGCGAACAGGTGGCCAAGCAGGCGGTGTGGCTGAGCGGGCTGGTGACGTTTGAGGAAGCGGAGCGCATCCTGGGACAGGTGGGCGGGCTGGTCATGTCCGACAGCAGTGTGTGGCGGCGGGTGGCGGTATGGGGAGAGCGCTTTCGGGGGGTAGAAGCCACACAACGCGCCCTGGCGGACGGCGGCGGGCGCACCGCCGAGGCGGCGACCGTGCCGGGCAAGATGGGTGTCGCCCTGGACGGAGCAACGGTTCATGTGCGCGGCGAAGGCTGGAAGGAACTCAAGGTGGGGTGCGTGTTCGATGTCGTGCTACAGCCGACTTGGGATCGCCAGAGCGAGGAGTGGGTTGACACGGCCCGTGCCGTCCGCACCAGCTATGTCGCCCATCTGGGCGGGCCGGAACGGTTCGGCCAGATGTTGCGGACGGCCGCCCAACGTCGCGGCTGGACGCAGGCACGTGACACCATCGCCTTGGGCGATGGCGCCGCGTGGATTTGGAATCTGGTCAGCGAGCACTTCTACGACAGCCGACAAGCCGTGGACTGGTATCACGCCAGCCAGCATCTGTGGCAGGTTGCTCACGGCCTGCACGCAGCAGGCAGCCCGGCGGCCCAGGCTTGGTATCGTGCCCACGAAACCCTCTTGTTCCAGGGCCATGCCGACCGGATTGCGGCTCGACTCCGTCAGGCCGCCCATACCCATCCCCAGCACGCCGAGATGCTACGGCGTGAAGCGGGCTACTTCGGGGACAACCGGCGACGCATGCAATACCAGAGCCTGCGCGAAGATGGCTGGCCGATCGGCAGCGGCGTGGTCGAGAGCGCCTGTAAGCAATTCCGTCATCGCTTCGCCGGTAGCGGGATGCGCTGGAGCCGTCCCGGCATCGAGCGTCTGCTCCCGATTCGGGCGGCCGTCATGGGTCACGCCTTTGACGCGATGTGGTCTGCTGCCTATTCTTCGCCCCCAAACTGAAATAGACCCGGAGGTAAGGGGTGATTTGCAAACTTTCGGCGGCGTGCTATATTCCCCTCGTCCGGCGCGGGACGCCGGATAAGGTTCAGTCAAGGTGCAGGCATCGTTTCACCGCATGATTCGCTCAGGGTCTTCTCCCCACGCAGTTCCCTTCGTCTTGCCCGCTTCTGCTCATCTCTTCCTCACTCTCTGTCTTTGACGCAGTGGTGCGTTGAGGATTCATCGGTGCAAATACGATCCACACCCTAGTGTGCGCGCGTCCGGCGCGCTCAGCAGGAGAGAGCTACGCGAAAGAAAGAAGATTCGACCTGACCATCTGCCATCCCACCTACTTTCGGCTCCGATGTGGAGCGTTCCGTCGTTCGTTCAGTTGGTTACGAGTTCTTTTCTAGGAGAAACAGACAAACAACCTATGACTAGCAGACTGTATGTGGGCAACCTCGCATACTCCACCACCGACGAAGGGCTGCGCAACTTCTTCGCGGCGGCCGGCGAGGTGAAATCCGCAGAGATCGTGCTCGAGCGCGGCAGCGGGCGTTCGAAGGGCTTCGGCTTCGTGGAGATGGCCACCGACGAGGGCGCGCAGAACGCGATCAAAACGCTCAACGGCAAGTTGCTCGATCAGCGCCCGATCCGCATAGACTTCGCCAAGCCCAAGGAAGACCGCCCGCGCAGCGTAGGCGGCTATGCGCAGGAGCGGGCCAATCGCCACAACAGCGGCGGCGGAAATCGCGGCAACGCCCGCGGCAACCGCGATCGCCGCGACTCAGATCGTGGTCGCGACCGCCGGCGAGACGACTACGACGACTTCTAGACAAAAGGCTTGATCCTACGAGGAGCGGCGCGCAAGCCGCTCCTCGCGCTTTTCTCATCCGGCGCGCCGAGTCGTAAGCAGAACTAAACTCGACCGCCGAGTTGCGGGGGCATTCGCCAACGGGGGTCAGACGGATGAGCTAGGGCGCGCTCTGCCCCATTCGCGGCATAGATAGGCGCGGAATGGCGTCCGCGCCCGACCATGCAAATTTTGCCCCTATGCACGAATGCACCCTTGCAGGCAGCCCGGTTAAAATCGCATCTATGACCAGCGAGTCCACGCTTGGTGATGTGCTGTCGGAGGTCGAAGCCGCCATCGCCGCCGGGGATTATGATCGCGCGATTGCGCTCACCGACGACCTCCTGCTGTCCTATCCTGATGCGATCAGCATCTGGCGCATCCGCGCGAAGGCTTTCAGCGCATCGGGACGACCGTTCCAGGCGTCGGAGGCGTACCAGCGCGTGCTCGATATCGCGCCGGCCGACGTGGACGCCATGGTGCGCCTTGCGCTGGAGTTGAACGCATGCGGCAAACACGCCGAGGCGAAGCTCGCTGCTCGGCAGGCACTCGATTACGAGCCCCAAGACGAGGCGCTCCTACGCATCCTCGCCTCCCCCGGCGCTAAGGATGCCGATTTGCTGGACATAGGCGCGCATCTGCGTGAGGGCCTGAACGACATGCGCGCCGGCTTGCTCGACCGGGGCATCGCGCGGCTGAACTACATCGCTGCGCAACGCCCGGATCGCGCCGATGTGCTGGTGGCGCTGGCGCACGCGCTCTGGCAGGCCGGGTCGCGCGTCGCCGCCGCCGAGGTATGCCAGTCCCTCCTGGACATGCAGCCCGATTGCTTGAACGCACACGCGCTGCTGTTGACGCTTTGGCGGCAAATCGGCCCTGCTGGCCTGGAGCAAGCACATCTGCGCGCTATCGAGCGCCTCGATCCCGATCACCGCCACGTCAAGGCGTTGCTCGGCACTGCTTCGCCGCTCGAAGTGGTGAGCGTCCCGGCGATTCGCCAGCCGTCCCCTTGGCCGGCACCGGAGGAAGCGGAGGCGCTGGACCGTGCGGACTGGGTGAACGACCTGGTCGCTGCAGCGTCATCCGCGCCCAAGCCGCTGGAGCGGATCGCGCCGCAGACCTTCCCACATGACTTGGCGCATCCGCTCGAAGGCAACGATATCACCATCGCGGCATCGAGCGCCGATGCCGAAGCAGAGATCGTTGCGAGCAACGACGTCGTCCATCTCGACGACGTCACGGGCGCCGGCGATCAGGCGATCTCCGCCGAATCGCTCATCCCGTTGGAGTGGGAGGAATCCGAGGACCTGCTCGACGAAGGCGGTGAAGCGGCGCCGGCATGGCTGCCGGATGAACTAAGTCCACAGCCGGGCGGCTTTGTCCCGGCGCGCCTGCAACGTCCCACGCCGGACGTGGCCGATGGCGTGCCTGCGCACATCGAGCCGCTGGAGTGGGAGGCCGGAGAGCAAGCCGTGGGCGAAGCGGAAGCCGAGACTCCGGCTGCGGCATCGCCGCCGCGCGCGCCTGAGCGCGGTGTGAGCGGGTTCACCGTGGGCGCGGCGCCGGCTGTAGCGATGGCGGTCAACAAGGCCGCAGCGGCGCGCGAGGCAATCCACCAAAGTCGCTGGCAAGAAGCGGTCCAGCTCTACGAGAAAGCGATCGCGGCGAGCCGGGGCAGGGTGCTGGACGAGATCATCGCCGACTTGGAGGCCGTGCGCGCGGCGCAGCCGGCAAGTCGCGCCGTGCACGAGCTGCTCGGCATGGCCTATACCCGCAAAGGCGACGTGGACGCTGCACTGGATGCCTATCATCGCGCAATGGTGCTGGCGGCCGACGCATGACCTACTGCAACCCGTCTCAACAAGAAACGACACAGAACGACACAATTCCATGGAACGCACACTGATCATCATCAAACCCGACGGCGTGCAACGCGCGCTGGTCGGCGAAGTCATCAAACGATTCGAGGCACGGGGCCTGCGCATCGCCGGCCTGAAGCTGATGCAGATCTCGCGCGAGTTGGCCGAGGAACACTACGCCGAGCACAAGGGCAAACCGTTCTTCGAGGGCACGGTGAAGTTCATCACCTCGGCGCCGGTCGTGGTGATGTGCCTGGAGGGGCCGAACGCCATCGCTGCTGCGCGCCAGACCATGGGCGCGACGCGGCCCAATGAGGCGACGCCCGGCAGCATTCGCGCCGACTTCGGCCTGGACGTCTCGCGCAACATCGTGCACGGCAGCGACGGCCCGGAGACCGCCGCGCGGGAGATCGCGCTCTACTTCAAGCCGGAAGAGCTGATCAGCTATCAGCGTGCCGGCGACGTCTGGCTGAAGGAGTGAGCGTGAAGGCGCGCACTCGCTTCGCACCCTCGCCGACGGGAGAACTGCACATCGGCGGTGTCCGCACCGCCATCTTCAGTTGGCTGCTGGCCAAGCACACCGGCGGCGAGTTCTACCTGCGCATCGAGGACACCGACCAGGATCGCTACGTCCCCGGATCTACCCGGCGCATCCTGGAGTCGTTCGACTGGCTGGGCATCACCCTGGACGGCGGGCCGGATCACGAAGAATTGCGGACGATGAAGACGAACGAGGACTACCCCGGCGCGCTGGAGGACGGCGAATACAAGGGCGTGCCGGGGCCGTTCGTCCAGTCGCATCGCCTGCACCTCTACAAACAGTGGGCCGAATGGCTGGTCGAGCACGGGTATGCCTATCGCGCCAACGAGACGCCGGAAGAGCTGCAGCGCATGCGCGAGGCGGCCCAGGCGCGCAAGCAGACCTTCATCTTCCGCGAGGAGATGCGCCTGCGTCCCGAGGTGCGTCCGGACGAGCCGCACGTCATCCGCATGCGCATCCTGCCGCGCGATGGGCGCACCGAGTTCGACGACCTGATCAAAGGGCGGGTGAGCTTCGAGAACGCCCAGGTGGACGACCAGGTGTTGCTGAAGATGGACGGCTTCCCGACGTATCACCTGGCCGTCGTCGTGGACGACCATCTGCAGGGCGTGACGCACGTGCTGCGCGGCGACGACTGGCTGCCCAGCGCGCCCAAGCATGTGTTGCTCTACCGCTACTTCGGCTGGGAGGAGCCGAAGTGGGCACATGTGCCCAACGTGCTGGGCACCGACGGCAAGAAGCTGAGCAAGCGCCACGGTGCGCAGAGTGTTTTCGAGTTCCGCGACCAGGGCTACATCCCCGAGGCGCTGATCAACTTTCTCGCGCTGCTCGGCTGGGCGCCCGGCGGCGGCGACGAGCAAAATGTCTTCACCCGCGAGGAGCTGATCGCCAAGTTCTCGATGGAGGGCGTGGGCAGCTCGCCGGCCGTGTTCGACTACCACAAGCTGGACTGGTTGAACGGCGTGCACATCCGGCGGCTGGCGCCCGAGGACCTGGCCGAGCGGCTGATCCCTTTCCTCGCCCACGCGGGCATTCCCGTGGATACGCCGGAGAAGCGCGCGTTGCTGCTCAGGATCGTCCCGCACATCCAGGAGCGCACCAAAAAATTGACCGACGCCGCGCCGCTGGTGGATTTCTTCTTCGCCGATATCCAGACGCCGCCGGCCGAGATGCTGATCGGCCCGAAGATGGAGCAGCACCTCTCGCTCTACGCGCTGCGCGAGACGCGCCGGGTGGTCGAGTCGGTCGAGCCGTTCGAAGATGCGCCGCTGGAGCAAGCGATGCGCGTGTTGTGCGAGGCGTTGCAACTCAAGCCGACGCAACTGTTCACCGTGGTGCGCAACGCGGTGACCGGCAAATCCGTCACGCCGCCCCTGTTTGCCACCATGGCCATCCTCGGCCGCGAGACCTGCCTGATTCGCCTCGACCGCGCCATCGCGCGGTTGCAGTCCGGCGAATGAACGAAAAGAAGCCCGGTTTCTCGAAGAAACCGGGCTTCTGCTTAAGCGTTACCACATCAGGGCGTCGCCTGGAACGCCAAGTCATCCACCAGCCAACTGCTGACGATGGAACTATCCGTCTTGACGGTCAGCTCCAGCAGCACCGACTGGCCGGCATAGGCGCTCAGGTTGACCGAGGTCTTCGTCCAGTTGGGGTTGTGCGTGGTCGAGCACAGGTTGATCTTCCTGACGTCGGTGCCGTTGACCTTGATGCGGGCGACGTCGTAATTGTCGCCGCAAAAGTCGTTCGAGGCGATCACGTGCCAAAAGCCGAGATACGGCGCGCCGGCGGGGATGGTGACGGTCTGCTTCAGCGAGGCGTTCTCATTGTTGACGCCGCCGAACCAGGCAGCCCAATCACCGCCGTGCGGGCCGACTGACGGCAGGTTGTCCCGGTCGCAGATCAAGCACTCGCTTGGATAGTTCGAGCTGATCGTCCAGCCCACGCTCGGCCCTTGCTCGAAGTCGCCGTTCACCAAGTTGCCGCCTCCGCCGCCGGGCGGCGCGGTTTGCTTCACTGCAATGGGCACGTAGGCGCGCGGGCTGGTGGGCGGCCCGCTGCTCCCCTGCGCGGCCTGGACAGCGGCCGCGGCGTTCACGATGCCGGCGCCGCAGTTCGTCGTGTTGCACGTGCTGCCGGATGGGAAGGGCGTCGCTGTGGTCTGCAGCAGGCTGAGCACTTGTTCCGGCGTGAGCAACGCGTTGACCGACAGCATGAGCGAAACGATGCCGGCTACGTGCGGCGCCGCCATACTCGTGCCTTTGTAGAACATGTAGTTGTGCGCTGCCGGCGTTGTCGTGCCGGCGTTCAGCGTCGAGAGCACGCCGTCGCTGCCGCTCTCGCCACCTGGCGCGCTGATCTCGACGATGGAGCCGTAGTTGCTGTAGGTCGCCTTGTTGCCGTTGCGATTCGTAGCGGCGACGGTGATGACGTTGTTACAATTGCCCGGCGCGAAGCCGATGGCCGGCGCGTTCGAGTTGCCCGCGGCGACCACGAGGGCAGAGCCTGCGTCGATGACCGCGTTGACGGCGTTCTGCAGCGCGGAGGTGCACGATCCGGAGCCACCCAGGCTCATGTTGATCACCCGCGCCGGGTTGGCGTTGGCGGGCACACCCGGCACGCTGAGGCCGGCCGACCAGCGCATGCCGTCAATGATGTCGGCGTCCGTGCCGCCGCACCGGCCCAGCGCGCGCACGGGCAGGATCTTCGAGACCCAGTTGATCCCGGCCACACCGGTGCTGTTGTTCGTTGCTGCGCCGATCGTGCCGGCCACGTGTGTGCCGTGCCACGAACTGGGCGACGCGCCGCATGGATCACTGGAAGTAGACCAATCCCCCGGATCGCTAGCATCAGGGTCGCGTCCGTTGCCGTCATTGGCAATGAAGACGTTTGTGATGAAATCGTAGCCTGGCACGGTGCGCCCGGCCAGGTCGGGGTGGTCGAAGAGGATGCCGGTGTCTATAACGGAGACGACGAGGCTGGCCGCGCCGGTAGTGATGTCCCACGCCGCCGGCAGGTTGGCGCCGTAGTTGCCCGGCGCCGGCGCGACGTAGTGCCACTGCTGGCCGTAGAGCGAATCGTTGGGCGTGAGGGCGATGAACCGCCGGCCGGAGGGTGAGGCGTATTCCACCTCGTCGAGCTGCTCGAGTCGCTTGGTGATCAGCTCGACCTCGTCGTAGGGCAGGGGCTGCGGCAGCCGGAGGACGTGCCCCTCGCCGGACATCTCGCGCACATGGGTCAGGGCGACGCCGGCCTGTGCGCTGAGCGTCCGCATCGCCTCGGCGGTCAGGGTGTGCAGCGGGGCGACGTCGCGGCCGGCGGCGCTGGCGGCCATCTGCGTAGCAGCGGCGTCCAGCACGCGGAACTTCTCCGGCGACTTGTACTTCACGATGATCTCGCCGGTGGGGAAAGGCGATGCGATGGCAGCGCGCCGTTGCGTTGCCACGTCGCCGTCCTGGGCGAGGACTATTGGGGTAGACGTTGCGGCGGAGCAGATCAAAGCGGCTGCGATGAACGCAGGGAGGCAGGAGTTTTTCTTCATAGTTCTTCACTCACTGAACGCGCGGCGCGGCTCGTGTGGACAGCGCACTCACTTATTGTAGCGATGGCCCACGCAGCGTGCTCGCGCACCAGCGGCTCTTCGTCGTCGAGCAGGCGGCGCAACGCCGGCAGTGCTTCGTCGCTCCCCCAGTTGCCGGCGGCGACACACGCGTTGCGCAACAAGCCACGTCGCCTCGCCCGCATGATAGCCGTGCCCTTGAAGCGGGCGTTAAATGTCATCCGATCCATGCTCAACAAATCTAGCAACTTGGGTGCGGCGCGCTCGACGTTCGGTGGGTAAAACGCCTTCGCCAGCCAAGAGCCGGACGGACGTGAGAATCGCCGGACGTAAGGGCACACGTCCTGGCAAATGTCGCAGCCGAACACCCAGTTGCCCATCAACGGACGGAGTTCGACCGGAATGCTGCCTTTCAGCTCGATGGTGAGGTAGGAGATGCAGCGCCGCGCGTCGAGCACGCCGGGCGCAGGGAAGGCTTGGGTCGGGCAGGCGTCGAGGCAGCGGCTGCAGCGACCGCATCTTTGGAATCGAGAATTGAGAATTGAGAATTGAGAAAGGGATTGCTCCATGCCAATTTCTTCATTCTCGATGCTCAATTCTTCATTCAAAAGCACGGCGCCCAGGAACAGGTAGCTGCCGCGCTTGCGGTGGATCAAGCAGGTGTTCTTGCCGATGAAGCCCAGGCCGCAGCGCTCGGCCCAGGCGCGTTCCAGCACCGGCCCGGTGTCCACGTAGGCGCGCGATTCTTTGGCCAGCCATTCGCCGAAGGCACGCAGCGCCGGCGTGATCACGTCGTGGTAGTCGGCGCCCCAGGCGTAGCGGGCGATGCGCCCGCGCGACGGGTCTTGGAGTATCTCGTGTGGCACGGCCAGCGTCTCGTAGCTCACGCCGACGATGACGACGGTGCGCGCGCCGGGCATGACGCGCCGCGGGTCCAGCCGACGTTCCGGCTCGCGCGCCATGTAGGCCATTTGGCCGTGATGTCCGGCGCTCAGCCAGGCCAGGAAGCGCTCGGCGCCCGGCACCGGCCCGGCCGGCGCAAACCCGACTAGGTCGAATCCCATCTCGATGGCGCGCTCACGAACCAGGCTTGCGCTCAGCATGCATCATCCGCGTCCGCACTTCTCTGCGTCCGACTCCCGACTTCTGACTCACTACTCCCGACTTGCGTCTTTCGTCTTTCGTCCTGCGTCTTGCGTCTCTGACCCTGACCCCCGGCCCCTGACCCCTGACCTCTCACCCCATATTCTCAATCTCGACCGGCTCGATCGAGTCCGCCGGCGTGAAGCCGAACACCCGCCCGTAGAAATACAGCTCG